>CAMCZF010000121.1 GCA_945885775.1 Rhodoferax sp. OV413 | reverse complement strand
AGAGACCAAGTCGCCGCGCATCGATGGAATGATGCAAAACGTACAGCGATGGTTGCAGCCTTCACTGATCTTGATGTAGGCGTAATGCCTGGGCGTTAATTTGATGCCTGCCACGCCAAAGGCATTGGGCACCAAATCCTGAAACGGATTGTGCGGCTTGGGCAAAGCCGCATGAACAGCATCCATCACTTGCTGGGTCGCCTGCGGACCTGTGACCGCAAGTACGCTCGGATGCATTTGCCGCACCAAGTTCCCACTACCGTCACCGCCTTTGGCACCAAGGCATCCCGTCACGATCACCTTGCCGTTTTCAGCCAGTGCTTCGCCAATGGTGTCCAAACTTTCTCTGACAGCGTCGTCAATGAATCCGCAGGTGTTAACAATGACCAAGTCGGCGTCATGAAAGGTCTTAGAAGTCTGGTAACCCTCGGCATTGAGCTGCGTCAAAATCAGTTCTGAATCTGTCAGCGCCTTGGCGCAACCAAGGCTGACAAAGCCGACTCTGGGCGATGCGGCATTTTTACTACTAACAACCAATTCACTCATCTTCTGGTGGTCCTGTCCTTTAAGCACATCAGCGCTTGATGCCAAACGCACCCAGCATTTGCCCAGTTTGTTTTTGCATCTGCTCCTGCATTTTTTCAAAAATATGACGCGACTGCTCTAGACTTCCACCCAACATGCCTTGCAACGCGGGCGCTTGAATGGCCAGCAGTTGCGTCCACGTTTCAGGGGTCAAGCCTTTGGATTGCTCAGCAAAACGAACCTGGAAATCCATCAAAGTCTGAATATTATTCTCGAGGTAGCCACCCATCAGTCCTTGCATTGAGTGCCCATAGAAGCGGATCACACTGGCCAGGACCGGGGCGGTAAACATAGGCGAGCCGCTAGCCTCTTCCTCCAGGATGATCTGCAACAAAATACTCCGGGTCAGATCTTCACCAGTTTTGGCATCGCGAACGACAAAGCTCTCGCTGTCCATCACCAATTGCTTCACTTCCGTCAAGGTGATGTAGCTCGAGGTGTCTGTGTCGTAGAGACGTCGGTTAGGGTACTTTTTAATGACCCGTGGAGCACTCTCGGGCTCAACAGTTTTTTTTGAATGCATGGGTGCTCCTACAACTACATCCAAGGCCAGTTGCACCTTGGCTCGAAGAGCCGTATTCTAGGGATGGACCCAATCGACGCCCCCAAGGTTTACCCTGAGAAGCGTCGGGCTGAGAGATAGAAAATTGGTAGGCGCGATTGGACTCGAACCAACGACCCCCACCATGTCAAGGTGGTGCTCTAACCAGCTGAGCTACGCGCCTGAGGATTACCCCAGGAATCAAAGTGTAACAGCAAAAGCTGTATCGCTTGAACTTGTCGTCGCGCCGCTTTCGCGGGTTCAGACCATGTCATGCGCGATTTGGGACGCATGACCGCTGGGTCATAATTGACGTTCACGTCAGTACTAATCACGGAGAACACCATGGACATCGCGGGTAAGGTATTCATTGTCACGGGGGGAGCCTCAGGGCTGGGCGAGGGCACGGCGCGCATGCTAGCGGCTCATGGCGGGTTGGTGGTGATCGCTGACATGCAAGTCGACAAAGGTGAGACCGTTGCACGAGAAATCGGAGGCGCATTTGTCAGGTGTGATGTCAGCAACGAAACAGACGGCCAAACCGTCGTCGCAAAGGCCCTCAGTTTGGGAAAATTGATGGGCTTGGTCAACTGCGCTGGCATCGCGCCCGCAGAGAAAACAGTCGGCAAGCACGGCGCCCATAACCTGGGCGTCTTCACCAAGTGCATCACGGTAAACCTGGTCGGTAGCTTCAACATGATTCGTTTAGCGGCCGACGCCATGTGCAAGAACGAACCAGAATCTACTGGGGAACGCGGCGTCATGATCTCGACCGCCTCGGTCGCCGCCTACGACGGCCAGATTGGTCAAGCGGCCTACAGTGCATCCAAGGGAGGCATCGTCGGTATGACGCTGCCAATCGCGCGTGATCTCGCCCGCAATGGCATTCGAAACATGACGATCGCTCCTGGCATTTTTGGTACGCCTATGATGTTTGGCATGCCCAAAGAGGTGCAGGACTCTCTGGCCGCCAGCGTACCCTTCCCTTCCAGACTAGGCACTCCAGAAGACTACGCCAAACTGGCAAAGCATATTTTTGAAAATGACATGTTGAACGGCGAGGTGATCCGTCTGGACGGCGCAATCCGCCTCGCGCCGCGATAACTCATCTGGCCGAGAACCAGACTAGGCTGCTTGCCAGCCCGTGTTGGCAGCCAGCGTTGTAACGGCTAACATGGACTCCCATTTAACGGAGTGTCCATGAGAACAAAATTGCTGTTGATTGGCCTGGTCGCCATACTGATAGGCTGTACCACCGCCCCCACCTTTCGATATCAAGTTCCTGAGCAGCCCGAGGGATCCTCTGGATACGCCGAAAAGCCAGGCTGGTCTACTCAGCGGTTTGCCGTGGCTGCGGCCAACCCACTAGCGACAGATGCGGGTTACCAGGCACTTCGCGCTGGAGGCAGTGCGGTCGATGCCGCCATTGCGGTGCAAATGGTGCTGACCCTGGTGGAGCCGCAAAGCAGCGGTATCGGTGGGGGTGCGTTCATGATGCATTTCAATGGCGTGGAGGTCGAGGCTTTTGATGGGCGAGAAACCGCGCCGTCTGCCGCTGATGAGCGTCTATTCCTCGGCGCTGACGGCAAACCCCTGCCTTTTTATGACGCAGTCGTCGGAGGCCGGTCGGTCGGAACACCGGGCACCGTGCGGATGCTGGAGCTGGTGCATCGGCAATATGGCACGCTGCCATGGGCAACTTTGCTAGAGCCAGCCATTGTGCTGGCCGAAGGAGGCTTTAAGGTTAGCGCCAGGCTGAACGCCCTCTTGAAAACAGAGGTTCATCTTAAAAAAGACCCGGTAGCAGCGGCCTATTTTTACAGGCCGGACGGCACACCCCACGACGTGGGGTATGTTCTGCGTAACCCTGCCCTTGCAGCAGTACTCAGAAAAATCGCAGCCGGGGGATCCAAAGCCCTGCATGAGGGGGAGATTGCGCAGGCCATCGTCAACAAGGTGAACCTGCACCCTAGCAACCCTGGTCAGCTGAGCATGGCTGACCTGTCCAACTACAAAGCGATCAAGCGCTCGGCCCTGTGCCATGACTACCGCGCGAATACACGCGACTACCGCATCTGCGGCTTTCCGCCCCCCAGCTCTGGCGCTATTGCCATTGGACAGATCTTGGGTACCTTGAACCAAACTAACGCAGCACAGCTGCCTTTAGAAGCGGGGATTCCAGGCACTCAATGGCTACACCTTTACACCGAAGCAGCTCGTTTGGCATTTGCCGATCGAGCCCAGTATCTCGGCGACCCTGATTTTGTGGCGCCGCCCGCTGGCAACTGGTTGAGCCTGCTGAATCCAGACTACCTGGCCGAGCGTGCCCGCCTAATCGGCCAAAACCCTGGCGCGCCAAGTATGAAAACTGCCAAACCAGGAACCCCCAAGGGGGCGCCGACGGCTTTTGCACCAATGCCCGAGCAAATTGAGTACGGCACCTCTCATATATCCATCATCGACGGCAATGGGCGGGCCGTGGCCATGACCACCACCATCGAAGACGCTTTTGGCGCACGCCAGATGGTCAATGTGCAGCCCGGCTTAGCGGGTGGCTTTTTGCTGAATAACGAACTCACCGACTTCAGTTTTTCACCGCGTGACGGCGCCGGCCTTCCGGTGGCGAATCGGGTCGAGCCGGGTAAGCGTCCACGCTCATCGATGGCGCCGACCCTTGTGTTTGACAAAGGCACTGGTGCAGTGCTGATGAGCGGCGGGAGCCCCGGTGGCGCCCTCATCATCCACTTCGTCGCAAAAACGCTTTACGGCGTACTGAACTGGGGACTGACACCGCAGACGGCGATCAATCTGCCCAATTTTGCATCCCTGAATGGGCCGACAGTGCTGGAGGAGAAGCGCTTCCCCACCACCACCATCGGTGCGCTGAGGGCGCGAGGGCATGAAGTGCGTGAGGCGAACATGACCAGTGGTCTCCAGGCCATTGCGCGGGGCCAGAGCCAGGCCAAGCCGGTGTGGCTCGGTGGCGCCGACCCGCGGCGCGAAGGCATTGTGATGGGCGACTAAGGCACCGCACACACCGCTTTCACCGTGGCCATTCCCCAAACTTTTATTCAGGAGCTGCTGGCGCGCGCTGACGTGGTCGACATCGTCGGCCGCTACGTGCAGCTGAAAAAAGGCGGGGCCAATTTCATGGGGCTTTGCCCTTTTCATGGCGAGAAATCGCCCTCTTTCTCGGTCAGCCCCAGCAAGCAGTTTTACCATTGCTTTGGCTGCGGCAAAAACGGCAACGCCATTGGCTTTCTGATGGATCACGCCGGCATGAATTTTGTCGAGGCCGTTCAGGACCTGGCCCAGCAGTACGGGATGCAGGTTCCAGAAGACGACGCCAGTCCGCAAGACAGGGCACGGGCCCAGGAGCAACGGCAAAAGCAGAACACCCTGACCGACGTGCTGGAGAAGGCGGGCGAAGCCTACCGGAAACAGCTTAAGGAATCGCCCAAAGCGGTGGACTACCTGAAAGGACGCGGCCTGTCTGGCGCCGTCGCCAAGGAGTTTGGCTTGGGCTATGCGCCCCAGGGTTGGCGCTCCCTGGCCGGCGTTTTTCCCAATTACGATGAACCGCTGCTGGTGGAGAGCGGCCTGGTCATTTTGCAGGCTGAGGACGGAGAGGACGAGAAGCGTTACGACCGCTTTCGCGACCGTATCATGTTTCCGATCCGTAACGTCAAGGGTGAATGCATTGGTTTTGGCGGGCGCGTGCTTGGCGACGAAAAGCCCAAATACCTCAACTCGCCCGAGACACCGGTGTTCAGCAAAGGCCGCGAACTGTATGGTTTGTTTGAAGCGCGTCCGGCCCTGCGCGAAGCGGGTTATGCGCTGGTGACCGAAGGCTATATGGATGTGGTGGCTTTGGCGCAATTGGGGTTTCCACATGCAGTAGCCACCCTGGGCACCGCCTGCACGGCTGAACATGTGCAAAAACTATTTCGCTTTACAGACTCAGTGGTGTTCAGCTTCGACGGTGATGGCGCCGGACGGCGTGCTGCGCGTAAGGCGCTGGACGCGGCGCTGCCCTATGCCAACGATGAGCGCACCGTCAGATTTTTGTTCCTACCAGCCGAACACGACCCAGACAGTTTCATCCGCGCGTTCGGCCGGGAAGCATTCGCCCGCCACATCAGCGATGCCGTTCCACTGAGCCGATTTTTGATCGACTCAGCCCGCGATGGCTTCGACCTGAATACAGCCGAGGGCCGGGCGCAACTTGCTGGCCGAGCCAAACCCCTCTGGATGCAACTTCCAGATGGCGCACTGAAGCGGCAACTGCTCGGTGAAATAGCCGATTTAGTACAACTGGCCGCACGGGAGCTGACCGAGCTGTGGACACCCAAGACAGCCTCAGGTAAATCCGGAAAAGCAAAGAGCTATTCAATTGATAGTAATAACACCAATGAATTCAAGGGTTACAAGCCTTTTTCATCTATAAAATCGCCCCAGCCGTCGCGTTGGGGAGGTCGGGCACTACCGGCGAGCCGAGCCGATCATGCAGTGCGCCTGCTGATGGGCAACATGGCTGGACTCGCCGCGTTGACGGCAGAGGAGCACGCCATGCTGTGTGAACTCCCGGCGCCGCATGGCGCCTTGTTTGTTTGGCTGGAAGGTCAACTCCAGGAGCATGGCAAGCAACCGTGGGTCGCCTTGCGCGAAGGCTTACGCGGACATGACCTGGAAGAACTCGGGATACGCCTGATGGGTAACCACGAGCTGGATGCGCAGCAACTGGCGCAGGAATCCAGCCACGAGCTAAGACAACTGCTCGACAGAATGCTGGTGGAGCGTCTGAAAGCGCAGGAAACCGAGGCCATAGAGGCAGCGCGGCTTGACCCAAACGCCTTGGTTCGTTACCGCGAAATTCAGGCTCGCCGGCGGCAATTGGAATTGGCCGGCGAACGAGCCGATACGACTGCTCAGATGCCTTGATTAATCTAGGCCGAGTACGCGATTCTTGCTGGGAAAAGGTATAATCCGATTTCTCTGCCGTAAGCGCGACAGCAGCACCTCCGGATCAGGCCCAGCGATGACTCAGATCACGACCGGCCACCTCACCGCAAGGACTGCATACCAAATGTTCGCCCAACCAACTTGCGCTGAGTCATCTTGTTGCTGCAGCGGCCTCCGCCAACGATTACGGCAACGTCTCTTGCTCATGTTTTTGATGTCCCGAGGTTTTTAGATGCCTACTAAAAAGTCTGCCGATTCCGTCGTTTCTAATTCAAAAAACGCTAATCCGCCTGCCGCTAATCCGCCCGCCGCAAAACCGCCTGGCAAGTTGGTTCCGCCTGTCGCCACCGGCAAAGCCAGCAGCAAGGCAGCAGCAGTAGCGGTAGTGGTAGCGGCCGGGAAAGTTAAGCCAAGCACAGACGCCAAGACGACGCCCAAAGCGCCAGCAGCCACCAAATCGAAGCCCGCCGCGGCTCTACCGAATGACGCAGACAGCCTGACGAAGAAAAAGGCAGGGCGGCCGCCAAAACCCGGTACTGCTGAGCTCGACGAGGCTTCGCCAGACGCCCTGAAGCGGGGCAAAAAAGCAACTGCTGCGCCCGTGGCTGATCCGGTTGAAGATGTCGATATGACCGACATAGAGGCCGACCTGGTCGGGGAGCCAGTCGCAGCCGGTGAAAAGGTCAAACCGCTTCGCATGAAAATCAGCAAGGCGAAAGAACGCGCCTTGATGAAAGAATTTGGCCTGGACGAGGCCGTTTTGTCCGAAGAAGACATGGCCAAGCGCCGCCTGCGCCTTAAAGCCCTGATCACCATGGGCAAAACCCGTGGCTACCTGACCCATGGCGAGATTTCCGACCACCTGCCCGACAAGTTGGTGGATGCCGAAACCATGGAAGTCGTGATCACCATGTTGAACGACATGGGCGTCGCTGTCTATGAGCAGACCCCGGATGCAGAAACACTGCTGCTGAACAACAACGTCTCGACTGCCGCCACGGTGGAAGAAGCGGAAGAAGAGGCAGAAGCAGCGCTGTCCACTGTCGACAGCGAGTTTGGTCGTACCACCGACCCGGTGCGCATGTACATGCGTGAGATGGGCACGGTTGAGTTGCTGACGCGCGAAGGCGAGATCGAGATCGCCAAGCGCATTGAGGGTGGCTTGATGGCCATGATGGAGGCAATTTCAGCCTCGCCCGCCACCATTGCCGAAATTCTGCGTTTAAGCGAAGACATCCGCGAGAACAAGGTGGTCATCACCACCGTGGTCGATGGCTTCTCCAACCCAAATGAGGCCGACGATTACGTGGCCGAGGAAGACTTCGATGAGTTTGATGCGGCGGACGACGACGACGGCAAGGGCGGATCCAAAGCGCTGACCAAAAAGCTGGAAGAACTCAAGCGCGAAGCCCTGAGCCGCTTCGACACTCTGCGTGATCTGTTTGAAAAGGTTCACAAGGTCTATGACAAGGAAGGGTACGGCACGCCAACCTATGTCAAGACACAACGCGCCCTGTCAGACGAGTTGATGTCGATCCGCTTTACTGCAAAAACCATCGAAAAATTGTGTGACATGGTGCGGGCCCAGGTTGATGACATTCGCAAGAAAGAGCGAGAGCTGCGCCGCATCATCGTTGACAAGTGCGGCTACCCCCAAGAGCACTTCATTGCCGAATTCAGTGGCCGCGACAAGCACCACAACAAGGTGCCCAGCCAGTTGCTCAATTTGAAATGGATTGAAAAACAAGCTGTTGCAGGCAAGCCTTGGAGTGCGATCATGGCGCGCAACATCCCGCCAGTGCAGGACCTGCAGCAAAAGTTAACCGATTTGCAGTCACGGGTGGTGGTGCCACTGGACCAGCTCAAAGATATCAACAAGCGCATGAATGAGGGCGAGGCCTCTTCACGCGCCGCCAAAAAAGAAATGATCGAGGCCAACCTGCGCCTGGTGATCTCGATCGCCAAGAAATACACCAACCGTGGCCTGCAGTTTTTGGATCTGATCCAAGAAGGCAACATCGGCCTGATGAAGGCGGTCGATAAATTTGAATACCGGCGCGGCTACAAGTTCTCGACCTACGCCACCTGGTGGATCCGCCAGGCGATTACGCGTTCTATCGCCGACCAGGCCCGTACCATTCGGATCCCTGTGCACATGATCGAGACCATCAACAAGATGAACCGGATCAGCCGGCAGCACTTGCAAGAGTTTGGCTTCGAGCCAGATGCCAGTGTTCTTGCGGCCAAGATGGAGATTCCTGAGGACAAGATCCGCAAGATCATGAAGATCGCCAAAGAGCCCATTTCGATGGAAACACCGATTGGTGACGACGACGACTCTCACCTCGGTGATTTCATCGAGGACAGCGCCAACACGGCGCCCATGGAAGCCGCCATGCAGGCTGGCCTGCGCGATGTGGTGAAAGATATCCTAGACAGCCTGACCCCACGCGAAGCCAAGGTTCTGCGCATGCGATTCGGCATCGAGATGACCAGCGACCACACCCTCGAGGAGGTGGGCAAGCAGTTCGATGTGACGCGTGAGCGGATTCGGCAGATTGAGGCCAAGGCGCTGCGCAAGCTCAAGCACCCCAGCCGCTCAGATAAGTTGCGCAGTTTTACCGATAACTTATGAGTCAAATTCAAGCCCAGCCCTTGCTGGGCTTGAATAGTTTGCTATTATTTTTGAAGGTAGAGCTCGCGCAGACGCTCCAACCGCCTCGCATCGAGGCCGAGGTGATCCTGCAGGTAGGGCTGCAGGCCACCTAACTCAGCGTCGACCACTTCAAACGCGGCTTCCAGAAATCCTTCTTGTACTCGCCAGAGAATACTCATCACCTCTTGCGGTAGCGCAGCCTGCGTCAGTGTCGGCATCTTGTACAAGTAGATGCCCAAATAAATCAGCAAACCGCGCGGAGTTGCCGAGCACGAAATCCCGATGGGTTTGTCGCATCAAATCCTGCGTTAGCGCGGGGGTCACGGGCTGACCCACATCCATCAGGTCTTTCATGCCCTGAACTACGGTAGGTTCGATGGCCAAAGAATGCACTGTTGCCGACTGCAAGGCGCAGGCCAGGGTCTCGCGCTCCGCCCGGCCGCGAAAATCCACCACCCGGCTCACGCCCAGGTTTTCGAGGGTGAGCACATCCTGGGGCGATAAAGCAGCCAAGTGATCAGAGCGAAAAAGCATGGGAACGTCCTTCAGTGGCGGAAAAAATCGAGTCTGACGCTCAACCAGCACCCAAAAATAGTGCTTGATCACCCACTTTATTAAAAAAAGGTTGAGAAATTTCGCGATCTGGTCAGCCGAAAGAAAAATTTGCCATTACCCTTAGGTTCCTGTTTCAAATGACAGGGTACCTGCCATCATAGAAGCGCCCGCCCTCGAGGAGAAGGCGCAGCATCAGTTAGTCAACCAGAGAAATTATCATGTTTCAAAAAGTAGTGCCCGTCAATCGGGAACGTCATGCGGGCAAAAAAATCAAGGAAGCGACCAGTTTCTCGTTTGCATCAGGTTTTCATATCGCCTATGTCACGATGCAAGAATTTGCCCGAGCAGCCTCCATTTTTTCAATCGTTTTTCTAGAAGACAAGGACAAAGATGAGTTCCGCCCGGTCGTCCTGCTGGGCATGAACGCCGGCGAGAACCTGTTTGTTGGGGTCGACGGCAAGTGGAACGCCTCCTACATCCCGGCGATCATTCGGCGCTATCCATTCGCACTTGCCCCCAGCGGCCAGGATGGTCAGTACACCGTTTGCATCGACGAGGCCAGTGAGTTGGTGGGCGACACCGAAGGGTCAGCACTTTTTGATGACAAGGGCGAGCCAACGCAAGTGATCGAAAACGTCAAGCGCTACCTGGGGGAGCTCCAGCAAATGGACACACTCACACGAGACTTTTGCAAGTTCCTGGCAAAGCACAACATGTTCACGCCTCTGAACATGCGGGTCCGGGACAACGACAAGGTCAAGAGCATCACCGGGTGCTATGTCATCAATGAAGAGCGCCTGAACAACCTGTCTGATGAGCGCTTCCTTGAAATCAAGAACAAACGTTACTTGCCCAGCATGTACGCCCACCTTATTTCCTTGGCCCAGACCGAGCGCCTGGTCAAGATGCAAGATGAGAAATCTGCTGTCAAGTCAGCCTGAATCCAGGCCTTGATAAGGGTTGACCCCTTCCCCGCCTAGCGTCCGGTCATGATTTTGACACTGCTTTGGCCCGGTCGGGG
>CAMCZF010000120.1 GCA_945885775.1 Rhodoferax sp. OV413 | reverse complement strand
ATCATGTCGATGCCGACGGTGCCGAACACGCGCCGCTTGGCAGCAGCCACGTAGGCATTGCCGGGGCCGGTGATTTTGTCCACTTTGGGGATGGTGGCGGTCCCGTAGGCCAGCGCGGCAACCGCCTGCGCCCCGCCGATGGTGAACACATGGCTGACACCGGCCAGATGGGCCGCCGCCAGCACCAGTGGATTTTTCTCGCCATGCGGTGTGGGCACCACCATGATGATCTCGGCCACGCCGGCCACCTGGGCCGGCATGGCGTTCATTAGAACGGATGAGGGGTAGGCCGCCTTGCCGCCCGGCACGTAGATGCCGACCCGGTCCAGCGGCGTGACCTTCTGCCCCAGCAGGGTACCGTCGGCATCGCGGTACTGCCAACTTTGGCCGGTGGCGCGCTTTTGCGCCTCGTGGTAACTGCGCACGCGCTGGGCGGCGGCCTGCAGCGCTTGGCGCTGGGCATGGGGAATGGCGTCAAAAGCCTGGCGCAGTTCAGCCGGAGACAGTGCCAGCGCCGCCACACTAGGCGCGTCCAGCGCGTCGAAGCGGTGGGTGTAGTCCAGCACGGCGGCATCGCCGCGCTGCTGCACATCGGCCAGGATCTCGGCCACGCGCTGTTCGATGGCGGCATCGGCCTGAGCAGACCAGTGCAAGCGGGCCCGAAAATCAGCCTCAAAAGTGGCGCTAGCTGTTGATAAATGGAGGGGTTTAGCTACTAAATTCATAGCAAACTCCACGCCAGCTCAAGCGCGGATGGCAGCGGCAAAGGCATCAATGATGGCGCGGATGGGCGCCTGCTTGAGCTTGAGCGCGGCCTGGTTCACTACCAAGCGAGCGCTGATGTCCATGATGTGCTCAACCTCGACCAGTTGGTTGGCACGCAAAGTATTGCCCGTCGAGACCAAGTCCACGATGGCATCTGACAGGCCGATCAGCGGGGCCAGTTCCATGCTGCCATAGAGCTTGATCAGGTCCACGTGCACGCCCTTGGTGGCAAAAAACTCTCGCGCGATGGCCACGTACTTGGTGGCCACCCGGAGGCGCGAGCCCTGACGCACGGCGTGGGCATAGTCAAAATCAGCCCGCACCGCCACGCTGATGCGACAGCGCGAAATGCCCAGGTCTAAGGGCTGGTAAAGCCCGGCCGCGCCAGCGCTGCCGCCCCAGGCAGCGATGTGCTCTATCAGGGTGTCGCGCCCGGTAATGCCTAAGTCAGCGCCGCCGTACTGCACATAGGTGGGCACGTCGGTGGCACGAACCACCAGCACACGCACGTCCGGTTGGTTGGTGTCGAGAATCAGCTTGCGCGAGGTGTCCGGGTCGTCCAGCACCTCGATGCCAGCGGCGCGCAGCAGCGGCAGGGTTTCCTCAAAGATGCGGCCTTTGGACAGGGCTAAGGTGATCATTTAATACGCTGAATGTCCGCCCCCAGGGCGCGCAGCTTGCTCTCCATCTGGTCATAGCCGCGGTCCAGGTGGTAGATGCGGTCCACCACCGTGTCGCCGTCCGCCACCAGACCGGCAATCACCAGGCTGGCCGAAGCGCGAAGGTCGGTGGCCATCACGGTGGCACCAGAAAGCTGGGGCACGCCCTCGACCAGCGCCACCTTGCCGTCGATCTGGATGTTGGCGCCCAGGCGAACCAGCTCATTGACGTGCATGAAGCGGTTCTCAAAGATCGTTTCAGTGACCTTGGCTGTACCCAGTGAGACGCAGTTCAGCGCCATGAACTGGGCCTGCATGTCGGTAGGGAAACCTGGGTACTCGGTGGTTCGAAAGCTCTGCGCGCGCAAGCGGCCCGTTGCCTGCACCCGAATGCCTTCGGCCAGCGGCGTCACGGTAGCGCCAGCGTCGCGCAGTTTTTCAATCACTGCCTCAAGATGGTCACCGCGGCCGTGGCGCAGCATCACGTCGCCACCGGTGGCGGCCACTGCGCATAAAAAGGTGCCCGTCTCGATGCGGTCCGCCACCACCTGGTGCGTGGCGCCATGCAGGTGGGGAACGCCCTGGATCCGGATGCGGCTGCTGCCATGGCCTTCGATGCGGGCGCCCATGGCGATGAGCATCTCGGCCAGGTCAGGGATCTCGGGCTCTTGCGCGGCGTTTTCCAGGATGGTTTCACCCTCGGCCAGGCAGGCTGCCATGAGGAAATTTTCCGTACCGGTAACGGTGACCATATCGGTGGCGATGCGTGCACCGCGCAGCCGCTTCAGTCCCGGCGCCAGCCGCGCCACCATGTAGCCGTGCGCCACCTTGATGTCGGCCCCCATGGCGCTCAGGCCCTTGATGTGCTGGTCTACAGGGCGCGACCCAATGGCGCAGCCGCCCGGCAAGGAAACCTTGGCATGGCCAAAGCGTGCCAGCAGGGGCCCCAGCGCCAGCACCGAGGCACGCATGGTCTTGACCAGTTCGTAGGGGGCCTCAGGGCTGTGCAATGCGCTGGCGTCAACCTGCAGCAGGCCGTCGTCCGAGCGTTCGGCCTGCACGCCCATATTGCGGATGAGCTTGAGCATGGTGGCCACATCCTGCAGACGCGGCACATTGCGCAGGGTGACAGGCTCTGCCGTCAGCAGGCAGGCACACAACTCTGGCAAGGCAGCATTTTTAGCGCCCGATATAGCCACCTCGCCCTGCAGGCGGCGGCCGCCGCGAATCAAGAGTTTGTCCATGGGCTGGGTCAGGCCTGCTGCGCGGCCCACTCGGCCGGGGTGAAGGTTTTCATCGACAGGGCATGCACCTCGTCGGTGTGCATCTTGGCACCGAGCGTGGCGTAGACCTGTTGGTGGCGGCGGATGGGGCGCTGGCCTTCAAACTCGGGCGAGACGATGGTGGCGTACCAGTGGCGGCCGTCGCCTTCGAGTTCGAGGTGCTCGCAGCGCAGGCCAGCGGCGATCAGGGTCTTGAGTTGGTCTGCGGTCATGTCAGGGGTCCATGTGGAGAGATTCAGCTGCGGATCTTGTAGCCGATGCGCAGCAGGTGCACCGCCAGTGTGCTGGCGACCGCCAGAGCGACACCCACAATGGTCAGGCTGAGCCAGGGCGACACATCACTCTGACCAAAGAAGCCAAAGCGAAAGCCGTCAATCATGTAGAAGAAGGGGTTCAGGTGGCTCACCCCCTGCCAGAAGGCGGGTAGCGAATGGATGGAGTAAAACACGCCGCTGAGGAAGGTCATGGGCATGATGACAAAGTTTTGGAACGCAGCAAGCTGGTCGAACTTTTCGGCCCAAAGACCAGCGATCAGCCCCAGGGTGCCGAGCAGCGCCGCACCCAGAACCGCAAACACCACGATCCACAGCGGCGCGACCACGCCCGGCGCGGCAAACCAGGCCGTGACCGCAAACACGCCCAAGCCGACCACCAGGCCACGCGCCACGGAGGAGCCCACGTAGGCAAAAAACCAACTCCAGTGCGACAGCGGTGTGAGCAGCAGAAACACCAGGTTGCCCATGATCTTGCTCTGGATCAGCGAAGACGAGCTGTTGGCAAATGAATTTTGCAGCACGCTCATCATGACCAGCCCCGGCACCAAAAAGGCGGTGTAGCTGATGCGGTCGTAAACCTTGACATGGTTTTCCAGCACATGCCCGAAGATCAGCAGGTACAGCACAGCGGTGAGCACCGGGGCAGCCACAGTCTGGAAGCTGACCTTCCAGAAGCGCAGCACTTCCTTGTAGAGCAGGGTGCGCCAACCGGTCATGGTGCCGGCGCGGCCGCAGCACCGCCCTCGTGCTGCTGACCCATGAGCGCCAGGAAGACGTCTTCCAGGTCGGCCTTGCGCACCTCGATGTCCTGCGCCAACAGGCCAGCCTGGCGCACAGCCGCCAGGTAGGTCTCAATGTCCAGGGCATCATGGGCCGGAAACTGCACGATGCGCCCGGTGATCCGCGCCCGCTGGGCCAGGGCCGGTGGCAGCTCGCCGTCGATCTTGAAGCGAAGCACATTGCCCGAGGCAGCCTTCAGCAGCTCGCTGGTGCGGTCTAACGCAATCACGCGGCCGGCCTTGAGCATGGCAATGCGCCCGCACAGGGCCTCAGCCTCTTCCAGGTAATGGGTGGTCAGCAACACAGTGTGGCCCTGCTTGTTGAGCCGGGCAATGAACTGCCACAGGGTCTGGCGCAGTTCCACGTCGACGCCCGCGGTGGGCTCGTCGAGCACGATCACCGGCGGCTTGTGCACCAGGGCCTGCGCCACCAACACACGGCGTTTCATGCCGCCAGACAACTGGCGCATGTTGGCGTTGGCTTTGTCGCTCAGGCCAAGGCTGTCAAGCAGTTCATCGATCCACGCGTCGTTGCGGCGGATGCCAAAGTAACCCGACTGAAAACGCAGCGCCTCGCGCACATTGAAAAACGGGTCAAACACCAGCTCTTGGGGTACCACGCCGAGCTTGCGCCGGGCCTCAGCGTAGTCGGTCTGCACGTCGCTGCCCAGCACCTTGACGCTGCCGCCGCTGGCACGGGTCAGGCCAGCCAAAATGGAAATCATGGTTGTTTTGCCGGCGCCGTTGGGCCCCAGCAGGCCAAAAAATTCACCTGCTTCGATGTCCAGGCTGACCTGGTCAAGCGCTAAAAAGGTACTGTCCTTGGGTCCGCGCGGAGAGGGGTAACTTTTGGAGACGGACTGAAACGAGATCGCGGACATGTATTCAACTATTTTACGGGCTCACTCGACCGAAGCGACCAGCAAGTCGCCAATGCCGTAGAGCGCCGCCAAATCTGCCAGCCGAGTCGGCATGTGCGCTACGGCAAAGGTCTTGCTCATGGCCATGCTCTGCCGCCGCAACTCCAGCAGTACGGCCAAGGCCGCGGAATCAAAGCGGATCAGCGCACCAGCATCCACCACCACGGCTGCAGCCTGGGCCGGGAGCTCCAGTTGAAGCACACGCAGGCAAGCCTTGGCCTCGGATTGAGTCAGTTGAGGGGGCAGCACCAACACCATCAGCCTTTTTTAGCATTGGCCTTGTTGCGATCGGACAGCGTGGTAATCAGTCCGTTCAAGCCCTTGGCATTGATTTCCTGCGCAAACTGGCTGCGGTAGGTTTCAACCAGCCAGACGCCCAACACATTAAGGTTGTAGATTTTCCAGCCGGCGCCCTCACCCGGTGTTTTTTCTAAACGGTAATCAAGCTGGATCGCATCGCCCTGACCCTTCACCTCGGTTCGCACCACCACTTCTTTGTCCTCAGGCGCAGCACGCAGGGGTTTAACGATGATCGCCTGATCAATGATCTGGGTCAAGGCGCCCGCATAGGTGCGCACCAGCAGGGTCTTGAACTCGTCCTGCAAGCGCTTTTGCTGCTCTGGTGTGGCCTGGCGCCAAGCCGGTCCTACGGCTGAAGCTGTCATGCGCTGAAAATTCACGTTCGGCATGATTTTGGTGTCAACCAATGCGATGATGCGGCCAACATCACCAGCCTGGATCGACTTGTCGGCGCGGATGCTGTCCAACACCTCCCCCGACAGGCGCTTAATCAGCACGTCAGCGGCCTCGTCCGCGGCACGGGCGGGCAAGGCCAGCAGGCCAGCGCCAACAAGCAGGCAACTCGAAAGGCATTGGTTGAAGAGTCGACGAATCATGGTAGAGCTTTCATATCTGGGACTTCTGGCTGCGCCGGGGCGTCTTCTTCCGGCGGATAGCCGCCAAAGATATCATTTCGCCGGCGCTGCAAAAAGGCGTCGCGGGTGAAGGTGTAACGGTCCAGGGCCACTTCTTCGAGCATGGTCGTGGCCTTGAGCAGGCTGGACCGGGTGTCAACGCCGCGCAGCACGGTAGCCGCATTGCGCCCAGGCACATAGGGAATTTGCCTGACCAGGTCGCCTTGCCAATCCAGCGGCAGCGCCACGGTGTCCCGCAGCGTGGATGGCCCCAAAATCGGCAGCATGATGTAGGGGCCAGGCGGGACGCCCCAGAAACCCAGGGTGTGGCCAAAGTCCTTGGTGTGCCGCTCGATGTCCATCTCGGAGGCCACATCGACCACGCCACCGACACCCATCACGGTGTTGATCACGACCCGCGTCACGCTGTTAGTCAACGCCTGGCCATTCAGCTGGAGCGCGCTATTGACAGCGGACCAGACATCTTCCAGGTTGCCGAACACATTGCCGATGCCCTGGCGGACTCTTGTTGGTGTATGGTCACGGTACAGTGTGGCGACCGGTTTGACCAGCGCTGCGTCGAGGGTATCGTTCAAGCGAAACACGCTCCGGTTGAACGGCTCCAGCGGGTCAATTGGGTTAGCCTGAGGACCACTGGCACAACCCACCAAGGAGAGCATCAGCCCGACCAGCAGCAGCGCACGGGCTGCCCCACGGCCTGACTGGCGTCGGCGCTGGTGAACAGTCACGCCCGGGCCGCCAACCGTCATGGTTTCGCCTTGGGCGTTGCGTCCGGCGTGCTGGTATCGGCCGCTTTGCTGTACAAAAACTGGCTGATCAGGCTCTCCAGCACCACGGCCGACTGCGTGTTACCGATGACATCGTCAGCCGCCAGGTTTTTCGCCTCGGCGCCGGCTTCGAGCCCGAGGTACTGCTCACCGAGCAGGCCGCTGGTCAGGATCTTGAGGGAGCTGTCTTTCGGAAAGGCATAGCGGCTCTCCAGCGCCAGCGTGACGCGTGCCTGAAAGGACTTGTCGTCAAACACAATCTTCTCAACGCGCCCCACCACCACGCCGGCGCTGCGCACCGCGGCCTTGGGCTTGAGGCCGCCCACATTGTCAAACTTGGCGACCACCCGGTAGGTGGTCTGAAAACTCAGACTCAAGAGGTTGGCCGACTGCAGGGCCAGAAACAGGATGGCGACGGCACCGATCAGCACAAACAGGCCAACCCAGACATCATTTTTGGAGCGTTGCATGCGGCTTCTTTCTAAATCGTAAACATCATGGCAGTCAGGATGAAATCGAGACCCAGCACCGCCAGCGAGGCGACCACCACGGTGCGGGTGGTGGCGCTGGCCACCCCTTCCGGCGTAGGTTGTGCCCCATAGCCCTGCAGCAGGGCGACGAAGGTCACGGTAAAGCCAAACACCACGCTCTTGATCACCCCGTTGCCGACGTCTTTCCAGACATCGACGCCGCCCTGGATCTGGCTCCAGAACGAACCGGCATCTACCCCGATCATCAGTACACCGACCACCCAGCCGCCGATGATGCCCATGGCGCTGAACACCGCCGCCAGCAGCGGCATGGTGATGACGCCAGCCCAAAACCGTGGCGCCAGAATGCGCTGCACGGGGTCCACCGCCATCATCTCCATCACGCTGATCTGCTCGCCAGCCTTCATCAGGCCGATCTCAGCCGTGAGCGAGGTACCCGCGCGCCCCGCAAACAGCAGCGCCGTCACCACTGGCCCCAACTCGCGCACCAGGCTGAGCGTGACCAGCAGGCCCAGCGCCTCAGACGAACCGTAACGCTGCAGCGTGTAGTAACCCTGCAGGCCAAACACAAAGCCGACAAACAGGCCCGACACAGCAATGATGGCCAAAGAATAGTTGCCCAGGAAATGAATCTGATCACGTACCAGGGAAAACCGGCGCAGAGCCGGCAGCAGCGTGGTGAGCAGGCGGCCAAACAGGCGCGCGCCGTGACCCAAGCCGGCCAGTTGCCGTCTCACGCCGAAGCCCAGGTCAGCAGGTTTGTACCAGCTCATGACGTGGCCACCCCAAAGTCTTCGGCCACGCTGGGGCCCGGGTAATGGAAGCGCACCGGGCCGTCCGACAGGGCGTTGACATATTGGTACACCAGTGGGTCACTGCTTTGGCGAACCTGGTCGGGCGTCCCCTGAGTGGCAATCTTGCCGTTGGCCAGGATGATCACGTGGTCGGCGATGGCAAAGGTCTGCTCCAGCTCGTGCGAGACAAAAATACTGGTCAAACCCATCGAGTCATTCAGTTGGCGGATCAGGCGCGCGGCGGTGCCCAGCGATATCGGGTCTAGTCCGGAAAAAGGTTCGTCGTACATCACCAGCTCAGGGTCAAGTGCGATGGCCCGTGCCAGGGCGATGCGCCTTGCCATACCACCCGACAGGTCACTGGGCATCAGGTCACGGGCGCCGCGCAGGCCCACCGCGTTGAGTTTCATCAGCACGATGTCGCGGATCAGTGGTTCGGGCAGGTTGGTGTGCTCGCGCAGCGGAAAGGCCACGTTCTCGAACACCGACAGGTCGGCAAACAGGGCGCCAAACTGGAACAGCATGCCCATGCGTCGGCGCGCGGCGTACAGCTCGGTCTGGTTCATGGGGCCGATGTCCTGGCCGTCAAACAGGGTTTGCCCGGACTGCGCCCGGTTTTGCCCGCCGATCAGCCGCAGGATGGTGGTCTTGCCGCCGCCCGAGGCACCCATCAGGGCGGTGACCTTGCCACGCGGCACCACCAGAGAGATGTCGTCCAGAATAACGCGTTCACCGTACCCAAAGGTCAGGTGACGCAATTCAACGAGGGATTCAGAAGGGGATAAGGCCATAAACAGGAGGCCGAGATTGTCCCGGTCGAGCCGATCATAAGGGCTGGCTCTGATGCCTTGATGACAAAAATCTGGCTTTACCTCACCCTTACCTTGGCAATTCGCTAAAACCCATCAAAAACTCGTCAACAGCGCGAGCCGCCTGACGGCCCTCACGGATCGCCCACACCACCAGGCTCTGGCCACGGCGGATATCACCGGCGGCAAAGACCTTGGGCACATTGGTGGCATAACCACCCACCACATCCGTACCGGCCCGGGCATTGCCCCGTGCATCGCGGGCGACGCCAAAACTGTCCAGCACGGTGGCGACCGGGCTGACAAAGCCCATGGCCAGCAACACCATATCGGCCGGAAGTACCTCCTCACTGCCCGCTACTTCGGCCATCTTGCCGTCTTTCCACTCGACGCGCACGGTCTTGAGTCCGGTGACCTGGCCGTCAGCACCGAGGAACTCTTTGGTGGAGATGGCGAATTCGCGCTCGCAACCCTCTTCATGGCTGGAGCTGGTTCGCAGCTTGAGCGGCCAATAGGGCCAGGTGAGCGGCCGGTTTTCTTCGACAGGTGGCTCCGGCATCACTTCGAACTGCGTGACACTGGCAGCGCCGTGGCGGTTACTGGTACCCACGCAGTCGCTGCCGGTGTCGCCGCCACCGATCACGATCACACGCTTTCCCTCAGCGCGCAGTTGGTCGGCCAGCGTGTCGCCAGCATTGACCTTGTTTTGCTGCGGCAAAAACTCCATGGCGAAATGGATGCCGGCCAGGTCGCGGCCCGGTACTGGCAGGTCACGCGACTGCTCGGCGCCGCCGGTCAGCAGCACCGCGTCAAAATCGCTTTGCAGCTGGGCCGGCGACACAGTCTCGTGCGCCCAGTTGGTGACCTTGGAACCTTCAGGCAGCACGCCCACCATAACGCCAGTGCGAATGGTCACACCCTCGGCCTGCAGCTGCGCCACGCGGCGGTCGATGTGGCTTTTTTCCATCTTGAAATCGGGGATGCCGTAGCGCAAGAGGCCGCCAACCCGGTCGTTTTTCTCGAACAGCGTCACAGCGTGGCCAGCGCGCGCCAGTTGCTGCGCGGCCGCCATGCCGGCCGGGCCAGAGCCCACCACCGCCACCTTTTTGCCACTGGCCTGTGACGCCGGGCGCGGCAGCACCCAGCCCTCGCTCCAGGCCCGGTCAATGATGGCGTGCTCGATCGACTTGATGCCCACCGCATCGTCGTTCACATTCAGGGTGCAGGCCGCCTCGCAGGGTGCCGGGCAGATTCGGCCGGTGAACTCTGGGAAGTTGTTGGTGCTGTGCAGCACCTCGATGGCGTTTTGCCAGTCACCCTGGAACACCAGCTCATTGAAATCAGGAATGATGTTATTGACCGGGCAACCGCTGTTGCAAAACGGTGTGCCGCAGTCCATACAGCGCGCCGACTGCTGCTTGGCCTGTTGATCGTCGAGCCCAATCACGAACTCTTTGTAGTTTTTAAGTCGCTCTGGCACGGGCTTGTAGCCCTCGTCGAGTCGCTCAAATTCCATGAAACCGGTGATTTTTCCCATTTGGGTTTCTCCTTAGCTAAAGCGCAATGCGCTCACGTGACGACGGGGGGGCATGGATTCCCGCGTTCGCGGGAATGACGGGGTACTGGGCATGGATTCCCGCGTTCGCGGGAATGACGGGGTACTGGGCATGGATTCCCGCCTTCGCGGGAATGACGGGGCGCGGGAATGACGGGGTGGGTGATAGGGGTAGAGAAGGACGCTCGTCCTCCCCTCCCTCCGAACCGTGCGTGCGGTTTTCCCGCACACGGCTCTCCAGTTGGTGGTTTCCTCATCGGGATTGGCTCGCTCGGTGGGCTGCTTGCATGGTGAACAGTCCCAGGTTTGCGA
>CAMCZF010000119.1 GCA_945885775.1 Rhodoferax sp. OV413 | reverse complement strand
GCATGGTCGATGTGGGTGGTGCCGTCGGTCATCCAGTCGGCCACCAGCTTGCCGACGCCGGGGGCGTCTTTCACCCACACGGCTTCGGCGTACCAGAGGCCGCGCACCTTGGACGACTCACCGATCGAGGGGTTGCCGTCGGTGGTGACCTGCAGCAGGCCGTTGAAAGAGTACTTTTCGTCGTAACCCAGCTCGGCCAGGATGGGCGTGAGTTCGATCGCCCGCTCCAAGGGCGCCATGATCTGCTCGAGCTCCAGGTCACGCTGCGACGGCGAGAGCCGTGCCTGTTCTTTTTCAAGCAAATCGCGCGGGTGACACATGCGCGGGTTTTTCTCCTCGTAGTAGCCCCATTCGATCTGGCCGCCTTCGGGCGTCTTGGGGTCCCCGGTGTCTCGCAGGTAGGCCGAGTTGCCCTGGTCGCGCAGCAGCGGGTAGCCAATGTCCTTGCCAGTGCCGGCAAATTCCAGGTAGGGCTTGAAAAAGGTGAGCGGGTGGTCCACCGGCATGATCGGCAGGTCTTCACCCGCCATCGCGGCAATCAGGCGCCCCCACAGGCCGGCGCACACCACCACGTGGTCGGCAGCGATATAGCCCTTGGTGGTTTCCACACCCTGGATGCGGCCGTTCTCGATGCGCAGGCCGGTACATGCGGTATTGGCAAACGACAGCAGCTTGCCCGAGGCCACCGCAGCGTCCACCAGTTCGCCCGCCACCATTTGCGAGCGCGGCTTGACCAGGCCGGCGTCCGGATCCCAGAGGGCGCCCTGGATCATGCTTTCTTCAAGCAGCGGGAACCGGGCCTTGGCCTCAGCCGGGGTGATCATCACCACCCGGTTGCCAAAGGCCTTGCCCGAGGCCACGCGGCGCTGGAGCTCTTGCATGCGTTCGTCGTCCCCCACACGGGCCACTTCCAGGCCGCCAATGCGCTCATAGCGTCCCAGCTTGTCGTAGAAATCGATGCTGTATTTGGTGGTGAAGATCGTCATCTGGTCGTGCATCGTGTTGAAGCAGAAATCAGACGCATGCGCGGTGGAGCCGACATCGGTGGGGATGGCGGACTTGTCAATGCCGACAATATTGTCCCAACCACGTTCGATCAGGTGGTGCGCCACCGAGGCGCCCACGATGCCCCCTTGACCAATGATGACAACCTTGGCTCGTTCAGGAAATTTAGCCATGTGCGCTTACTCCTAGGAAAGTGGGTGGCGTGTGCCGGGCGTCCAGCCAGGCGCGCAGCGCGGCCAGCACTCGGCTGCGGCCAGGCTCTGCCTCATTGAAAATCTCGTGGTACAGGGGCTCAAAGCACTGGCTGCTGAGTACCTGCGCTGGTGCGGCCGCCGCAAAGGCCCGGCTGCCGGCCGGGTTGACCAGCCGGTCGGCACCGGCATAAAGCAGCAGGGTCGGCAGAGTCCAGCCCGGGGCGGTAGCCCGCACCGCCGCGCTGTCATCGGCAATGAAGCGGGCCAGGCGCGCCGCAATGCGGTCGTGCACCAGTGGGTCGCTCTGGTAGGCTGCCACCACCGCCGGGTCATGCGAGATCAGCCGGGCATCCAGTCCGTTGCCCACCCGCAGGTTCGGCAGCAGAGATGGCAGCACTGCCACCAGCAGCTTTTGCACCGGGTTCAAACCCGGGTCGAGCGCTGGTGAGGACAGCACCAGCGCGTCCACTGGTCGCCGCTGCAGGGCGACAAAGCGGGCCGCCACCAGTCCACCCATGCTGTGGCCCAGCAGCAGCAGCGGGCGGCCAGCAGCCACAGTGGCACGGGTATGGTCGACCACCAGTGCCAGGTCGTCCAGCAATTTGGTGGCCGTAGGCAGACCACCGCGTGGGCCTTGGGATGCGCCGTGGCCGTATTGGTCATAGGCCCGCACGGCATAGCCCCAGCTGTTCAGGGCTTGGGCCAGCGCCGCGTAGCGGCCCATGTGCTCGCCCAGCCCATGTACGATGAGCACCGTGGCGCGCGCTCCTTGGCCTGCCGGCAGTTGCCAGTCACAGAGGGCCAGGCCTTGCAACTGCGAGCGCTGCCCGGCCAGTGCCGACGCGGCTGCGCTCATGGCAGGCGGGCGATCACCTCGGCAACCGCTGCCGTGAGTTTCTTGGCGTAGGGCACCTGCAGAAACTCGTTGGGGCCGTGGGCGTTGCTTTTGGGGCCGAGCACACCGCAGACCATCATTTGCGCCTTGGGGAAGCCCTTGGACAGCATGCTCATCAGCGGGATGGTGCCGCCCTGGCCGATGTAGCCGCAGGGCGCGCCAAAATGGGCCTGCGAAGCCGACTGCAGCGCCTGCTCGAACCAGGGCGTGATGGCCGGTGCGTTCCAGCCGGTGGCCGAACTCGCCGCCTCAAAAGTCACGCGCGCCTGGTAGGGCGCGTTGTCTTCCAGCAGCGCCTTGAGCTGCTGCACTGCGCTGGCGGCTTCCACCAGCGGTGGCAGACGCAGGCTGAGCTTGAAGGCGGTGTAGGGCCGCAGCACATTGCCGGCGTTTTTCAGCTCAGGAAAACCGTCGGCGCCGGTGACGCTGAGGGTGGGTGTCCAGGTGCGATTCAGCAGAGCCTGCACCGGGTCGGTGGTGGTGGGCAGCATCGACTGCATCGAGCCGCCGCAGTCGTAATGGGCCCAGGGAAAGCGTTTGTAAACCTCGTCGCCCAGGATGGCAGCGGTGGCCTGCGCCTGCGCAAGCCGGTCGGCCGGCACCTCGCAATGGAAGCTGCCCGGCAACAGGCGGCCGGTGGCGCTGTCTTCCAGTCGGTCCAGCACCTGGCGCATGATGCGAAAGCTCGACGGCACCAGGCCGCTGGCATCGCCCGAATGCACGCCCTCAGTCAGCACCTCCACTTTCAAAGTGCCTGCCGCCATGCCGCGCAGGCTGGTGGTGAGCCAGAGCTGGTCGTAATTGCCGGCGCCAGAGTCCAGGCAGATCACCAGCGCCACATCGCCCAGGCGCGGGCGCAGCACGTCTATATAGGGCAACAGATCGGGCGAGCCGCTTTCCTCGCAGGTTTCAATCAGGCCAACGATGCGCGGGTGCGCCACGTTCTGGCTTTTGAGCGCCTGGATGGCGGCAATGCTGGCGTAGGCCGCGTATCCGTCGTCCGCGCTGCCCCGGCCATACAGCTTGCCGTCCTCGTACTTGGGCGTCCACGGCCCGAGGTCATTGCGCCAGCCAGAAAACTCGGGTTGCTTGTCCAGGTGGCCGTACATCAGCACGGTTTGCTGGCTGACCGCCGCCGGCCCGCCGGCGGCACCACTGCTGGCCGCCACCTCAAAAAACATCAGGGGCGTGCGGCCCTCGGTGCGGATGATCTCCAGCGTCAGGCCCTCGACCTTTTGCGCCTCGACCCATGCCGCCGTGTTGCGCATGACAGTGTCAAGGTAGCCGTGCTTGGCCCAGTCGGCATCGAACATCGGTGATTTGGCTGGGATGCCAATGTAGTCGGTCAGCTGCGGCACGATCTGCTCGTCCCAGGCGCGGCTAACCTGGGTGAGCGCCTGTGCGGCGTTGAGGGCGGATGGGGGGACTCTGGCATTCATGGCGATCTCCTTGGGGGCTAGGGCAAAACCAGCCAGCATCATGCCACGCCGGCCAGCAGGCGAGCGCGGTAAGCGGTGATGCGCAACTGCAAGCCGGGCCGGGCCGCCGAGCGCACCAGTGCGGCCAAATCAGTGTCGCGGCAGTCAGCTCGGGTGGCGCTTCGAATGGCGCGCGCTGTGGCGGAGTCCGGGAGTGGCGGCGCCAGGCGGGCGAGGATTTGGGAGGCGGTATCAACGCCGGTATCGACCCGCTGAGTGGCCAGCCCGAGCGCCAGGGCCTGCGGCGCATCAAGCTCCCCGCCTTCGAGCACCAGTGCTCGCGCGGCATCCACGCCAATGCGCTTGGCCAGGCGCCGGGTGCCCAGCACAATGCCAAATTGCGCACCAGGAAAGCGCAGGGTGGTATCTGGGTGAACCAAGCGCTGCTCGCACGCCGCGAACAGATCAGCGCCGGCACCCCAGGTGCGGCCATGGGCCAGCGCCACGGTCCGAATGGGCGCATGCCACAGCAGCGCCAGCAGGGTCTCGATGCGCACCAGGCGCAGCAGCAGGTCGCCATCCGAGAGGGTGGCCAGGTCGGTCAAATCAAGCCCGGTGCAGAAATGCCGCCCGGCCCCGCGCAGCACCAGGGTGTGCACCGCCGGGTCGGCCATGGCCGCCTCAACCGCATGAATCAGGCCCTCCACCAGCTCGGACCCGAGTGCATTGCCACGCTCCAGCCGCTGCAGTGTGAGGGTGATCACACCCGCTTGGTACTCAGTGCTCAGCATGTGGCCCGGACCGCAGCCGAACGGTCCCACAGGTTAGGCAACTGCGTGTTGTCATAGCCTGACACGAACGGCAGTGTGGCCCCGGTGGCGTCCAGCCGGTGGCGGCGCACGGCGCCAATGTTGGCGCCATAGACATGGATGCTGACCGTGGCGGCATCGCCGCCGGCGTGGCTGACACGGTGCCAGTCACCCACGCGGGGTGACACGGCCTCGATGTCGCCGCGCTGCATCAGGTGCTGGCCGCCAGTGGCCATCGGCTGCCCGGCCTTCAGGGTGTACTCTTCGCAGCGCTCGGACCCGCGCAAGATACCCACCATTCCCCACACCGTGTGGTCATGCACGGGTGTGCCGTGCCCGGGGCCCCAGACGAAGCTGACGACACAAAAGCGCTCCAGCGGGTCGCAGTGCAGCAGGTACTGCGCATAGCGGTCTGGCCGCACGGCGGCAAAGGCCTCGGGCAGCCAGTCTTCCTGCGCCAGCAGGCGTGCCAACAGCGGGCGGCCCTCGGTCAGCAGACGGGGCTCGTCTTGCGTCGCCCCCACCAGGGCCGTCAACCCGGTGACCAGCTCGCGCAGTGGTGCCACGGCGTCGGTGGGCTGGTGGGGTTGAATCGGTCGAATGTGCAGTCCGCTCATGGTTAATCCTCCGATGATGTCGCCAATGGCGCCAAGGCCACCAGCACCGGCTCAGTGTGCTGGCCCAGGGCGGGCGGGCGCGTGTCCACCGCCACCACCGCCCCGTCGAGCTTGACCGGGCAACCCACAGTGCGGGTCTTCACGCCGTTGGGCAGGGTCATGGTTTGCACCAATTGCAGGTGGCCGGCCTGCGGGTCTTGCAGCGCCTCGGCATAGCCGTTGATGGGGGCGCAGGGAATGCCGGCCGGGCCAAAGCAGCCTAGCCAATGGGCGACCGATTGGCGTACAAACTGCTGCTCCAACAACTGCTTCAGCGCCACCTGGTTCGCTGCGCGCAGGGTGGGGGTGGCAAAGCGCGGGTCGGCAAGCAGTTCGGTGGCTGGTGCCAGCGCACACACCTGCTGCCACAGCTTGTTGTTACCCGCCGCCAGCGCAAACCAGCCGTCAGCCGCCGCATAGGCCTGGTAGGGCGCGTTGCGCGGGTGGGCTGAGCCGAGTGGCTGCGGGTTGTTGCCGGTACCAAAGTATTCACTGGTCTGAAGGGCCGAAATCGCCAGCGTGGTGGCGAACATCGGGATGTCGATCTGGCCGCCCGGCCCGCCGCTGCGCACCCGCACGAGCAGGGCTGCAATGCTGAAGGCGGCATACAAGCCGGCGGCGAAGTCGACCACGGGCACGCCGGCCTTGACCGGTGCGCCACCGGGTTCGCCGGTGACACTCATCACGCCGGCGCTGGCTTGGATAGTCAGATCGAAGCCGCCCTCGCCACCGCGCGGGCCGTCCTGGCCGTAGGCCGAGATTGAGCAGTAAATCAGCCCGGGTTGGCGCGGGCCGAACCAGTCCCAACCCAGACCGAGCCGGCTCATGGCCCCGGGCCGGTTGTTTTCCACCAGCACGTCGGCCTGCTCCACCAGGGCACGGGCTAGATCGCGTTGCGCTGGCTGTTTCAGGTCCAGCACCACCGATTGTTTGCCCCGGTTGAGCGAGGCAAAGTTCTCGCTAAAGCCATCGCTCAAGGGCGGCCACTGGCGCATGGCATCGCCTTCGGGTGACTCGATCTTGGTCACCTCGGCACCAAAATCTGACAGCAACATGCCGCAAAACGGTCCGGCCGCAACGTGGCAAAACTCGATGACTTTGACGCCGCGCAGAGGTTTAACCAATATCGACATGGTGAGCCACAGGTTAAAAAAGTAAGTTTGATTAGACCCGCCGCGGGGCCCAGGGCGTCATCCAGCCCAGCCCGGCCGATGTCGCCCCGGGCACCGCTCCCAGGCGGGGTCGATATTCGCAGCCCACCCAGCCGTCGTAGCCCAGTTCGTCCAGCAAGGCAAACAGATGCGGGTAATTGAGTTCGCCCTCGTCGGGCTCGTGGCGGGCTGGCACGCTGGCGATCTGAATATGGCCAACGCGGCCTGTGGAGAGGTACTGGCGCAGCTTCATGCTGACATCACCTTCGACAATCTGGCAGTGGTACAGGTCCATCTGCACCTTGAGGTTGGGCGCGCCGACGATCTGCAGCAACTCATGGGCATGGTCCTGCCGGTTCAAAAAATAGCCTGGAATGTCGCGCAGGTTGATCGGTTCGATCAGCAGCGCCACCCCGTAAGGCGCTGCCGCAGTGGCGGCCCAACGCAAGTTGCCCAGGTAGACGTCTTGCAGCGCCTCCCGGGTTTGGCCCGTCGGCAACAGCCCGGCCATCACATGAATGCGTGGGCAGCTCAGTGCGGCGGCGTAGTCCAGGGCCTGCGCCAAGCCGGCCCGAAACTCAGACCGTCGCCCGGCCAAGCAGGCCAGGCCGCGCTCGCCCGCTGCCCAGTCGCCCGGCGGGGCGTTGAACAGCACCTGTTGCAGGCCGTTGCCTTGCAGCTGGGCCGCAATGTCGGCCGCCGGGTAATCATAGGGAAACAGGTACTCCACCGCCCGAAAGCCATCCCGCGCCGCAGCGGCAAAACGCGCCATGAAGGGGAGCTCTTGGTACAGGAAGGACAGGTTGGCGGCAAAATTTGGCATGGACTGATTCTGCCAGCCTGGCTCGACGAATGGTCAGAGCGTGGACCGGGTCTCCAACCCGGCCAGTGCCACAGCAACAGCGGAGGCCAGGCGAGCATTGTTGAGCACCAATTCAATGTTGGCCGCCAAGCTGTCGCCGCCAGTGAGCGCATTGACCCGCTCCAGCAAAAACGGCGTGGTCTGCTTGCCAGAGATGCCCTGCGCATGGGCATCAGACAGCGCCTGGGCAATAGCAGCATCAATCACGGCACGAGGCATGGCATGTGCCGTCGGAATCGGGTTGGCAATGACCACACCACCGCCGAGGCCCATGGCCCACTTGGTCTGCAACAGTCGGGCGATGTCGCCGGCGTCATCCAGCCGGTAATCAACCGGAAACCCGCTGTCCTGGGTAAAAAAAGCGGGCAATTGCCCGGTCCGGTAACCCAACACCGGCACGCCATGGGTTTCCAAATACTCCAGCGTCAGCCCCAAGTCCAGAATGGACTTGGCGCCGGCACACACCACCGCCACTGGAGTGCGCGCCAGCTCCTGCAGATCGGCAGAAATATCAAAGGTCTGCGCCGCGCCGCGGTGGACACCGCCGATGCCCCCGGTGGCAAACACACGGATACCAGCCATCGCCGCAATGATCATGGTGGCGGCCACCGTGGTCGCACCGGTCTGTTCGGTTGCAACGATAAAGGGCAGATCGCGGCGACTGACTTTTGCCACGGCGGGTCCGGCACGGCCCAGTGCCTCTATTTGCGCGGCGCTGAGGCCTGCCGTCAGCCGACCATCGATCACCGCAATGGTGGCGGGCAGAGCACCGCTGTTGCGGACCTCGGCTTCAACCCGCAAGGCGGTGGCCACGTTTTGCGGGTAAGGCATCCCGTGAGAAATGATGGTGGACTCCAGGGCCACCACAGGCTGGCCCTGTTGAAGGGCCAGGCGGACTTCAGGGGCGATATCGAGGTACTTCATTGGTTGAGATGTCATGGTTGCTCGGGCTGCCGATCACGGCCTGGCCAGCCCGCGTCGTTCAGGTGGGCCCTTAATGCCGCTACCGACAAATGAGGCGAGTTGGCATGCGGGCTGGCTAAGGTGATCTCTGCACATGCCATGGCGCCCTGCACGGCTTGTGCCAGGGACAGTCCTTCCGAGCAACCCAAGACAAGGCCCGCCAGCAAGGCATCTCCCGCGCCTGACGTGTTAACGACCGCTACTTTATGCGCCGGACGGTGGCCAGTTTGTCCGTCGGCATCGCACCAGGCGACACCATCAACACCAAGGCTCACCACCACCTGCTTGACGCCAGTTCGGTGCAGCAACGACGCAGCCAGGCAGGCCTGGTCCGCGGTCTCAACTTGCATGCCGCTGAGTACAGACGCTTCGCGCTGGTTGACCTTGAGCAGTTGCAAGCTTGACAGCCAGGGTCTTACCTTTTCGCACTTGGCGACCGACACGGCATCCACAAAGATCGGTATGTTCGGGGATTGCAGCAGCCAGGCCAGTGTTGGTGTCGTCAGATTACAGTCCAGCACCATCATCTGCGCCCGCTTTAACTCGCTGGCTTTTTCTTGCAGTACTTCCGGCGTTAGCTTATTCAGCAAGCCCATGTCATTGACTGCAGCGAGCATGTCACCGTCTGACCCATGCCATGCCAGGTAGCTTGCGCTGCTAGAGCCTGGCCAGACGCTGATGGCCGAAACATTGACGCCGGCTTGTCGCGTGGCAGCCAGCAGGGCTTGCCCGAACACGTCGTCGCCGACCACGCTGAAGAGTTGTGACGCCAAGCCAAGCCGCGCCAGGTTTTCGGCCACGTTGCGCCCCACCCCGCCGGGCGCACAAAGAATGTTACCGGGGTTCGAGTCGGATGGGGCCAAACCCATCGAGGTGTGCACCAGGATGTCCATGTTTGCAGCACCCACTACAGCCACGCGTCGGGGCGCGGGCGCAAGGGCTCCAGGATTCAAACCGGAAATAACAGACATCTTTTTTGTCAGGTGAACGATCGATAAGCTGAGAGCGCCTTTATAGGGCTTAACTGAGTATCGCATCTTGGTCGGGATGCGATACTGGGCTGGTCGCGCTGATCAGCGCAGAGATCTCACCTTCAGCGGGCCTGCCCGCACACATGCATTCATCGATGGAGTACGGGCTGATGGAACCGGTGGCAGTCACATTGGACGACAAGTACACGCGCCTGAGCGGCCGAGTCTACCTGTCAGGTACGCAGGCCTTGGTCCGCCTGCCACTTATGCAGCAAGCCCGTGACCGTGCCGCTGGCCTGAAGACGGGGGGCTTCATCTCCGGTTACCGGGGTTCCCCACTGGGCGGCTACGACCGAGCCCTGTGGCGCGCACAGTCGCTGCTGCTTGAGAACAACATCCACTTCCAACCTGGACTCAACGAGGATTTGGCAGCCACATCGGTCTGGGGCAGCCAGCAATCTCATCTGTTCCCGGGACCGACGGTCGACGGTGTGTTCAGCATCTGGTATGGCAAGGGCCCGGGCGTGGACCGCAGTGCCGACGTGCTCAAACACGGCAACTCAGCCGGCAGTTCGCGCCATGGGGGTGTACTCGTGGTCGCCGGCGATGACCATGGTGCGCAGTCCTCAACGCTGGCACACCAGAGCGAGCAGATTTTTTCGGCTGCAATGATCCCGGTACTCAACCCGGCGACGGTGCAGGACTACCTGGATTACGGCCTGTACGGTTTTGCGTTGTCTCGGTTCAGCGGTTGCTGGGTCGGCTTCAAAGCCATCACAGAAACGGTTGAAAGTTCGGCTTCGGTTGATGTCGGGCTTGACCGACTGAGCTTTGTGGAGCCGGATTTCGATGGTCCCGTCGATGGCATCTCCATCCGCTGGCCAGACGCACCGCTGGACCAGGAGCGTAGGCTGCATGGTCCCAAGATGCGGGCCGTGGCCGCATTCACCCGTGCCAATCCGATCGACCAAACCGTATTGACGTCAACTCAACCGCGTCTGGGCATCGTAGCGACTGGCAAAGCCTACCTTGACGTGCGCCAGGCACTGGAACGCTTGGGCATTGATCAGGATCGCGCCGAAGAATTGGGCGTCTGTTTGTACAAAGTGGGGATGACTTGGCCCCTCGAGGCAGAAGGTGCCTTGAAGTTTGCGCGCGACCTGAAAGAAGTGTTGGTGGTGGAAGAAAAGCGCGCGCTGATTGAAGACCAGTTGGTCCGCATTCTTTACCATGAACAAACCGCACATCGCCCGCGCGTGGTGGGCAAAACGGACGAACGCGGTCGGCCACTGCTGCCGAGTGAAGGCGAGATAACGCCCATGATGGTCGCCCGGGTGATCGTCGCTCGGCTGGACGCCTTGGGTGATGCAGCAACCGGCTTGCGCCAGCATTTGGTGCAAGCCGAGGCGGAGGCGCTATCGGTTGGCAGCTGCGGGCTGACGACCCAACGCACGCCATTTTTCTGCTCAGGCTGCCCGCACAA
>CAMCZF010000118.1 GCA_945885775.1 Rhodoferax sp. OV413 | reverse complement strand
CCCGCATGGGAGCCGTGCACACTGGACGTCCAGTTGGACCGCACTGCCGAACAGTTCCCTGATCGCCCTTTCGTGATCACCGACGAACGTAGCTGGACCTACCGGGACATCCAGAGCTGGTCAAAGCGGCTCGCTGCCGGGTTGGTGAGCAGCGGCGTTATTCCAGGCGATCATGTCGCCCTGCTGATGGCCAATTACCCTGAGTTCGTCGCCGTCAAATTTGCGATCGCGCGCGCTGGCGCAGTCGCCGTACCGATCAACTTTCTGAACCGGCGTGACGAACTGGGCTATGTGCTCAAACAGTCAGACGCCGCCCTGCTGATCACCATGGACCGTTTCCGGGGCTTGGACTACCTTCAGTTTCTGGATGAACTCGCACCAGGTTGGGCGCACCAAGGCGGCGGCGACGCGTTCCCACGGCTCAAGCAGGTGATTGTGTTCCCGACCAGCGAAGCGCCCGTACGTCCGCATGTGGCAAGCCTGGCGGAGTTCGGCATGGGCGCCCAAGCACCCTGCATCAACCCTGCAGACCCTCACAGCAACTGCGACGTCATCTACACATCTGGCACCACCGGCTCACCCAAAGGCGTGATGATCAGCCATGACATGATGTTGCGCACAGCTTTCGGCAGCGCATGGGCTCGCGCCTTTGAAGATCGGCGCCGCATCCTTTTCTCACTGCCGATGTACCACGTGTATGGTTACGTGGAGGGCCTGCTGGCGTGCCTGTTCGTCGGCGGCGCCATCGTGCCACAGCTCAAATTTGACGCAGCCGAGACACTGAAAGGCATAGAGCGTCACGCGGCGACCGATGTGTTGCTGATACCGACCATGACGCTGGCGCTGATTGATGAACAGAAACAGCACCACTACCCGCTCAGCACCCTGAGCTCTGTCATCTCTTCAGGTGGCCGGTCACCGGCTTATGTGTGGCAACAAATCTTCGACCATCTCCACCCCGAAGAAATCACGACTGGCTACGGCATGACAGAGGTGACTGCGTCCAGCACCGTGACACAACCAGGCGACCCCATAGAGCGCCTGCTCTGCAGCAATGGACGATTGCGCGACGTCGGACCAGCGGGAGACCCGGCCCTGGGCAACCGTCTGGTTGTCTATCGCGTTGTCGACCCAGACACCGGCCTTGATGTAGCGCCCGGCGAGGTTGGCGAACTGCTCGCCAAAGGACCTGGCGTCACGGCGGGCTACTACAACAAACCAGAAGCAACCGCTGAGGCCTTCACCTTCGATGGGTGGCTGCATACCGGCGACCTGGGCCGGATCGACGCCGACGACTACCTGACGCTGGTGGGCCGGCTCAAGGAGTCCTACCGTTGTGGCGGTGAGCAAGTGATGCCGACCGAGACCGAGGATTTGCTGGTGTCGCACCCGTCCGTTCTTCAAGCCCATGTAGTCCCTTTGCCGGATGAACGGATGGGTGAAGTCGGTGTTGCCTTTGTGGTGCTGCGTGAACAGCCGCCGACCACGGCCGACGAACTGAAGTCGTACTGCGCAGAAAGACTGGCTCGGTTCAAGGTACCTCAACATGTCCTTCCAATTCGTGCGGAAGACATTCCGGTGACCCCGTCCGGACGTGCTCGCAAATTTCTGCTGACTCAGATGGCGACCCAAACCCTGGGGCCAGGCTGACGCCTGGGCCAGCGCGTCACACCGTCAACCCAGGCGCGATTTTTTTCCATTAAAAAAGGTAGATTACATGCAATTCAACGAACAAATTGCCAACAGCCAAGCGTTGATCACCCGCGATACCCCGGTTGGCTTTGTGCTGGACGGCGTGAAAAAAAAGGCCGCTATCCAGCTAATGGGCTCTCGGCTGTGGGGACGCTTCAATCCCAACCATTGGGACCCGGTTTACGCAGCCCAAACCGGGTTGGCGGCGCCGATTCAGACTGGCGAGATGTCGTCCGCCTACATCTCTGAAATGTGCGTCAACTACTTTGGTCCCAATTTCTTTCGAAATGCCCGTTTTGTCTGTAAGTACGTTGCTTCGACGCTGGCCAATGAAATCATCACCACACACGGCGTTGTCGAGGAAAAAACACCCAAAGGCCTTGGTTACCGTTTCAAGGTGGCATTTTGGGCCGAGAACGAAGCGGGCGAAAAAAAGACCATCGGCTGGACCGAGGTCGACGTGGGCGTCTAGCCCCCTCACGCCCTCATGCCGTCCTCAAGAAGAGACTACCAAGGAACCCTCATGAATCATGAAGTCAAAACCGACAGCCTGCGTCCAATGACCGATATTCAGATCAGACAGACACGAGCATTTGTCAGCAGTCTGGACGCTGAATCCCAGACTTACTGGGATATGGTGAATATCGGCGAAGTGCTCAGTCGCGACCTGCACATCACACCAGAGCTGGTGATTCTTTACGCAGACGCCGTAGAGGACTACAACCCGTGGTACGAGGGCTGGCGCATGAATACCTGGCACATCCCTGGCGAATCGCCCTTTGGCGGCGCCATCGTTCCGCCCCTTCTGGTGTCGCACTTCGTTCTGTCGGTCCAGTTTGACCACACCAAGCCCTTTGCCATAGGCTCAATCCACACTTACCACGACACAGAGATCTTCGAACCCATACCCGTGGGAGCCACAGTTCGCATCAGTGCCCGGGCAACTGACAAGTTCATCAAACGTGAACGCCGCTATGTGCGCCATGAAGTGACGGTCACAGGCGTCACCACGGGTACGCTGTACCTGCGCGAAACCCGCGACATCCTGTCACGCTAACCGGACCTCGCGATGCCCATTATGGAATCCGTGCCCATTGTCGAAGGCTTATTTGAAAGCGTTGGAGAGGGTATTCGCCTGCTGGGCACGCACTGCACCAGTTGTGGCGCCCATTACTTCCCCAGGTCGCTGAGTTGTCGAAACCCGTTCTGCCGAGAGAAGAAAATCGTCGACACCTTGTTGGGGCCTGATGGCACGCTGTACAGCTACACCCTGCAAACCTACCAACCACCCCCTCTGTTCCGCATGGCGCCCTGGGCACCCTATGTGATCGGCCTGGTGGAATTGCCGCACGGCATCCGTGTGATGGGTATGCTGACGGGCTGCGCGCCCGGTGAAATTCGGATTGGCATGCCCATGCAACTGACGTCTGAGACTCTTTACTGTAATGAGGAGGGACGCGCTGTGTTGACTTACAAATTTAAGCCGGCCAATACCGCTGCCGATGCAGCGCCAGGTAGAGGCGCAAACTCATGAGGCCGGTGTACATCTTGGGCGTTGGCGCTCACCCTTGGGGCAAATTTCCCCACAAGCCACAGCTCCAACTCGCACTCGACGCCATGAGCCTGGCCCTGACCGACGCCCGCCTGGAATGGAACGACCTGCAAGCACTGGTCGCGGCGAGCTCACGCTTTGAAGGCGGGATGGGATGGGGCCTGCACGCTAACGAAATTGTGCAAGCGGTGGCGGAAAAAGGTATTCCTGCCAGTAACGTCGGAGGCGGCTGCGCGGCCGGCGGCATCGCTGTGCATGCTGCGTTCTCAATGGTTGCCAGCGGTCAATGCGATGTCGCAGCGGCGGTGGGGGCTGAACGTATGCCCAAAGGATTCATCCCGCGCCCGCCCGGCATACCCAATGACATCACTGACAGTGACTACCTGCGCTGGGTCGCCATGGGTGCCACCAACCCCGCCTACTGGGCATTGGAGACTCGCCGCCGCATGCACGACTTCGGCACCAGTGATCACACCTTGGCGCTGGCCTCCGTCTTGATGCACCGTAACGCCGTCGCCAACCCCCTAGCGCGTTATCGCAAGGCCTGCACAGTGGCCGAGGTGCTGGCGTCGCCCATGGTGAGCGATCCACTGCGCATCCTTGAAATTTGCGCGGTGAGCGACGGCGCAGCTGCGGTCATACTGGGCTCGGAAGAGCAAGCACGCCAGCGCGGCGGTCCCATGATCAGGGTGGCGGGATGTGCCATTGCCACAGGCCAATTTGGCGACCCAGCAGTGCGGGTACCCACGATCGCCATGGCAGCCGGAATGGCCACGCCACACACCAGTGAAGTGGTGGGCGCGGTCCGCGCGGCATGCGCCATGGCCAGTGTAGAACCCAATGACATCGACCTGGTGGAGCTTGCCGACAACACCGCATGGCATGTCTTGGCTTGGCCGGAGTTTTTTGGCTTTTTTGAACCGGGCCAGTCTGACTGGATGCTCGCACAGGGTCAGATGGACATCGATGGGCAATTGCCGATCAACCCCAGCGGCGGCTTTTTGTCTTTTGGCGAAGCCACAACGGCTCAGGGTGTGCTGCAGGTGTGTGAAGTCGCCTGGCAACTGCGCGGACAAGCCACTGGACGCCAAGTGCAAGGTGCTCGGGTAGGCATGACCGCGGTCCTGGGACTGGGCGCCAATGGGGCATCGGTTGTGCTGAAGGGTTAGGGGTTCAATCTCTCAAGTCCCACGCCACATCACCAATTCCACAGCGTGCCGTCATGCGCCAGTCGGTTGACCGGCAAATAAGCCCGCTGGTAGGGGTACTTGGCTGCCAAGGCCTCATCGATGTCAACGCCGTGGCCAATTGCTTCGCCACAGTGCATCAGGCCTGTTGAAAAGCTGTAGGCGTGGGGGAACACCGCGTCGGTCAACTCGGTGTGGCGCATGTACTCCTGGATACCAAAATTAGGTACCCAGGTGTCAAAGTGGAGCGCCGCGCCCATGCACACCGGCGACAGATCGGTCGCACCATGGCAGCCGGTACGCACTTGGTGGAGGGCTGCAAAGTCCGAGATGCGGCGCAGGTGGGTGATGCCGCCGGCATGGACTACCGTGGCGCGAATGTAGTCGATCAATTGGTTCTGAATCAGGTCCTTGCAGTCCCACAGGGTGTTGAACACCTCGCCCACCGCCAGCGGCGTGGTGGTGTGCTGCCGGATCAGCTTGAAGGCTTCCTGGTTTTCGGCCGGGGTAGCGTCCTCGATCCAGAACAGGTGATGGGGCTCGAGTGCCTTGCCCAAGCGGGCGGCCTCGATGGGTGTGAGGCGGTGGTGCACGTCATGCAGCAAATGAGTGTCTGGCCCCACGGCCGCACGCACGGCTTCAAACAGCTTAGGGGTGTGCAGCAGGTACTTCTCAGAAGACCAGTCGTGCTCGCTGGGCAGGTCGGCATCTGCGGGCTCATAAAACATATTGCCCTTGCCAACGCCGTAGACCTTGTCCAGGCCCGGCACCCCGCTTTGAGCGCGAATCGCCAGATAGCCCATGGCCTTGTAGCGCAGCACCTCGTCGACAGTCTGTTCAATGTCTGCGCCATTGGCATGGCCATAGACCATGACGCCAGTGCGACTGCGCCCACCGAGCAATTGGTACAGGGGCATATTGGCGGCCTTGGCCTTGATGTCCCACAGTGCGGTGTCCACCGCGGCAATGGCACTCATGGTGACAGGGCCGCGACGCCAATAGGCGCCACGGTATAAAAATTGCCAAATGTCCTCGATCTGGTGGGCATCCCGCCCGTTCAAGCAGGGAATCACGTGGTCGGTGAGGTAGCTGACTACCGACAGCTCGCGCCCGTTCAGGGTGGCGTCGCCGATACCGGTCAGGCCCTCATCGGTCTCGATCTTGAGGGTGACAAAGTTGCGGCCCGGGCTGCAGACAATCACGCGGGCGTTGGTAATTTTCATGGCTTGCGCTTTCTTGCGATGGTATGGGACACACGGCACCCCCGTCAGATCATAGACTGGCCGCCGAGCCAAACACCCGTAAGTTGGGGCACCACCATCGTCGCGTCCCAATTGGAGCGGATCAGTCAGCGGCTTGGCCTGGTGCCAGCAGGCCGCGCCCGCCAGGTACTGATGGCTGCCATCGTTCATGCTCAGCCGACCATTGGCACTCAATCTGACGGCGCCACCAAGGGAGGCCTGGCAGTGGCCAGCCGGCGTTCCGCCAAGCGCCGTCGCACATCGTGGTCTGGAACCCTGGTGAGGCCCTATGCGCCACGCTGCCGGACATGACACCGCAGGGCTACCGGAATATGCTGTGCATTGAGGCGGCCCAGCTCAGCCAGCCAGTACATCTTGACCCGGGACAACGCTGGATTGGCTCGCAAAGCCTGCAGTTGCTGTAAACCTTGGCGCAACCAGTGACCGCTCATCCCACCACGCACCAGGGCGCGGCGTTATGGGCCAGGCCCATCCACAGGGCCCACGCCGCACTTCCGGCCAGCGCCAGGCCAGCCAATCGCACACCCCAGTCGCCACCTGCACGACTTGGAGCGCCTGGTCCTGCCCCGCCAAGGCCACTCAGGCGCAGCCAGAGCCAGGGGCCAATCAGCATAGAAACGCCGCTGCCCAGGGCAAAGAGCGCCATCACACCCGCGCCCTGCCAGGCCTGCCCGGTCAGCGCCGCCACCAGCAGGGCCGAATAAAGCACGCCACAGGGCAGAAATGTCCACAAGGCGCCCACGACCACCGGCATACCCCAACCTCCACCCGCGGCCAATTGGCGCGCGCGCGCCCAAAGCCTGCGCCCCGTGCGCTCCAGCCAGACCGGTTGCTGCGCTTTAAATAGCAGCAGAAGCCCAAGCACCAGGGCACCGACGTGCAAAAGACTCCAAACCGGCCGCAGCGCCGCCGATTGCACTGTCAACCAGCCCAAGCCCTGCATCGAGGCGGCTGAAAGCCCTCCCAAAGCAGAGTAACCCAGCACGCGACCGGCTTGAAACCCCCACAGTGCTGAGGCCCGGTGCGGGCCTGCCGCTTGGGCGATGCCGGCACAGGCGGCACCACACATGGCAACGCAGTGTGGCCCACCGGCCAGACCCATGAGCAAGGCCGTGAAAGCCAGCGAACTCTGCATGAAGAAACGTCAAATGATGCGCGAAAAGCGCGTGCGGTTGCGATCAGACTGCAGGTATCGGTCAAACACCATGGCCACGGCACGGACAAAATACCAGCCGGTGGCCGTCACCTGAATGCCGCTGCCATCCAGCGTCACCAAACCCTGCTCGGCGAGCGTGTGCAGGGCGGCCAGTTCGGCGGCAAAGTAGCGAGCAAAATCAACCAGCCAGGCCAGCTCAATCGACTCGAACTGCACTTGCCCTTGGCACATCAGCGCCATGATGACCGCACGGCGCAGCAAATCATCACGCGACATGGCCAGACCCCGCACTACCGGAAAGCGGCCCTGGTCCAGCAGGTCGCAATACTCTGACATGGTCTTGGCGTTTTGACTGTAGGTGGCGCCGATCCGCCCGATCGACGAGACGCCCAGCCCAATCAAGTCGCAATCGGGCTGGGTGCTGTAGCCCTGAAAGTTGCGGTGTAAGCGGCCCTGCCGCTTGGCAACGGCCAAGGCGTCTCCGGGCAAAGCGAAGTGGTCCATGCCGACATAAACGTAGCCGGCGGCCTGGAACGCCGCCAGTGAGCGCGACAACATGGCTACCTTGGCAGCAGCATTGGGTAACTCGGCGGTGATGATGCGCCGCTGCGGTTTGAAACGCTCCGGCAGATGGGCATACGCGTACAAGGCGATGCGGTCCGGTCGTAACGTGGCGACCTGGGCCAGCGTCCGATCAAAGGACTCGGGCGTCTGTTGCGGCAGGCCGTAGATCAAATCAACATTGACCGATTCGAAGTTGCGCTGGCGCGCCGCCTCAACCAGGGAAAACACCTGTTCCGCCGGCTGGATCCGGTGCACTGCCTTCTGCACCGCCAGGTCGAAGTCCTGCACCCCAAAGCTAAGTCGGTTGAAACCCAGCTCAGCCAGGGTGTCAAGTCGGCCTGGACCCATCGTTCGTGGGTCGATTTCTATGGACTGTTCAGCCCCAGACGTGAGCGAAAAACTGCGGCGCAACATGCCCATCAGTTCACGTAACTCGGTGTCGTTCAAAAAAGTGGGTGAGCCGCCCCCTAAGTGCAGTTGCGACACGGCTTGACCAGCACCGAGCTCGGCCACGTGCAGGTCAATCTCGCGACCGAGGTAGCGCAAATAGGGCGCGGCCCGCTCATGGTGCCGGGTGATGATCTTGTTGCAGGCGCAGTAGTAACACAGAGACTCACAAAACGGGATGTGCACGTAAATAGACAGGGGCAGCGTCATGCCCGCGGCGCCACCGCGGCGCAGCTGCAAGGCCTGGGCGTAGTCCGAAGCGGAAAATGCCTCGACAAAGCGGTCCGCGGTCGGATAGGAGGTGTAACGCGGGCCCGACACGTCATGGCGGGTCAGGAGTTCTGGGGTCACAGGCAGGGTCTGGGTGGCAGCGGTCTTCATGAATATCCAAGGTTTAGACCCAATATGCCCATGTTGCCGAGCAGCATGATTGACACAGGTCAAATGTGAGTGATTTCGTGGACGAACGGCATTGATCTGAGTCACACACTGCACCCGATCGGTGCCAGAATCTCCAACATGAACCCCCACACCATCAAAGTCGCCTGTTCCAACTGCAATTTGCGCGAGCTGTGCATGCCCATGGACCTGACTGCCGAAGAGCTCGACCGGATCGACGCAGTGGTCGGTGCCAGACGCAAGGTCAAGCGCGGTGCCACCCTGTTCAGAAACGGGGAAAAGTTCACCAGTCTGTACGCGATCCGCACCGGCTTCTTCAAAACCTGCCTGATCGCCGAAGACGGGCGGGACCAAGTCACAGGCTTTCAGATGGCTGGAGAGGTCATTGGTCTGGATGGCATCGTCAACGACCGGCACGCCTGCGACGCGGTAGCGCTTGAGGACGCAGAGGTGTGTGTCATGCCATTTGACCGGATCGAGGAGCTTTCACGCGATATCAATGCCTTGCAACACCACGTGCACAAAATCATGAGCCGAGAAATCGTGCGTGAGCACGGTGTGATGCTGCTGTTGGGCAGCATGCGGGCGGAAGAACGGCTGGCGGCTTTTCTGCTCAACCTGGTGCAGCGCCTCCATGCCCGTGGCTTCTCACGCACAGAGCTGGTGCTGCGCATGACCCGTGAAGAAATTGGCAGTTACCTGGGGCTCAAGCTGGAAACCGTGAGCCGCACTTTCTCCAAATTTGCCGAAGAGGGCATCATCGAGGTCCACCAACGCCATGTCCACATCCTCGATGCAGAAGCTCTCAAGGACATCGTCAATCCCAAGGCCTGCCACTGAGCCGGGCTGACAGCAGGTAGGTGAGCGCGCTCGAGAGCATCGCCATCAGCCAAAACACAAAGAAGGTCAGGGTATAGACGGCCTCCCGTGAGGACATGAGCTGGTGCCCCAGCCAGCGCACGTCCTGCGGGTCGACCAGGGCAAACACCAGCAACTCCAGCAGGCAGGCGACCAAAAAGCCAGGCCAGGCAATTGCCATCAGGCGCAGTGACCACGCGGGGGGCTTATCACTTGCTTCCATAGCCGGGCTCAATCAGGGTTTGGCTGCCGGGCGCGGCTCAGGCACGATCCCGGTAGCTGCGTGGTTGCGCGCCTGCATCGCCGGCGCCAAACTGGCACCCTGGCCTACCGCACGCTTTTGATTGATGTTGATACCCTGCTGGTAATAGTCCTCGCTGACCATCGGATCAGGCCGGGTCACGGCCAGGTAAAGGGTGATGAAACTGGCTACCACCACCACCAGTGGGCCCGATACCACCAGCCAGACATGGCCAAACTTCCACCAGGGTGCAGGAGCATTTTCGAAGGGTCTTGTGGGCGTCATGGGTGTGTGGGTGTGTGGGTTTAGGGTTGCGGCACCAGGAACACAGAGCGTTCGCTCAGGTATCCCCCAGTGTCAAGAGAGTCAATTTCGAAACGGATCGGGTGCGAACCCGGCAGCGCGCCTTCGGGCGGCAATTGCACCCGCACCGCAACCCACCGCGACTGGGTGGCATCCACCGCCACCAGAGGCTCCGAACTGATCGCCAGCCCCGGCAGCCCGGTGACTGACAACTTGTACTGCTGCGCCGACTCGGTCGCATTCATCAGCTGCAGCCGGTAGACGTTCTCGATCTGGCCGGCACCCACGATGCGTGCCGTGATGCCACGGTCACGCACCACATCCACCTTGAATGGCGTGCGCAGCGACAGGCTAACCAACATGGCCACCACAATCGCCCCGAGCACGCTGGCGTAAACCAAGATACGCGGCCGCAGCACATGGCGCAAGGTCTGCGCCCGCGTCCAGCCTCGGCTCATGGCGTTCTCGGTGGTGTATTTGACCAGGCCGCGCGCATAGCCCATCTTGTCCATCACCGTGTCACAGACGTCGGCACAGGCGCCACAACCAATGCACTCATACTGCAGGCCACGCCGGATGTCGATACCAGTCGGGCAAACCTGCACGCACAGGCTGCAGTCGACACAAGCCCCCAGATTGAGCACCGCCAAGTCGGCCTTGCGTGAGCGCGCGCCGCGCGGTTCGCCCCGGGCCTGGTCGTAGGTGACGATCAAGGTGTCACGGTCAAACATGGCGCTCTGAAACCGGGCGTAAGGGCACATGTGCTTGCACACCTGCTCACGCATGAAGCCGGCGTTGCCGTAGGTGGCAAAACCGTAAAACAGGGTCCAGAACAGCTC
>CAMCZF010000117.1 GCA_945885775.1 Rhodoferax sp. OV413 | reverse complement strand
AGGCGCGAGCCGACCAGCGCGCCATCGGCACCGAGCACCAGAGAAGCCGCCAGTGTGCGCCCATCGGCGATGCCACCGGCCGCCAGCAACAGGGTGTCGGGAGCGTGGGCAGCCAGCCAGTCGGCCACTTCCGGCACAAAACTCAGGGTGGCCCGGCCATTGAGGGCATTCATGCCGTGCCCACCGGCCTCTGCACCCTGAGCCACGATCACTGTGGCACCCGCATCAGTGGCCTGAGGCAGTTGCTCCAGCCGTTGCACCTGGCAGATCAGATCGGCACCAGCCCGGGCAATGCGCGCTGCATAGGGCCGGGGGTCGCCGAACGACAGCATCAGGGCGCGCGGCCGCTGGTCCGCTGGCTGGTCCAGCAGCCAGTCGAGCGCCGAAGCGTCCTGGTCGAGCTTCCACGTGATGAAGCCGCAACCCAGGGCGCCTCCGGCCCCCTGCTCCAGCGCCAGCGTGTACTCGCGCCGGGTCCAGTCCAGATCGCCATAGCCACCGCCCACCAGGCCCAGCGCACCCGCCCGGGCGCAGGCCGCTGCCAGCACACCGCCCGCAGCCAAGGCCATCGGCGCCAGCACCACGGGCAGGCTCAGGCCATAGCGGCGGGTCAAGCGGGTGGAAAGGCGATCGTTCATCGTCAGCCCGGCAGCGGCGCGCGCCCTCAGTACAGGACCACGCCGCGGATCGACTCGCCGCGTTTCATCAGATCAAACCCGAGGTTGATGTCTTCCAGCGGCATGGTGTGGGTGATCAGGTCGTCGATGTTGATCTTGCCTTCCATGTACCAGTCCACAATTTTGGGCACATCGGTGCGGCCACGTGCGCCGCCAAAGGCCGAGCCCTCCCATTTGCGGCCGGTGACCAGCTGGAACGGGCGGGTGCTGATTTCTGCGCCGGCCTCGGCCACGCCAATGATGATGCTGCGGCCCCAGCCCTTGTGGGTGCATTCCAGCGCCTGGCGCATGACCTTGGTATTGCCAATGCACTCAAAGCTGTAGTCGGCGCCGCCGTCGGTCAGCTGCACAATGGCATCGACCACGTTCTCGGTCTCATTGGGGTTGATGAAGTGCGTCATGCCAAACTGGCGCGCCATGGCCTGGCGGGCCGGGTTGATGTCCACGCCGATGATCTTGTCGGCGCCCACCATCTTGGCACCCTGGATCACGTTCAGGCCGATGCCGCCCAGCCCAAACACCACCACATTAGCGCCTGCCTCCACCTTGGCGGTGAACAGCACCGCGCCAATGCCGGTGGTCACGCCGCAGCCGATGTAGCAGACCTTGTCGAAAGGCGCATCCTTGCGGATTTTGGCCAGCGAGATCTCGGGCGCCACCGTGTAGTTGCTGAAGGTGGAGGTGCCCATGTAATGAAAGATCGGTTTGCCGTCCAGGCTGAAGCGGCTGGTGGCATCAGGCATCAGCCCCTTGCCCTGGGTGCCGCGAATCAGCTGGCACAGGTTGGTCTTGCGGCTCAGGCAAAACTTGCATTGCCGGCACTCGGGCGTGTAGAGCGGGATGACATGGTCACCCTTTTTAAGCGTGGTCACGCCCGGCCCCACATCCACCACGATGCCGGCGCCCTCGTGACCCAAAATGGCCGGGAAGATGCCTTCCGGGTCAGCGCCGGACAGGGTGTAGTAGTCGGTATGGCAAATGCCGGTGGCCTTGATCTCGACCAGCACCTCGCCAAAGCGAGGGCCGTCGAGGTCAACGGTTTCAATGGTCAGGGGCGCGCCCGATTTCCAGGCAACAGCGGCTTTGGTTTTCATCTCTCAGTCCTTAAGTCAATGCAAGTTCAGGTTCAAGCCAGACAGGCCTGTACCCGGGGTAAAAAATGGTCTAGCGCGGGGCCGTGGTAGCCCACGATCTTGCCTTCTTCGTCCCAGCGCCGCAAGCGGATGGCGTCGGCAAAGAATGGCTCAATGGCAAAGGCTGCGGCCTGCGCCGCCGTCATCGGGCCGCCCTGCAGCCGCAGCGACAGCTTGGATGCGTCCGACAGCCGATCAAAATAACCCGGCTCCATGGTGGCCAGGTAACGTTTGGCCGCCACATGCATGCGCACCGGCTCGGTCACGGCCAGGCTGAAGTGGCGCGACAGCCAGGCCGAGCCACTGGCTTCGTGCTGGGTGTCAACGCCGGAATCTGCCACGTCTGCCGGCAGGTCATGCAGCAGGTGGCCGATGTCATGCAGCAGCGTGGCCGTGACCAGTGCCGCGTCGGCGCCATCACGCTCAGCAAACGCGGCGCATTGCACGGCATGCTCCACCTGGCTGATGCCCTCGCCATAGGTTTCTTGGCCGCGTCGCTCAAACGCGGCGCGAATCTCGTTCATCGCGGTCATGTCCTGTCGCTTTCTGTGGGTGTTGTGGGGTGTTTTAAGCCAGAGGGCGTGGGCGGCTCAGCACCAGGCGCCGGCTTTCCATCCCATCGCGGTCAATATAGCAGCCCTGCAGGTGCCGCCGGCCCAGATTCGGGTCAAAGGCGGTGCGGCCATGCAGGGTGCGGTCGTTCTGCATCACCACACAGTCGCCGGGCGCCAACCGGAACACCAGTTGCAGCTCATCGCGCAGCAGCAGTTGTGCGAATTGGCGGTAAGCCTGGTACCAGGCCTCGGCCACATCGGCGGGCGCATCCAGCCAGTCGGCCGAGCGGTTGTTGAAGTGAACGGCCTTGAGCCCACCTTCACTGTCGGTGGAAATCAGGGTTTGCCTGGCGCGCAGATCGGTGTGGGCGTCGGCGTAACGAAAGTTCATCGGCACCGTACGCAGCAGCTCAAACGCCGCCGGGTCCTGCTGGCGCAGCAACTCGGCCGCGGCAAAACCATCCACCAGCAGGGTGTCACCGCCTGGCGCCTCGGCCTCAAGGCAATGCAACAACTGCACGCCCGGAGAAGGGTGGCGGTAGGGGTTGTCAGAGTGCACGCCCAAGGCCACGGCGGTGTAGGCCAGGTTGGTCGGGTTGGGCACCGACTTTACGTCAAACAGCCGGCCGTAGTTGGTGATGCGCACATAGCCCAGCCGGTCGCCCACCTCAGCCACGGCGCCGGGCGTGATCGGCACATCTTTGAGCAAGCCAAAACCTAGCGCGGTGTAGCGCTCCAGCCAAGCCAGCTCCTGGGCCGGGTCAGCCAGCAGGGCCGGCCAGCTGGCTACTGGCATATTGGCGGCAATGCGCTGGTCCCACAACACAGGTTTGACTTGGCGGGCGTGGCGCGATGCGCTGCCCAGCTGATGAGCCGCCAGCCATTCGCCGCCGTACGCCGAGCCATGCCCGTCGGACCAGACCACCTCCAGCGCTGGCCCCGGTACCAGGCTCAGGGTTTGCACAGAGAGCTGGGCTGGAAGGTCCACGATCTGGTACAGCTTTTGCCCATTGCCGGGGTGGCGGCATTGGGCGCAAGGGCAGTTGTCGCGCAACCAGTAGGCGCCAAAGGTCGCGCTTTGGCCATCGACCCAGGTGGCCAGGATGGTGCCATCGGCCTGCACAGCGGCTGTCGTTAGTAAGCTCATGTCGGTTGCTCCAAGGTCAGCTTTTTGCCAGCCGCAGCGCCAGCAGGCCAGCCACCACGATCACAGCGGCCCCCGCCAAGGTGGTGGCACGCGGCACTTCGCTGAAAAACAAAAACCCCCACAGGGGTGCCCACAAAATGCCGGTGTACTCAAATGGCGTCACCGTGCTGGCGCGGGCCACCCGGTAGGCATTGGTCAGCAGCATGATGCCCGCTGCCGCCACCACGCCGCAGGCCGCGATCAACAGTCCATCGGTCAGGCTGGGCATCACCCAGGGCCGCACCAGAAAAGACACACTGGGGTGCTCCGCCTTCACCACGCCAAGGCCGTGCAGGACCAGCGCGGCCAGGCCTGCACCCACCAAAAACACCGCATTTTGGTAGAAGGCCATCACGGACGCCGACAGGCTGTCACCATACTTGCGCGCCATCAGCATGGCCATGCCATACAGGGCGGCCGCCAACAGCGAGAGCAGCGCCGCCGGTTCAAACAGGCCGCTGCCAGGTTGCAGCATCACCATCACCCCGGCAAAGCCCAGCAGCACGGCCAGCCAAACCCCCCAGTGGGTGCGTTCACCCAAAAAAGGGCCGGCCAGCGCCGTCACGAACAGGGGCACGGTGAAATACAAGGCAACGGCATCGGCCAGCGGCAGGGCCGGAAACGCCATGTAATACGCGGTGTAGGCGCCAAACATGATCGTCGCGCGCAGGGTCAAAAGCCCCAGCGACGAGCTGAAGATGGCACGCCAGTGCGACTCGCGGTGCACCAGCGCCAGCAAAATCGGCGCCGCCACACAGGAGCGGATGAAGACCACCTCGGTCAGCGCATAGCCACCACTCACCCGCTTGATGATGGCGTCTTGCAATGAGAAAACCAGCACCCCCAGGCACAGGTAAAGAATGCCGCGTGCGGGGTTATGGTTCATGTGAGGGGGTGGCTGAGCGAAAATGGGGCATCTTAGCCCCTGCAACACACCACACCATCATGAAAATAGAGAAAGACACCGCCGTCACCCTGCGCTACAAAGTGACCGATGCCCAAGGCAAACTGCTGGAACAAGCCGACGAGCCTACGGCCTACCTGCACGGCGGCTACGGCGGCACCCTGCCGCGCATTGAGGCGGCCCTGGACGGCCAGGAAAAAGGCTACCAGACCACGCTGGCTCTCGAACCTGAAGATGCCTTTGGCCTGCGCGACGAGTCGCTGGTGCAAACCATTGCGCGCAGCGAGTTCCCACCCGGCGTCAAGGTCGGCGGCCAGTTGCGCGGCCACACGCCTGACGGCACAGAGCAGGTGTTTAACGTGGTCAAGATCAAGGGCGCCCAGGTGCTGCTGGACGGCAACCACCCCTGGGCTGGCAAGGCCTTGCGCTTCAGCCTCACCGTGATCGAGGTGCGCGTCGCCTCCAGCGAGGAGCTGGCCCACGGCCATGTGCACGGGGCGCATGGGCACCATCACTAACTCAGCTGTGGGCCATTGAGCTTGCTGTTTTTGCGAGGCTCAGGCTAGCCGGCCTATTTTTTGCGCTGCATCTGCCAAGTGCGCATGCAGCGCCTGAATGCAGGGTTGAAATGCCGCACTGAACCGGGTATCGCTAAGCAATCCAGCCAGATAGGTCTGCGCCAGCTCACGTGCCGCCCGCCAGCTTGCCCCACCCACAGCCGGATGAATGTGCGCGGATGACACTCGATCTATCACCACACCGCCTGCGGTGGGGCTGAAAGCCATGGGCAGCATGTCATAGGCAGGGCTTAAGGCATAGGGTCTTCCCTGGTCGCTCACAAACGACTGGTTACCGGCGTGCACGTCGGCCAAGAGCGCCGACCCGGTCAAACCGGTCTAGCGCCAAAAAGCGTTGCACCCCAACGTCCACCACATCTGATACAGCCGTTGGCACCCCAGCTGCAGCCAGCGTCTGCAAAGCCAGATGCTCGGCCAGCAGCAAGTCGCGCCAGCGTGCCGCAATGGGGTTGTCATCGGCGACTGAAAGCTTGACCAAAACATGGCCTCTGCCGGCCCAAGTACAAAACTTGGGCTGCTCGCCGCCCGCTAATGACCAAGTTTCCCCTGCGGTGAGCGCCTCAGTTGACAGGTGCGGGTAATGGTGGGTACCCGCCGGCACAGGTGCAGCGGCGTTGACGAACCGGTCCCGGGCCAGATCCCCCAGCAGCACATTGCCAACCGCGTCGCCCCCGCAGAGCAACAGGGCACGCAGTGCATCGGTGTCACGCCAGTGCCGAACGTCAGAAGGCAAGCCCAAGCTGGTTGCATGTTGACGCGCATAGGCGCGCCCAAGAAAACCTTGGGGACGCATGTCGGTTAACCACCAGGGCAAGCCAGCGTGATAGCTTGTCGGGCCTGACCGGCGTGAGCTGCCCCAGCGTTTCGATTTGGTCCGCTGCATTGACACGGTAGACCGGCATGTCGGGCAGTCCCCGAAAATTGTCCCGCAGCGCGTACTGCGTGGAACGTGCAGCGCCCCATGTAACGATTTCTCCGTGCATGGACGCCAAATCTCGCGCCAGGGTCGGTCGGGTGACGCCAAGGCCAGTACACAAGGCGCCTTTATCTGTCTGTGGGGTTTCCTGCAGAGGCCAACCGCTATTCAAGTCAAATCGGGCTCTAGGCCACGTATTCATTGGGCTTATAGCTATGATTTATATAGCGATAGCGGCGTGTTTGACACGTCTTTACCGCAGTCGCTCCCCGCTTGACAACAAGCTTGGCTGAATCTATGAGCGGCCTATGACCTGCGGGGCGCCGACCGGGTGGCACCCAATTACCCCTGCCACAGCGCTGACCGAGCACTGGCTGACAGAATCCAGTCCATGGATTCTTTGTCACAGATTGCGCTGGGCGCTGCCGTCGGTGTCGCCGTCATGGGCCGGCGAACCGCCGTGTGGAAGGCCGCCGCCTGGGGCGCGGTGGCCGGCACTCTGCCGGACCTCGATGTCATCATCGACCATGGCGACCCCATCCGCAACATGGTGCTGCATCGGGCCGAGACCCATGCCCTGTTCTGGCTGACGCTGTTCTCGTTGCCGTTTGCGGCGCTGGTCGCCAGGCTCAATGGCGAGTGGTCCATGTGGCGGCGCTGGTGGCTGGCCATGTGGCTGGCACTCGTCACGCATCCGCTGCTGGACGCGATGACGGTGTACGGCACGCAGCTCGCGTTGCCGTTCTCAAATCATCCTTATGGCGTGGGCAGCGTTTTCATCATCGATCCGCTGTACACCGTGCCGCTGCTGGTCGGCGGCATTTGGGCCCTGGTCAGCCGCGGTGGCAGACGCGGTTTGGCGGCCAATGCCGTGGGACTGGTGATCAGCACCGCGTACCTGGGCTGGACCTTCGCTGCCCAGCAACACGTTGAGAGCATCGCGCGCGCGTCACTGGTGCAGCAAGGGCTGCAAGCCGAGCGATTGCTGGTATCTCCCACCGCCTTCAACTCGCTCTTGTGGCGCGTACTGGTGATGGAAGGCGGCAACTACCACGAAGGTTTTTATTCCTTGCTCGACGCCGATCGCACCGTCCGGCTCGATCGCTTCGATCAAGGCGCTGCGTTGGAGCGCGAACTGCCGCCCATCGACGGCGTACAGCGCATCGCGTCGTTCAGCCATGGTTTTTACAAGTTGCATCAGGACGGCTCGAGCGTCCTGATCACCGACCTGCGCATGGGCCAGGAACCAGCTTATGTCTTCGCCTTCGCAGTGGCACAGCGGCTAAGTCCGCCGGTGCCTTTGGCTCGGACCGAGCAGATCGCGGTCCGACCCGACCTTGCGCGTGGGCTGCCCTGGTTGTGGCGGCGCGCACTGGGCGAGCCGCTGCCGCCGCCACGCTGAGAACGCGCTGCCGGATCGCCCAGACGGATGCCTTTCAGCGGCATCTTTGGCGGACGGTACTCCAATTCAAACAAGCTCGTGACCCAGCGCCTTTAGCTTGCTGGCCAGATGGGCAATATGGGCTGGGCCCACCTCGCAGCAACCGCCCACGATCGTTGCCCCCATCCCCACCCAGAGCATGGCGAACTCTGCATATTTCTCAGGCGTCATATCGTGGCGGTGGGTCAGTTCCTTGACCGTCGGCGCATCTTTCAGGAAGTTTTCCGAGATATGGGTGAAGCCATTGGCATAGGCGCCAAAGGGCAGGCCCAGCGCCTTGAGTGCGCCCAAAGCCGCCGCCATCGCCTCGGGAACCGAGCAATTGGCCAGAACAGCCGCCACCGGATAGCGCGCCAACACCGCCGCCAGCCCTGAGACCGGCTCGCCCGAGCGCAGATTCGTCCCGTCATGATCATCGACCGAGACCGACAGCCAGACTGGCCGCCCCGAGGCTTGCGCCCCTTTGGCCACGGCTTCTGCCATCGACAGCGAGGCCATGGTCTCGCACAGAATCATGTCAACATGCGGCCCCAGAATCCGCGCCACCTCGGCATATTTCGGCGCAGCCACCTCGACCGGTTCGGCCAGATCGGGCCGATAGGAGGCCTTCAGCGGCCCGATCGACCCTGCAATCCGCACGTTCTTTCGTTGACCCTTGGCCTCATGGGCCTCGACCAGGGCGCGCAAGTGCAGCGCCTGGAAAAGATGATCCAGGTCGACGCGCTCCAGCCGGTCGTGATGGATGGCATAGGTGTTGGTCGTGGCCACCGTGGCTCCGGCGTTGAAGTAATCTTCGTGGATCTCGCGCACCAAGCCGGGGTGGTCGATCATGACCCGAGTCGCCCACAAGGGCGTCGGCTCGTCGCCCGACCGCGCCAACAGTTCTTGCCCCATCCCGCCGTCCAACAATGTGATCTTGGCCATGTCGCTCTCCCGCTTTTTTCTGCACCATCCACGCCGCATGCCCGAAGTTTAAGGGCATGACGGACACTGGGCAGAACAGGGCGCTGCGGTGCTGGGCATGGCGCAGTACTGATGGGCCTCAGGGTCTGCTGGCAACGGCAAGCCTCGCGGATTGCCGTAATGCACGAAGCTCAGCGCAAATTGGGCAGCCGACCCAGCCGCAAGAACTGGGTTTCTCCATTGGTGCCATCGACGCCGTCGTTATCGGTAATAGCGAACGCGTTGCCAGCTGCGTCGACCGCAAAACTCTCCACCTTGTCAAGCACAATGCCTCGCGGCTTTTGCAGATCAGGCACCAGGTCACGCACCATGCGCTTGCTGACCACCGGCACTTGGCTGGCGCCCACTGCTGCAGGCACCAGGCCTGCCACAGAAAACGCGCGCAGCGTCTTGAGTGATTTGTCGCCAAACTGGTTGTCGCGCTCGATCACCACAAATTCATTGGGGCCGACTGCGGTAATTTCTGACAAACCGACCCAGCTGTCCGCTGCCGTGGTTTTGTCCAGCGGGTAGTGCAACACGCCCCATGCCTTGCTAGAGGGCTGGTAACGCAATATTTTGGTGAAGCCTTGAGGATCGTTTTTCCATTCGCGTTGTACTGCAATCCACACCACCTCGTCTGCGCCGGCGCCAGTGCGGGAAACACCCTCAAATCCAAAACGCACCGCCTGGCTGGCCAGTGCTTCTGGCAGTTCAATTTCTTCCTCTACTTCGCCCTTGGCCGAAACACGCAACAGCAAGTTTTTCGCGGTGCTATCTTTTTTGGCTGGGTTACCTTCCGACGCGATCCAGAAACTGCCGTCCGCACGCTGGGAAATGCCTTCTGCATCGAAGCTGGCAGGTTTGCCGCCCTTGGTGACGGTAATCTCGTTGGTAATGAGCGCCGGGGTAACGTTGGCGTCAATTTGCAAAATGCGGGTGGTTGAGTAGGCGCTGTCCGTCACTGCCCACAAGTGGCCCGGCTGCTGAATATCTGCCGAAGTTCCGGAGATGGCGCCCCAGGCGATGGGCGTGCCTGCCGGCGTGTCTTTGGATATCAATGTCGGGTAGTTGGCAGGCGCGTTGCTTCGCTGGTAAATGGATACAGAGGCGCGTGCTGCACCATCGGTTTCTGAGGCCACAACTAAGAGATTGCGTTGCGCAATAGCCAGCAGACCCTCCGGACCTGTGCCCGCGGGCAGCGCTTGCAAGAACTTAGGCTCCTTGCTGGGACCCAGATCCAACCACACGCTAATGAGGGAAGAGCGCTCCGAGCCGATAAAGATCAGACGGTCTTTGCCGAATACGCCCACTTCTGCGCTCTCGGGCTCATTGCCCTTGGCGGCAGAACGGCGCTCGGGGTAGTGGCCCAGACGGATGGACAGGTGGTCCAGCACGGCGCCACTGTCGAACTCCACTTTACCGTCAATATTCATGATGGAAAAACTGCGGGAACCCCCTTTGTAATCGCCCTCGTTGGCCGTTACAAAGCGAGTGTCATCGAGCCATGCCACCGCATCGGGCTCACGCAGAACGCCCGTGGTGGATTCCGAGGGATTGATGACGCCGTCGCGCTTGAGATCGACTTGCTTTAAGTTGACCGAGCCCGCCGAGAAGTGGCGCACTACCTGGCGCTTGGCCACGTCGATGAGCACAAGGTGGTTATTTTCTTGCAGCGACACCACGGCCATGCCTTTGGCATTGACTTTGACAAACTCGGGTTCCGGGTCGGTGGGGGCGATCGCTGCCAGACCCGTCAGGTCGATGGGGTGCGCTCCGGTGCAGTCGGGAACGCCGTTTTTAATCGGGAGAATCGTCACATTGCCAGCGGGCAGTTGGGGAATGGCGCCTTTGTTGAGTGCTTCGTCACGCTGGTTTTCCATCACCACCACGATGTTGCGGCCCATTTTGTCGAGTGCGACCGAGTCCGGCTGGCCCTGCAGATTGCATTTGTCAATGACTTTGCGGGTGGTGATAGCGATAGTCACCAGGTGACCCTCGGGCTGATAAAAAAGCTTGGAGGCATCGACTGCCGCCATGATTTTGCCGCGCAAGATAACCACCGAGGTAGGCTCACCATCTACCGGTATAAAACCAGCCGGCTGCGGGCTGGCCGGGTTGGTAATGTCAATCAGGCCGATGCCCTGCTGTTCGCCGTCGGTGTAGGCCAAAAGGCGGCCGTCTTCACTGGCTGCGATGATTTCAGCAATCGACTTTTTGCTGACCGCGCGGCCTGCGGGTACGT
>CAMCZF010000116.1 GCA_945885775.1 Rhodoferax sp. OV413 | reverse complement strand
AGGGCGCTACGCTGGCCATTGCCACCCATGACGCTCGGGTGGCGACCCTGCTGGCCCCGCAGCTTCCAAGCCAAACTAGCCTGCAGGCCTTGCGCTTGCTGCGTCCTTCACTATGAATTGTGTAGCATGACAACCCTGTCACTGGCCTGGCGCTACCTGTGGTCGCGGCCCTTGGGCGCGGCGCTCAACCTGCTGCTGCTGAGTCTGGGGCTGGCTTCAATCACGTTTTTGCTGTTGCTCGGGCACCAACTCGGGCGTGCCTTTGACCGCGATCTGGCAGGTATCGACCTGGTGGTGGGCGCCAAGGGCAGCCCGCTGCAACTGATTTTGAGTGGGGTGCTGCACCTGGATGTGCCCACCGGCAACGTGCCGCTGCAGGCGGTGCAGGCGCTGGAACAAAACCCGCTGGTCGCCAGTGTGATCCCGATCAGCCTGGGCGACAGTTTTCAGGGCTTTCGCATCGTCGGCACCTCGCACGCTTACCCGGCCCATTACCAGGCCAGCCTGGCCCAGGGCAGCCTGTGGCAGGCGCCGATGCAGGCGGTGCTGGGCGCCAGCGCGGCGCGTGCCCTGGGGCTGCAAGTCGGCGGCAGCTTTGTTGGCTCGCACGGGCTGGGTGCCGGCGGCCACACCCACGGCGACCTGCCCTACGCCGTGACCGGCATCCTGGCGCCCACCGGCAGCGTGCTGGACCGGCTGATCCTGACCGACACCGCGTCGGTCTGGAAGGTGCACGAAACTGCCACCGCGCTGGATGCCGATGACCAAAAAATACTCGAAGAAGAACGCGAACTGACACTCGCGCTTGTGCGTTACCGTACCCCTATGGCAGCCATGAGCCTGCCGCGCTTCATCAACAGCACCACCGAGATGCAGGCTGCAGCACCCGCACTGGAGATCAGCCGCTTGCTGCGCATGCTGGGCATTGGCACCGAGGTGCTGCAGGCGCTGGCGGGTGTGCTGCTGCTGACGGCGGCACTCAGTGTTTTTCTGGCCCTGTGGAGCGCGGTGCGCGAGCGCCGGGCTGACCTGGCCCTGCTGCGCATGCTGGGTGCGCCGCCGCGCCGGGTGGCTGCCCTGCTGCTGACTGAGGCACTCTGGCTCGGCCTGCTGGCCGCGGTGCTCGGTGTCGCACTGGGACAGGGGCTGTTGGCGCTGCTGGGTCACCTTTTGGCGCTGGACCAGTCGCTGCTGATCGGCGGCCTGGTCTGGCCGCCAGCGCTGCTGTGGGTGCCGGCCTTGGCGCTAAGCGTGTCGCTGGTGGCGGCCCTGTTGCCCACGCTGGGCGCCTACCGGGTCAGTGTGCAAGAACTTCTTCAACCAAGGTAAATTTATGAAAAAACAGCTTCTAAGCCTTATGGCTATTGCATTGTTTGCTACTCTTTCAGTAGCGCAACAGAAACATGGTGATAAGGAAACCAAGGCGGACATCCAGCGCCACCGCGCCATCGCGGCTGCCCATGAGGGCGCGGCCAAATGTCTGGAGGCCGGCAAAAAGGAAGACGTATGCACCAAGGAATTGCAGGCCGCCTGCAAGGGCTTGGCCATTGGCAAATACTGCGGCATGAAGCACGAGCATTAACATCGCCGGCATTGGAGGTGGATCTATGAAACGCAAAGTCACAACCGGGTTGATCCTGGCGGCCTTTCTTTCGCTGGGCGCGCAGGCGCAACTGAGTTCGCCCATAGCCGGTGGCGTGCCCGCTGGCACAGGTGCCGGCATCCACAGCCCCAACAGTCCGATTGCGCCGCTGCCCCAGCGGAGCGATGTGCTGCCCTGGTCACTGCTGACCGATGTCAAGACCAAGTCCGTTAAAAACCGGCTCTTGCCCGCTTATCCGGCCACCGTGCAGGCGCTAAATGACAAACCCCAGCGTATCCAGGGCTTCATGATGCCGCTGGAGCCGGGCGAGCGGCAAAGGCACTTTTTGCTGAGCTCGGTGCCGCTGAGCTGCTCATTTTGCGTGCCAGGCGGGCCCGAGAGCATGGTTGAGGTCAAGACCCGCACCCCGGTCAAGTACACGCTCGAGCCCGTGGTGGTGGAAGGCAAATTTGCCGTGCTGGCCGACGACCCCTATGGCTTGTACTACCGCATCACCGACGCGGTGGCTGTGAAGTAGCTCAAAGCGACTTAGCCCTGCTCGTCTGGGCGAGAATGCGGGTCCGCCGCGACCTCTGCCCGGTCCCCCAATGATTCACCCCGTCCTGTCCGCCCTGTTGCCGGTCGTCATACTGATTGCTATAGGTTTGATAGCTGGAAAAGCAGGCTGGATAAGGGTTGAGGCCACAAAAGACTTGTCAAACCTGGTTTTCATGGTGCTCAGCCCGGCGCTGCTGTTTCGTACCATGAGCGTGGTGCATCTGGAACAGCTCGATTTCCGGCCGGTCGCCATGTACTTTGTGGCTGCTGTCCTGGTGTTTCTGGCTTTGCTGGCCTGGCAAGGCCTGAACCGGCGTGGCATTTTGATGGCGTTGACCGCCACTTTCAGCAACACGGTCGCGATTGGTACGCCCTTGGTCGGTCTGGCCTACGGGCAGGCCGGGTTGGTGATTTTGTTTGCTTTGATTTCGGTGCACGCGCTGGTGCTGCTGACGCTGGCCACCGTGGTGCTGGAGCTGGCCACCGTCCGCGAGGCAGCTGCCAGTGGTGCGACCGCTGCCAAGCGCCACCCGCTGCGAACGGTGCTGGAGGCGGTGCGCAGCGGTATCGTGCACCCGGTGCCGCTGCCCATCATCGTTGGCCTGCTGTTTGCCCAGACTGGCTGGCTAATGCCAACTGTGCTGGACCGGCCCATTCAACTGCTGGGCAATGCCTTTGGCCCGCTGGCGCTGGTGATGGTCGGCTTGTCGCTCACCCGGGTGCCGGTGGGGGCCCAGTTCAAGGCCGCGCTGGGCCTGAGCCTGCTGAAAAACCTGCTTTTGCCGGCCCTGGTGGCGACTCTGGGCTGGGCCATGGGCCTGAGTGGCCTGCCGCTGACCGTGATGGTGGTGGCCGCCAGCCTGCCGGTGGGTGCCAATGTGTTCATGTTTTCCCAGCGTTATGGCGTGGCGCAAGACCTGGTGGCGGCCTCGATGGCGGTATCTTCGGCCATGGCTTTGGGAACGGTGACGCTGGTGATGGTACTGGTGGCGCTCGTTTAGCTCACACTTCCGATCAGTAAACGATCAGGGGGATCAGGGGGATCAGGGGGATCAAGGCGCCAGGCGCTCGCGCACCCAGCTTGGGCCGGTGCCAGTGCCGGCGCCGGCGCCGGTGTCAGCCAGCCTGTAACGCAGCCGGTCATGCAAGCGGCTCTTGCGTCCCTGCCAGAACTGCCAGTTGTCCGGCTTGAGCCGGTAGCCGCCCCAATGTGGCGGGCGCGGCGGCTGTAACAAGAATTTTGCGCCGTAACGAGCGGCATTGGCCACCAGCACACCGCGGCCGGAAATCACCTCGCTTTGGGGCGAAGCCCAGGCGCCGATGCGTGAGTCGAGTGGGCGGCTGTGAAAGTACGCGTCACTCTCGGCGTCGCTGACCTTCTCCACCACGCCTTCGATGCGCACCACGCGCTCCAGCTCCACCCAGTGGAACTGCAGCGCCGCAAAGGGGTTGCCGGCCAGTTCCTGCCCCTTGCGTGAAGCGTAATTGGTGTACCAGACGATGCCGCCTGCATCAAAACCCTTGATCAGCACCACCCGTGTGCTCGGGCGCAAGTCGCTGCCCACGGTGGCCAGCGTCATGGCATTGGGTTCTGGCACCTCGGCCGTGATGGCTTCTTGCAGCCACTGCGCGAACTGCTGCAGCGGGTCTGCATGGGAGGCGTCTTCGCTGAGTTCAGCGCGTTCATAGCTTTTGCGGAGGTCGGCGAGTGAGGTCATGGCCTCAGTATAAAGAGCAGGCTGATTTCTGGCATGCTCGGGGCCATGGCGCCAACGCAACCCATGTCATCACCTCCCACCGTGCTCGTGCTGGCCTCGGGCCGGGGCGAGCGTTTTGCTGCGTCCGGCGGGCGGGTCCACAAGTTGCAGGCCTTGCTGGGCGACAAGACTGTGCTTGAGCACACGCTGGCGGCCGTGCGGGCCAGCGGCCTGCCCTGGCACCTTGAAGACGTGGGCCACCCCGGCATGGGCGACTCGATTGCGGCGGCAGTGCGGGCGACCGCCAACGCTGACGGCTGGATGGTGTTGCCCGGTGATCTGCCGCTCATTCAAGCTGCCACGCTATGGCAAGTCGCGCAGGCGTTGCAACAGCACGCGGTGGTGGTGCCGGTGTTTCAGACCCAGAGCGGGCCACGCGGCCACCCGGTCGGCTTTGCCCGCAGCTGCCGTGAGGCCTTGCTTGCTTTGAAGGGAAATCAGGGCGCAGCCCCCGTCCTGCGGGCGTTTGTTGCTACTGAATTAATAGTGAATGACTTGGGCACGGTGACTGACATCGACACCTTGCAAGACCTTGAGCGGGCCTCTGCGCTTTGGGCAGCACGCCAGGCTTGATGCGCTTGGCCCGGGCCGGCGAGGGCGATTCAGGTTTTTTGGGGGGCGATGACGGCGTGGATGCCGACATGGATGGCTGCGATGGCTGCCTCGCTGCTCAGGCCTTGGTCCCGGCGTAATCGGATCCAAGCCTCTGGGCTGAGCATCATCAGCAGGGCCTCGAACCGGGGCGTATCCTCTTGGAGCGACTTGGGCAAAATATGCTGCAAGACAGCCCGCTCCAGTTCGACTTTGCGTTGGAATCTGGAGTCTACCAGTGCTGAGTTGTGGCGATGTACTTGCCCGCTGATCAAAAAAGGCGTGATCGAGTCGTAAAGTTGGCAGCGCACCTCGATGTTCTCCATCAGGCGTTCCTGCCAGGTGTCCGCTTTCATGATCATTTGCAGCATCAAGGCCACACTGATTCCCAACTCCTGGTCAATCTCCTGGTACAGGCTGTCCATATCGTCAAAATGACGAAACACCGTGCGCAAACCGACGTCGGCCCGCGCAGACACTTCTTCTGCGGTCGGTGAAACCTTGCCTTCCTGCACCAACTTGGTCACAGCGCGGACAATACGTTTACGCGTTTCAATCGTTCGACTGCGCCGGCCATCTCGCTGCTTGAGCGGTGCCGTCGTGCTTTCTGGGCTCGGGGTTTTAGTCATAGATTTAATTGAGTGATGTCAAATAAACTGTCGCTCCAACGGAGTCTAACCGTGTGTCGCTGCGGTGCGTGTTAGGGTTGTCCCGTCCGCCCGCCGCATTTTGTTTTGGCATTTCAAATGCCATTAAGGGCTAAACTGTTGCCATGAAAAACTCAAGAATCTGGCTACTTGCGCTGCTTTTGGCGTGCGCCTGGGGTGTGTCGGCGGCCGCGACGCGGCCAAACCTGGTGGTGCTGGTGGTGGACGACTGGGGCTTTACCGACCTGGGTGCTTTTGGCGGTGAAATTGACACTCCCCACCTTAACGCGCTGGCGCGGCGCGGCACCCGTTTTGCCAATTTTCATGCCGCTGCGTCATGTGCGCCGACGCGATCCATGCTGCTGACCGGGGTGGACAACCACCGCAACGGCGTCGGCAACCTGCGGGAGACGCTGCCGCGCGAGCATATTGGTAAGCCCGGTTACCAGGGCTCGATGACGCAAAACGTGGTCACGGTGGCCAGCTTGCTGCAGGACAGCGGCTACCGCACTTACATCACCGGCAAATGGAACGTGGGCTCCGAGCCCTACAACCTGCCCAACCGGCGTGGTTTTGACCGATCCATCGTGCAGGGCGACACTGGCTCTGACAACTGGCAGCCCCAGAAGCGCTACCTGCCGCACGGCCCCCGAGTGGACTGGTTTGAAGACGGTAAGCCTGCCGTCATGCCGGCCGAGTTCTACTCGTCCACCTACTTTGTTGACCGGATGATTGGCTACCTGAAGGCAGATCCAGCGCAGGACAAGCCGTTTTTTGCCTACGTGGGCTTTCAGGCCAACCATGTGCCCATTCAGGCGCCCAAAGCTTTTGTCGACAAATACAAAGGCAAGTACAAGGACGGTTGGGATGCGTTGCGAGAGCAGCGCCGCAAGAGCGCGGCCGCCCTGGGCGTGATCCCGGCGGACACGGCGATGGTTCGAATGAGCACCACAGATGACTGGAACGCCCTGAGCCAGAAAGACAAGCTGTACCAGCAGCGGCAGATGGAAATCTATGCCGCCATGGCCGATGCCATGGACGCCGAGGTCGGCCGGTTGGTGGCCCACCTCAAGGCCACCGGCGCTTATGACAACACGGTGTTCGTCTTCATGTCGGATAACGGCGCCGAGGGCTCGGACTACAACGAGGCGCAGATCTGGCTCAAGACCCAGTACAGCCAAGACATCGACCAGCTCGGTGCCAAGGGCGCCTACGGCATCCCTGGGCCCAGCTGGGCCAGCGCCATGGCGTCGCCGCTGACCGGCTACAAGTTTTACTCGGCCGAGGGCGGCATACGGGTGCCGATGTTCATTGCCGGCCTGCCCGGCGCGGCGGGCAACGGCCTCAGCCATGCGCTCACGCATGTGACCGACCTGGCGCCCACTCTGTTGGACCTGGCCGGCGTGCCCCAGCCTGGCCGCAGCTACCGCAACCAGCCAATCGAGCCCATCGCCGGCAAGAGCCTGCTGCCCCTACTCACTGGCACCGCCACCGGCGTGCGCACCGCTGACGAGCCCCTCGGCTACGAGCTGGCCGGCAACCTGGCGCTGTTCCGTGGCAACCTCAAGCTGGTCAAAAACAGCCCACCTGTGGGCGACGGCCAATGGCATCTTTACGACATCGTCAAGGACCCGGGTGAAACCCGTGACCTGCAGGCCGAAATGCCGCAGCTGTTTGCCACCATGCAGCAAGACTATCTGGCCTATGAGAAAGCCCATGGCGTGCTGCCCATGCCCGAGGGCTACAACCCGGTGCGCGCAGTGCTGATCAACGGCATGTACAACTACTGGTTTCCCACCTACGGACCGGGCGCCTTGGTGTTACTGGTGCTGCTGGCAGGTGCTGTCTTGCTATGGAAAAGGAAGCGCCGGGCCCAGCTTCCATGAGGCCTGGAGGCTATTTTGACTCGCCCTGGCCGGCGGAGGACGGCGGCCCGCAGCGGCTGCAGTCAGCACCTACAGACGCGGCACCGGGCCTGAACCTGCGCCCGGGCGAGCGCCTGAGCTGCACCACGCGCCACACCCTGTTGTCCACCATGACGGTGCTCGGCGCTCCGGGCGAGGTGTATTTGCTAACCCACTCTGCGCTGCGCGCCCGGCTGGGGCTGCCCACCACGGCCTGCGTGGAAAAAATTGACTCCGTCAGCCTGCAGCCGCTGGCCCGTTCGCCCCGTCTGGCTGGTGGCCCCATGTGGCCGGGTGGCATGGCGCTGCACCGCAATGGCGACCTGTTCGTGGTGTACGGCCGCTATCTGCATCGGCTCAACCGGCAATGTGAGCCTTTGGCCAGCCTACAGTTGCCTATCAATGCCCCCTACAACTCGTTTGTGATCCTGGATAACGGCCTGCTCGTCACCAAAAACCTCTCCGACACGGTGGCCGCGTGCCTGACCGTGGTCGATCCCGACACCACGGCGCGGGCCTGCCCCGACCAGGACTGCCCGGAGCCGTCGATCGCCCGTCTGAGCGCGATCGGCAACACGGTTTACGTGGTGGGTGTGCGCTCCATCTTCCGTTACCACTGGTCAGATGCCCGGTCACAACTGGTTTTTGATGCTGGCTGGCGATTTGACTACATTGGCGCCAGCGGTCAGAGCTACGGCTGGGACGTGGTGCTGGACGGGCAGCACGCCTGGTTCATGGACAACGGCCGTCACCGCTACCTGTTTCGCATGGTCGGTGCCGGCGTCAGCCCGACCGCCAACCGCCTGCTGCGTGTTTCCCTTGCCGATGCGGCCGACCACCAGGCGCTGGATGTGTGTGGCGCCCCGGGCGGCAGCATCACCAACCCGCCACTGGTGGACTTGCAGCGCCGTATCGTGGTGGGCTACGACTCGGCCAACCGCCACATGCAGACCTGGCGTTTCGACCCGGACTTGCGCAACTTGCAGCCGCTCTGGCACAAGCCCGAGCTGGGCTGCGCCAGCCATATGCTGCTGTACCACGCCACCGGCGAGCTGGTGACCAACGACTACCGCCGGCTGGGCGAAGAGGTGGTGGTGCTGGACATCGAAACCGGCGCCGAGCGCGGCCGGGTGCGGGTGGGCGGGCTGACCCAAGGGGTGGTGTTTCCCAGCGTTGGCTGGGGGCGGGACCTGTACTGGTGCTCCATGGGCAAGCTGGCGCGGGTGTTTGTGCAGTAAGCTGGCCGGCTCAGGTATCAACAGGCACAAACAGGGAGTAAGCCATGAAAAAAACTATCCTCATCACCGGCGCTGGCACCGGCATCGGCCGCGACGCTGCCTTTGCGCTGGCAGCGCGCGGCCACCAAGTCATCGCCACCACCTTCAATGAGGCGCAGGCGGAACAGCTGCGCGCCGAATGCAGCAGCCGGGGGCAAATGCTGCAGGTGTTCAAGCTCGACATCACCGACGCCGCCGACCGCGCCCTGCTGCTGCCGCTTCCGCTGGATGTGCTGATCAACAACGCTGGCATTGGTGAATCGGGCTCGCTCGCCGAGATCGATCTGGACCGGGTGCGGCGTGTGTTTGAGGTGAACCTGTTCGCCACGCTGGCCCTGACCCAGGTTGCACTCAAAGGCATGATCGAGCGTCAGCGCGGTACGGTGCTGCTGGTCAGCTCTATTGCCGGGCGGCTGCCCATGCCGTTTTTGATGCCCTACTCGATGACCAAGTTTGCCCTGTCGGCCGCCGGCGCTGGTTTGCGTGCCGAAATGGACCAGTTGGGCAAAAACGTGCAGGTGGCGCTGATCGAACCCGGCGCCATCCACACCGGCTTTAACCAGGCCATGACCGACAGCAAATACGCCTGGATGACCGAGTCGTCGTATTTTTACAGGCAGGCCGACAAGATGCGGCGCGAGGAGCAGCGCACCTTTGCCTTTCTGGAGGCTCGCAACACCCGAAGCATCGTCGCCCAGATCGTCAAGGCGGCCGAGGCCAAACGACCGAGACTGCGCTATGTGGCGCCCTGGGCGCAGGGGCTGATGGTACGGCTGGCGCGCATGCTGGGTGATTAAAGCCCGTCGCTCCTAGCAGTCGCCACTGTCAGTCCTTGCTGTCCGGTGGCGCTGTGAGCACCTGGATCAGATCGCGCTCTAGCATCCACAGCCGGTCTTGCCCCCAGATGGCGGGCCCCTCGTCAAGCCGAAAGGAGGGCACGCCCCAGAGCCCACGGGCAAACAGGTCGGCGCGGTTGGCTTCGGCCTCGGTCCGCCAGCGGCTGTCGGCCAGGGCCGTGGCCACGTCGTCCGCGCTCAAGCCCGCCCGGTTGGCAATCAGCAACAGGCCGGCATCGCTACCGGCATCAATGCCATCGGCAAACACCCCTTGCAGAAAAGATTCGGTCAGCGCTGAGCCCCTGCCCAGGACCATGGCCCTGTGCAGCAGCGCCAGGCCGCGCTCAGTGGGCTCGCCCACTGGGTCTACAACACAACCAAAGGGCAGGCCCAGGCGGCTGGCCTCACGTTTGTTGTCGTGCAGGATGTACAAGCGTTTGGCCAGCGGCACCGGCAGGCCACGCATCACCATGGGCAATACAAAACGCAAACGAACCTCAGCCCCGTAGTGCTCTGCCAGTCGGCGTACCTGGGCGGCGGCTAAGTAGGTGTACGGGCTGCGAAACGAGCAGTAGAAGTGGATCACCGGACGTGGCGCTGCGCTCGCCTGGGCCGGCCAGAACTGTAGCGTTGGCGCCGGAATCAGCGGCGGTTCGGGCGCGGCAGCCCGCGCCAGTCCGGCCTCGTTCAGGCGCTGCTCCAGGTAGTGCAAGCGGTCCACGCCCCAGTACCACTCGCCCTCAAAGTAAAAGGTGGCTCCCAGGTAATGCCCCCACCGTTGGCGCAGGGCAGCGCCGCGCGTTAGCGCTTCGCGGGCTGCCAAGCTGGCCTCGACGGGCTCTTGCTCAGGGTGTGGGTCGCTATCGCCGTGCCACAGCGCATCGCTGAGTTGGACCAATTCAGCAACCCATGTCGGCTGCGACAGCAGCTCGACGGCTGCCGTCTGCGCGGCCGCCACAGCTGGCGCGCTGGGATGCCGAGAGAAATCGGGCGTCATCAGTCCCAGGCTCAGTGCCAAGCGGTCTGCATCCAGACAAGACCAGTCGCGCAGCTTCTGCTGCTCAGGCGCTGCAGAGGCGTCGGGGGCCGGCACCAAGTGCGGCACCAACTGCACGCCGTACTTGGCTTGGAAGGCTTGCAGATGCAGTGCGGTCAGGTGGCTGTAGGGGTCATCGACCTGGTGAAAGTAATGCACCTCGGGCGTCTGCCGCAAGCACTGGCGCTTGAGGGCATGACCATCCCGGCGCAGCCGCTGCAAGGCGGGGCTGGTCAGCGTTTGGGTGAAGGCGCGGCCAAGGGCGGCTTTGATGACGGACATGGTCGGTTCCAGATCTAGCGAGTAGCCCGATGGGCAGTCACCGGGCCATTGTAGGTTTGTCCCTTGGGGTAACCTCAGGTGGCTCGGGCTGGCAGCCGCGCCGTGTTTGGTAACCGGCTGGTAACTATTGCCGGCCAAAGCCAGACATTCAGACGTACGATACGCGTGTAATTTTGTTACCA
>CAMCZF010000115.1 GCA_945885775.1 Rhodoferax sp. OV413 | reverse complement strand
CTGCGGGCCTGGCCAGACTGATCCAGCCTAGATGGCCCCGGTGCGCCCCCAGAATGGGCAGCACGCCTTGGACCAGCGCCATCATGAGCGCCAGGATGAGCGAGAAATGCCCGAGTTCAGGGAGCATGGTGTGGCCTTTTTCAGTGCCTCGGCAGCTTCCGGCGGCATGTAATTTTCATCGTGTTTGGCCAGCACCTGCTCGGCACGAAACACCCCATCTGCACCCAGTTTGCCCTGGGCGACCACGCCCTTGCCCTCTGTGAATAAATCGGGCAGCAGCCCGGTGTAGGTCACCGGAACTTGCTTCGCCAGGTCGGTGACGAAAAACCGAATGGTCAGACCCGTGGGCTCGCGCTGCAAGCTGCCTTCCTCAACCAGGCCACCGATTCGAAAACTGCGGTCGCGCGGCGCCTCATGGGCCAGGACCTGGGTGGGGCTGAAGAAAAAAACCAGGTTGCTGTTGAAGGCATTCAAGACCAGCGCGCTGGCGATGCCGAGCGCTGCCAGTCCGCCAACAATGGCTAGCGCACGTTTGGTTCTGGGTTTCATGCGCTGGATTCTCCGGTATCACTACTTGTCGTGCTGTTGATTTCCCGAATCAACTCACGCCGCCTGTGGTCAAGCAACAGCACTTCAACCAACACTGCCGCCACGCACATGGCGAAGGAGCCCCAAACGTACAGCGCATGGCCGCCCATGGCCCAGAAATCGGCCCAAGATGCCCAGCTGCTCATGCCGACCTCGCCGTCTCACGCGCCCAGGCGGTGTGTTGTTCTCGGGCCAGCATAATTGACCGAACCCGGACCAGCGCCACCGCGATGCAGTAGGCCCAGAACGCCAGCGCCATCACCAGCATTCCCATCAGCATAGGCGTTGCCATGCTGGGCGCCTTGGTGAAACTCACCGAGGCGCCTTGGTGGAGGGTGTTCCACCATTTAACCGAAAAATAAATGATGGGCACATTCACCACCCCGACCAGCGCCAAGAGGCCAGCCGCTCGATCGGCCCGGCGCACATCGTCGATCGACGCGTGCAGTGACATGAAGCCGATGTAGAGAAACAGCAGCAGCAGTTCGGACGTCAAGCGGGCGTCCCACACCCACCAGGTTCCCCATGTGGGCTTTCCCCAGAGGGCTCCAGTCCATAGCGCCAGAAAGGTCATCCACGCCCCTGTAGGCGCCAGAGCGCAGGCCATCATCGACGACAGGCGGGAGTTGAACACCAGTCCCACCCCGGCCCAAGCGGCCATGGCCATGTAGACGACCATGGACATCCAGGCCGCCGGCACATGCACGAAGATGATGCGGTAGGCCTCGCCCTGCTGCGCATCCGTGGGGGCAAGCCATAAGCCCAGGTACAGGCCCAAGGCGCCCAGCAATGCTGCTGCGCCATAAAACCAGGGAATCAGTCGCCCCGCTAACGGGTAAAACCGCGACACTGCAGCAAAGTGGAACCAGTTGATCACAGCGGGCCGCCTGTCAGGCGCCTCCAAAAATTATTGCAAGCGGCACGATACACCATTGGCGCCCTACTCCAGCGCGATCCGCAGCGCCGCCGCCACCACCACCGGCGCCGCCGCAAGCGCCAGCACCAGCAAGGCGCCCAACAGTGACAGGTGGGCTGAGACACCGAGTCCGGCGTTGTAGGCTTCAACCGCCCCGGCGCCAAACACCAACACCGGCACTGCCAAGGGGAGGACCAGCAACGACAGCAAAACACTGCCCCCGCGCAGGCCCACGGTCAGAGCCGCACCGATGGCACCCAGCAGGCTGAGCACCGGTGTGCCCAGCAACAGGGACAGCACCAGGACACCACACGCGGACGGCGACAGGTCGAACTGCAAGGCCAGCAGCGGGGCCACCAAAACCAAGAGCAAACCGGAACTCATCCAGTGCGCGGCAATTTTGCCCAAAGCCAAAAAGGCCAGCGGGTGGGCGCTCAACAGCAATTGCTCCAAGGTACCGTCCTGGTGGTCGTCAGCAAACAGCCGTGTCAAGGACAGCATGGACGACAGCAGGGCTGCCACCCAGACCACGCCCGGCGCCATGGTGCGCAGCAGGGCCGACTCCGGCCCAATGCCCAGCGGAAACAGGCTGACCACCATCACAAAAAAAATCATGGCGGCCAGGGTGTCGGCCCGGCGGCGCAAGGCCAGCCTCAGATCACGGACAAAAATGCAGCGCACCGCCGCCAGCAAACTGACCTGATGCACCGCGGCACTCACAGGCCAAGCACCTGTTGCGGCGCACCGTCAATCGGCACATCTTGATGGCTGGTCAACACCACAATGCCACCCGCCTTGACGCGGCTCCTAACCAGGCCGGCCAGCCACTGGGTCGCGACCGTATCGAGGGCGGTAAATGGTTCGTCCAGCACCCAAAGGGCAGCGTATTGGCCATGAACCAGGCGCGCCAAGGCACTGCGTCGGCGCTGGCCCTGCGACAGCCGGCGCACTGGCGTGTTGTCATAGCCCGCCAGGCCGGCGGCAGCCAGCGCCGCTATGGCCTGAGTGGTGTCAAGCCATTGCCCGCCCAAAGTACTGGCTGCCTGCAGGTTCTCAAGGGGAGACAAATCGTCTTTCAGCGCTGCGGCATGGCCCAGATAAATCAGCTCGCGCCCGAACTCCTCACGCAGCCCAGTCACGCCCTGACCGTGCCACAACGCCTCGCCAGAGGTCGGCTCGAGCAGGCCGCAGATGATGCGCAACAGGCTGGTCTTGCCGGCGCCATTAGCGCCCTGAACCCGCAGCAAGTGACCGGCAGGAACGCTGCAGCTGACACCGCTGAACAAGCGGCGGCCACTGCGTGTGCAAGTCAAATCCCTCAACGCCAGCATGCCGTGGCGCTGCTCATCATGCGGTTGACCCAACGCCGTTTATTCAAGTTGCACCTCATCAATGTCCAAGTCTACGAAGGTTTATATCACGCGACCATGGGCCCATGGGCTCCAGGGTCGACCCGACCCGCATCCGGCACGGATCGACGGGTCGAATGCCGGACAGTTATTGACTTGGCACAAGAAAACGGGCCCCTGCGGGGCCCGTCTCGGGTGACACCCAGCCCGCAGACTGGGGTAGCTGCACACTTTTACAGCTTTTGCGCCTGCATGAAGCTGTCGAAGCGCGCTTCAGTGAAGCGGAACCACAGGTTCTGGTCTTTGCGGAAGGCGGACATGTCGTCATAGACCTTTTTCCACTGCGGATTCTTTTCGCTGATCTCGGCGTACAGCTTCATCGACTCCTTGAAGGCCAGATCCAGCACATCTTTGGGGAAAGGCAGGACCTTGGTCTTGTTGCCCACCAGCTGCTTGAGTGCGGTTGGGTTTTTGGCGTCGTATTTCGCCTGCATCTCGACGTGGGCGTAAGAGGCAGCAGCCTCGACGATCGCCTTATTTTCAGCCGACAGGGCTTCATAAGCTGCTTTGTTAATGAACACATCCAGCTGCGGGCCGCCCTCCCACCAACCGGGGTAGTAGTAGAAAGGTGCGACCTTGTTGAAGCCCAGCTTTTGGTCGTCATACGGGCCCACCCACTCGGCCGCATCAATCGTGCCTTTTTCCAGGGCTTGGTAAATTTCACCACCCGGGATGTTCTGCGGCACACCGCCCATGCGCTCAATCACCTTGCCGGCAAAGCCACCGACGCGGAACTTCAGGCCCTTGATGTCCTTGGCACTCTTGATTTGCTTGCGGTACCAGCCGCCCATTTGGCAGCCCGTGTTACCCGCTGGGAAGTTGACGATGTTGTACTTGGCGTAAAACTCGCGCATCAACTTGCCGCCGTTGCCCTCATACATCCAGGCAGTCATCTGGCGGCTGTTCAGGCCGAAGGGGATGGCACAGCCCAAGGCAAAGGTTTCATCCTTGCCAAAGAAATAGTAGGGTGCCGTGTGTGCGCATTCCACAGTGCCGTTTTGAACACCGTCAACCACGCCAAAAGCCGGCATCAGTTCGCCCGCAGCATGGGTGGAGATCGTGAACTTGCCGCCACTCATCTCGCTGACCTTCTTGGCGAAGGTGTCAGCCGCACCAAAAATGGTGTCCAGCGCCTTCGGAAAGCTCGAAGCCAGGCGCCAGCGAATGGTAGCGGCCTGCGCATGCGCTGCCGGCGCAGCGCCAGCGGCCAGCACGCCAGCAATACCGGCGTGTTTGATGACGGAACGACGATCCATTTAAATCTCTCCTGTAGATGTTGAAAAAAAGAAACTGCGGGGACTGCCACATTGCAGACCGATCAGCGTCGATCTAGATTGTAGGAATCTGCGCGATGCAAAAAGGTGGGGGTTAACCCTTGCGCCTTAACCCCTGCGCAACCTTCAGGCCACCGCCTTAAGTACCGGCGGGCCAAGGTTCAACTGCGCGCCGAACCGCTGAGCCACCGAAGCCTGAATGCCAGGCGCATCCAGGCCAATCATTGCCAACAAGCGAGCCGGATCGCCATGGGCGATGAACTCATCTGGCAAACCCAGGTGCAGCAAGGGTTTGGCAAGACCAGCCGCCTGCAGCGCTTCGGCGACGGCACTGCCTGCCCCGCCCATGATGGCGCCCTCTTCGACCGTCACCAGCGCCTCATGGTTGCGGGCAACTTCCAGCAACAAGTCTAGGTCCAGCGGCTTGGCCCAGCGCATGTTGACCACCGTGGCATTCAGCGCCTGTGCCGCCTGCAGTGCGGGGTACAGCAGGCTGCCAAAAGCCAGAATTGCCACACCGGTGCCAGTACGGCGAATTTCGCCTTTGCCAAACGGCAGAGTTTCCAATCCCGGCTGGACCACGACCCCAGCGCCGGCGCCGCGCGGGTAACGCACGGCCACCGGATGCTCCTGCGCAAATGCCGTGCTGAGCAGCTGCCGGCACTCGTTCTCATCGGCCGGGCAGGCCACGCTGACATTGGGAATGCAACGCAGGTAGGGAATATCGTAAGCGCCGGCGTGGGTGGCACCATCGGCGCCCACCAGGCCGGCCCGGTCCAGCGCAAACACCACGGGCAGGTTCTGGATGGCCACGTCATGGATCAACTGGTCGTAGGCCCGCTGCAAAAAGGTGGAGTAAATCGCCACCACCGGCTTGAGCCCCTCACAGGCCAGCCCAGCGGCAAAGGTGACGGCATGCTGCTCGGCAATGCCGACATCAAAGTAGCGCTCAGGGAAGCGTCGCTCAAACTCCACCATGCCAGAGCCCTCGCGCATGGCCGGTGTGATGCCCACCAGGCGCGGGTCATTCAGCGCCATGTCGCACAGCCACTGTCCAAACACCTGGGTGAAGGTCTGTTTGGGGGGCGTGCTCGGGCTTTGCAGGCCAATGGCAGGGTCGAACTTGCCCGGCCCGTGGTAGGCCACCGGGTCGACCTCGGCCCGCAGGTAACCCTGGCCTTTTTTGGTCACCACGTGCAGGAACTGCGGCCCCTTAAGGTGTTTGATGTTCTCCAACGTCGGGATCAGGGAGTCCAGGTCGTGCCCGTCGATGGGCCCGATGTAGTTAAAGCCGAATTTTTCAAACAGCGTGGCGGGCACCACCATGCCCTTGGCCTGCTGCTCAAAGCGTTTGGCCAGTTCCAACAGCGAGGGTGCGCCCTTGAGCACGGATTTACCCACAGTCCTCGCTGCCGAGTAAAAGCGCCCGCTCATCAGCTGCGCCAGGTAGCGGTTCAGCGCACCGACAGGCGGACTGATGCTCATGTCGTTGTCGTTCAGGATGACCAGCAGCTTGCAGTCAGCAACGCCTGCGTTGTTGAGCGCCTCAAACGCCATGCCGGCCGTCAGCGCACCGTCGCCAATCACCGCCACCGAATACCGGTCTTCCCCCTTGATATGGGCAGCCATGGCCATGCCCAGCGCCGCTGAGATCGACGTGCTGGAGTGCGCCGTGCCAAAAGTGTCATAGTTGCTCTCGGTGCGTTGCGGAAAGCCGCTCAGGCCGCCCCATTGACGCAGCGAGCCCATGCGGTCACGGCGGCCAGTCAAAATTTTGTGCGGGTAAGTCTGATGGCCCACATCCCAGACCACGCGGTCTTGCGGCGTATTGAACACATAGTGCAGCGCAATGGTCAGCTCGACCGTACCCAGGTTGGAACTGAGGTGCCCACCCGTTCTGGCCACGCTGCCCAGCAAAAAGGCCCGCAACTCGGCGGCCAGTGTGTCCAGTTGCGCACGCGGCAGTAGCCGGAGCTCGGCGGGGTCATTGATGGACTGCAGCAGGGGATAGGATGAGTTCGGCATATGCTACTCTTTTAATAGCGATCAACGCTTATTGAACGGGGGCTGGAGGCCATTTTGACTTAAAAACAAGAGGTCGGTCCGTGCCATGGGTCATTGGAGCGGCGCCATCAGTGGGTCCGGCTCAGCACCATCTCGGCCAAGCCTTGCAGGGCCCGGGTATCGGGCAAGCCACTGTCTTTGAGTGCCCCCAGGGCCTGGGCCAGCAAGGCCTGGGCGTGGGCCTGAGCGGGCGCAAGGCCGAGCACCGACACATAGGTGGGCTTGTTTTGGTCGGCGTCCTTACCGGCGGTCTTGCCCAAGGTGGCGGAGTCGGCTGTGACATCCAAAATATCGTCCACCACCTGAAAAGCCAGGCCCAGCGCCTCGCCAAACCGTGCCAGCGCCCGTTCGGCGGCGGGTGACAGCGTGCCGCAAGCGGCGCCCATCATGACACTGGCTTGCAACAGCGCGCCCGTCTTGAGCTGGTGCATTTCCCGCAACTGGCGCTCATTCAGGGCCAGTCCGACACTGGCCAGATCGATCGCCTGGCCACCCGCCATGCCAGCGCAACCGGAAGCACGTGCCAGCAAGCGGCACAGGCGCGCCTGACGCAGCGCTGGCACCAGAGCCTCATCGGGGGTGAGCAACTCAAAGGCCAGCGCCTGCAAGGCGTCGCCTGCAAGCAGCGCGCCGGCCTCACCAAATTTGACATGCACTGTGGGCTTGCCGCGCCTAAGCACATCGTTGTCCATGCACGGCATATCGTCGTGCACCAGGGAGTAAGCGTGGATCAGCTCGACCGCGCAGGCCGCGCGCAGGGTGCTCTCGTCCGAAGGCGATGGCGTTAGGGCGGGGTCACCAGCATTGGCCGCCTCGGCAGCTGCCAGCACCAACAGAGGCCGCAGGCGTTTGCCGCCATCCAGCACGGCATAGCGCATGGTCTCAATCAGTGCCGCCGGCGGCGCGGCAGTGGCATTGGCAATACCTGGAACGCTGATCCAATGCGCCAGCGCCTGTTCCACGAGGACCTGGTGAGCAGCGCTCCAGCCGGCCAAGTCGAACCGTGCGGGAGGGCTCATTCGGCTGTCCAGGTTTTGAGGGCGCCTTGGTCCAACACCTTGATCTGGCCTTCCACCGCCTCCAGGCGTTCGCGGCAGAAGCTCAACAAACTTGCGCCGCGCTGGTAGCTCGACAACAGTTGCTCCAAGGGCAGCTCACCCGACTCGAGCCGCGCCAATAACTGCTCCAACTCAGCCAGGGCTGCTTCGTAGCTGGCGGGCACAGGGGTCGGAACGGAGAGGGCTTTAGCCATAGCAAAACAAACCAAACAAAAAGTCAGACTGCAATTCTAGGCCCAGAGGCTGCCCAAAGCACCACCGCCGGGTCATGCGCTGGTTGGGTTCCCAAACCGTTCCAAAACGTCCTTGAGCGTGGCCGCGGTGAAGGGTTTGGCCAAGTGCTCATCCATCCCGGCCTCCAGGCAGATTAGGCGGTCTGAGGCCATGGCATTGGCGGTCATGGCAATGATGGGCGTGTGGGTCCCGGCCGGTTCCCGGCTCCGAATCAGCTGAGTCGCTTCCAGGCCGCCCATCACGGGCATTTGGATATCCATCAACACCAGGTCCCAGGGGTGCTGAAAAAAGAGGTCAAGCGCCTGTTGACCGTTCTCGGCGGTCACCACCGCATGCCCCCACTTTTTGAGCATGGTGATCGCCACCAGTTGGTTGACCGGGTTGTCTTCGGCCAACAACACTTGAAGGCTGCGCATAGGGGCTCGGCTGGCCTCGGCGCCAAGCTCAAAGCTTGCGGCAGACCGGTCTGAGCCAGCCACCACCTGGGCCTGAATGGCGACGTGAAAGGTACTGCCCTGGCCGGGCTGGCTGTCAAGCCAGATGCGCCCACCCATCAATGTGGCCAACCGGCTACAGATGGTCAGGCCCAACCCGGTGCCGCCAAAGCGGCGGGTGGTTGAGCTGTCGGCCTGGCTGAACGCCTCAAAAATCCGCTGTTGCTTTTCCGGGTCAATGCCGATACCGCTGTCTTGCACCGACATGTGCAAGGTCCAGGCAGCCTCTTCGGCCGGCGCGCCATCGAGCCTGATCACAACCTGGCCCGAAGTGGTGAACTTGATCGCGTTGTCGCACAGGTTGGTCAGGATCTGGCGCAGGCGGCCCGGGTCGGCGCGCACCTTTTGCGGCAAAGCTGCGCCAAGCTCAAGCCTCAATGACAGGCCTTTTTGGGTGGCGCGCGGTCGCAGCGCCTTCAAAGTGTCGGTCATCAGCCCAGGCAAATTGAAGACCACCGACTCAATATCCAGCCGGCCGGCTTCAATCTTGGAAAAATCAAGAATGTCATTCAAGATCACCATCAAGGACTGGGCCGAGGTCTTGACCACCTCCAGGTACTCCCGTTGGACCTCGTCGAGATCAGTTTCAAGCGCCAGGTCGGTCATGCCGATCACGCCGTTCATGGGCGTCCTGATTTCGTGGCTCATATTGGCCAAAAATTCACTCTTGGCGCTGTTGGCGGCCTGGGCATGGCGGGTGGCCCGGCGCAGCGCAAGCTCCATCTCGGTGCGCTCGGTGATGTCGACAATATTCGCCACCAAGCCGGTGACTTCGCCCGCCGCATTGGTGATGGGCGCCTTGCGGAACAGGCCCTGGCGGGTCTCGCCGGTCGGGCGGTGGATGAAGCTGGTCTCAAAGGTCTGGGTCGCACCGGTCTCGAACAGCTGCTGGTCACGCTCTAGGTCGATCACAAAGGCGTCATCGCCGCTCAACTCAGCCGAATTCCGCCCCACCCACTGCGACCGATCGACACCCAGCAGGTCTTCAAAGGCCCGATTCACGCGCATGAAGCGACCGCTGCGGTCTTTCAGGTACAGGGCGGTTGGCGTCGCTTCGAGCAGCACCTCGACAAAGCGCAGCTGGTCTTCAAGCTGGGCCTCAATGGCCTTGCCCTGGGTGATGTCGGTGCGGATGGCGATGTATTGCGCCGGGCGGCCATCCGACCCGAGCAGCGGCACGATGGTGGCATTCACCCAATATTCACTACCGTCCTTATGCCGGTTTTTGATCTCGCCGCGCCAAACATGACCCTGCTCGATGGTTTGCCACAGTTGCTGGAAAAACACCGGCGAGTGGTGGCTGCCGTTGATGACCCGGTGGTTCACGCCCAGCAATTCCTCACGGGCAAACCCGCTGATGGCACAGAACCGGTCGTTGGCGTAGGTGATGTTGCCCTGGGTGTCGGTGATGCTGACAATCGCATGCTGATCCAGCGCAAATTTCTGATTGGTGAGTTCAAGCGTCACTTGCTCGCGCTCGCGAACCAAAGCCACCACCTGGTTCACCAGGGCGTCCAGGTCGTCGGTGGAGGTCGCCCTTGGGAGCGCCGCACCCTGAAAGGCGCTGAGCACTTGGCGGAGTGACTCCAGGACCCGCTGTCGAGTGTCGAGCTCGTCGCGCAGACGGCGGTTCATGGCTTGTTGCTGGGTCACATCCCGGAAGGTCAGCACAAAGCCCGGCCGATCCTGGCCAATCGCAGGCAGTGCCGACAGACTGGTCTCTAAAATGACCCGAGAACCGTCGGCCTGCGCCAGGCCAATCTGGTGCGCAGCCCAATCCGTCGGAGTCTGACCGACAAAAAAAGCCGCCGGCAACAGGGTTCGGATGTCCTGCCCGATCAGCGATTCGTCGTCCCGGCCTAACAAAAGGAGCGCGGCAGGGTTGGCGTAGCGCACCAGGTAGTCTGCATCCGTGGACAGCACGCCGTCGTTGATGGCACTCAAGGTCACGCTGGCTTGCGCGCGCTCGTCAGAAAGCCGGCTGGCCGCCCGGTTGAGGATGTCAAAGGTGCGGCGAATTTCCTCGGGCGCATCACGGTCGAGCAGCGCTGTGACGGCAATTTCGCCGGACAAAATATCAGCCTCGCGCAGGCGCACACGGTCAAAGTTACCCAGCCAACGTCGAAGGGGAACCTGAATGATGGCCGAGCCGATCAGCAACATGCCCGCCCCCGCTGCAAATGACAACAAAATCAGCTGCCACAGCTCGGCAGCGACCACATCCGCGGCGAACGTCAATCGCAGCACGCCGTAATCTTTACCGCCCACGCTAATCACCTCGTTCGCCTCGGCCAAGCGCTCCGCGACGAGACTGTTCAGCCATTGGGGCACGGGAATGTGCTCGTTGTGGTCATGGACATGCGCCACACCGAGCTTGCCGCCGCGGACATCGATGAACTCAGCCCGTTCCAAGGTGCTGGCGTGAACGATGCGTTGGAGCGTTCGGTTGATGGTGTCGTAATCACCAATGACCGCACTTTCCGCCACAGCCAGCGCCGCCACCTGCAGCATCATTCTGCTGTTCTCGAGTTGACTGTCAACCTGCTTGGTAAATTGGTAACGGTAAAACAAGCCGAGCCCAGCTGTCAAAAACAGCAGCAACCCCAGAAAATACAGGCCAAACACCCGCGCCACCAGCGTCTTGGGCAGCAAGCGTTGCAACAGGTTCATCGGGCGCTGGCGCACAACGGATTAATGCAATGACTGGGGCGCGGTCAGAAAAAACCGGCGGTACGACGCATAGTCTGCGGGGCTAGCGGCCACAAAAATCGCATCTATTGGCAACCCGACCTCCTTGGACCCCTGGTGCAAAATAGCCTGCCCGCGCGGGTCTTTGGC
>CAMCZF010000114.1 GCA_945885775.1 Rhodoferax sp. OV413 | reverse complement strand
ACGGCGCCAGCCACATCCTGCGCGATGTCGATTTTTCAGTGGGCCGGGCCGAAACCATCGGACTGATGGGTCGCAACGGCATGGGCAAAAGCACTCTGCTGAAAAGCCTGATGGGCCTGGTCAAGCCTCGAAGCGGTTCGCTGCATGTGATGGGCCGGCCGATGACCGGCCGCGCACCGTTTGAAATTGCCCAGCTTGGCGTGGCCTACGTGCCAGAAGGCAGAGGCATTTTTGGCAACCTGAGCGTGGTGGAAAACCTCAAAATGGCGGCTCGCGCCGGCACCCGCGGCCAGCGCGACTGGACCTACGAGCGAGTGCTGTCAACCTTCCCTCGCCTGCAAGAGCGCTTGGGGCACGGGGGCCAGCAACTGTCAGGCGGTGAGCAGCAAATGCTCACGATTGGCCGGGCCCTGATGACCAACCCGGATGTGCTGATTCTGGACGAAGCCACCGAGGGGCTGGCCCCGCTGATCGCGCGCGAAATCTGGCACATTTGCGGCCTGATCCGCGAGACGGGCATCAGCAGCGTCATCGTCGACAAAAACTGGAAGCACGTGACCCAGATCACAGACCGCAACGTGATCCTGGTCAAAGGCCAGGTCGTGTTTGAGGGCAGCTCCGATGCACTGCGTGCGGAACCCGCCTTGCTGGAGCAGCATCTCGGCGTTTGATTTCGGGCGCTACAGCAGCGGCCGCAGCTCTGCGGCTGTCTCCAGCAGCAGCGGCAACAGGTCGCGCTGCATCTGGGCGGCGGACAGCCGGGCCGGCGCAGCCACCACATTCAGGGCCGCCAGGGTTAGGCCCTGGCTGCTGCGCAAGGGCACTGCGAGCGCGTGCACACCCAGCTCATGCTCTTCGCTGGCCAGGCAGAAATCCTGCTGTCGCACCTGCTCCACCATCTGCCGGAAAGCCTTCAGGTCAGTCGTGGTCAGTGGCGTCATGCGCGCGAGCTGTCGGCCCTTGAGCCATTGCGTGAACTCGGGTTTCGACTTCGCTGCCAACAGCACGCGTCCGGTCGATGTGGCGTGGGCCGGCAAGCGCGCGCCCATGTGCAGCCCGTAGGCGATCACGCGGCCTGGTTCGCTGGCCGGGCCGGTGCGGTCGTTGCCGCTGCGCGCCACGATCACGACTTCGTCGCCGTCCAGCACCACCGCAGAAAACGAAGCTTGTGCGCGCAGTGCCAGCCGGTTCAATGTGGGCTGCAAGACCCGTGGCAGGCGTGCTGATGCCAGGTAACTGCCAGAAAATCGCAACACCTTGCTTGACAGCCAAAAGTAGCCAGCCTCGGTTTCCAGGTAGCCCAGATGGGCCAAGGTCAACAGGTGGCGCCGCGCGGCAGCCCGGGTCAGCCCGGTGCGTTCCGCCGCGAGTGTGGCGTTCAGGCGCTGACGATCCGGGCCAAAGCTCTCCAGCACGGCCATGCCCTTGGCCATGCCGGCAATGAAATCCACCTGTGAAATCGTCATTTTGCGGCCAGTAATTTTGCGCGATTGTCGCCCCGCTTAGCCAATCATCGCGCAAGCCTTTGATTCAAGCCGGCATGGCGCCTGGCTGGCCGCCTATTCTTGGCGGTTAACTTCAAGGACAAGGAATGCGAACTCAAGTCGCCATCATCGGCGCCGGCCCGTCGGGCTTGCTGCTGGGCCAGCTTTTGCATAAGGCAGGCATTGACGCGGTCATCATTGAACGCCAAAGCGCCGACTATGTGCTGGGACGCATCAGGGCAGGGGTCCTGGAGCAGGTGACGATAGACCTGTTGGACGAGGCCGGTGTCGGCAGCCGCATGCACCGCGAGGGGCTGGTCCACGGCGGCTTTGAGCTGCTGTTCAAGGGGGCACGGCACCGCATCGACATGCAAGCATTGACCGGCGGGCGCCAGGTGATGGTGTACGGCCAGACCGAGGTCACCCGCGACCTGATGGCCGCGCGCGCCGCAGCAGGCATAGCCACTGTTTACGAGGCCAGCGAGGTCAGCGTGCATGACTTTGATGGCGAACGGCCGCGGGTATGCTATGTCAGCCAGGGCCAGCAGCATGAACTAAGTTGCGACTTTATTGCCGGCTGCGATGGCTTTCATGGGGTCTGCCGCGCCAGCGTGCCGCCCGGCGCCATCACGGAGTTTGAAAAGGTGTACCCCTTCGGTTGGCTGGGTGTGCTGGCCGATGTGCCGCCGGTGTCGCACGAGCTGATTTACGCCAACACGGAGCGCGGCTTTGCACTGTGCTCGATGCGCAGCACCACCCGCAGCCGCTACTACGTGCAATGCCCGGTGAGCGATTCGCTCAGCCGCTGGTCGGACGACGCCTTTTGGGCTGAGCTGAGGCTTCGGCTTGACCCCCAGGCGCGTGAGCAGCTGGTCACTGGCCCGTCCATCGAGAAAAGCATCGCCCCGCTTCGCAGTTTTGTCGCCGAGCCGATGCGCTTCGGAAGGCTGTTTCTGGCTGGCGACGCGGCGCATATCGTGCCGCCCACCGGCGCCAAGGGGCTCAACCTGGCCGCCAGCGATGTCAAGTACCTGTCTGCCGCGCTCATCGAGTATTACCAGGAGGCAAGCGCCGCAGGCGTTGACAGCTATTCCGAGCGCTGCCTGCGCCGGGTCTGGCGCGCCGAGCGCTTCTCATGGTGGTTCACCTCGCTGATGCACCAATTCCCTGAGGCCGGCGGCTTCGGCCAAAAGGTCCAGGAAGCCGAGCTGGACTACCTGGTTAATTCCAATGCGGCCGCCACAGCGCTGGCAGAAAACTACGTGGGTCTGCCGTTACAGTAGGTGACTATGTCTCAACCCTCCCGATCAGCGCCCGTGCTCAAGGGGACGCGCATCCTGAGCCTGTGCCTGAACCTTCCCGGCCCGGCCGCTCTGATGCGCTGTCGGCAAATGGGCGCACGCTGCGTCAAGCTGGAGCCCCCAGGCCCGCTCGGTGCACCAACTGGCACCTCGGGCGACCCAATGGGCCAGTACAACCCAGCGGCTTACAGCCTGCTGCACGAAGGCGTTCGCGTCGGGGTGGCCGACCTGAAAACCAGCCGGGGTCAGGCCGCATTGCACCGCGAACTGGCCAAGACCGACGTGCTGCTGACCTCGTTTAGGCCCTCGGCGCTGAGCAAACTCGGCCTGGACTGGAAGCCGCTGCACCGGCTGTACCCCGGCTTGTCACAGGTGGCCATCGTGGGGGCACCAGGCCTGCGCGCCGAAGAGCCTGGCCATGACCTGACCTACCTGGCCGAGCATGACCTGGTCAGCGGCCTGAATCTGCCGCCCACCCTTTACGCCGACATGGGCGGCTCGCTGGCTGCATCGGAAGCTGTTCTCAAGGCCGTTTTGCTCCAAAAAAATACCGGTAAGGGCCGATACCTGGAGGTAGCACTGTCAGAGGCTGCAGCCTACCTGGCACTGCCGCGTGTCTGGGGCCTGACCCGCCCTGGTGCCGCCATCGGTGGCGGGCACGCTGGGTACCGGGTCTACCCCTGTCAGGACGGCCGGGTGGCCGTAGCAGCGCTGGAGCCGCACTTTGCCCGTGCGCTGTGCAGCGCCGCCGGGTTGGTTTTTGGCGGGGCAGCGACCATGATGCAGCCTGCCAGCCATAACGCCATCGCTGCCTTCATGCTGGGGCAGTCGCGCCAAGCGCTGGACCAACTGGCGCTGGCGCAAGACATTCCACTGCTCACCCTGCCGGCCTGAGCGGCTCGACACACCGCCCAGGAGACCGCTGCCATGGCCTACCCAGATTACAACCAGAGCCTGCCGCGCAACAGTGCCAACTACACTGCCCTGTCACCCTTGAGCTTTCTCGCGCGCTCGGCCCAGGTCTACCCGGACCGCTTGTCGGTGGTGCACGGTGCAACGCACTTCACCTGGGCGCAAACCTATCGGCGCTGCCGGCGACTGGCCAGCGCCCTGGCGCGTCGCGGTGTCGGCGCCGGCGACACGGTGGCAGCCATGCTGCCCAATACGCCGCCCATGTTTGAGGCCCACTTTGGCGTGCCCATGCTGGGCGCGGTGCTCAACGCGCTGAACACCCGCCTCGATCCGGCAGCCATCGCTTTCATGCTTGAGCACGGAGAGGCGCGGGTGCTGATCACCGACCGGGAATTTTCAACCATCATCCGCGCTGCGCTGGCCCTCATGGCAGGCCCTCGACCACTGGTGGTGGACGTAGACGACCCGCTGGCCGAGGGCGGCGAACCGATCGGCGAGCTGGACTACGAGGCTTTTCTGGCACAGGGCGACCCTCACTTTGAATGGAAGCTCCCCGCCGATGAGTGGGACGCCATCGCACTCAACTACACCTCGGGCACCACCGGCAACCCCAAAGGCGTGGTCACACACCACCGTGGCGCCTACTTGAACGCGGTCTCTAACGTGGTCACCTGGTCTATGCCGCAACACCCGGTTTACCTGTGGACGCTACCCATGTTCCACTGCAATGGCTGGTGCTTCCCCTGGACCCTGGCGCTGCAGGCGGGTGTGAGCGTTTGTCTGCGGCGGGTAGACCCGGCTCTGATTTTTCCGCTGATCCGGGAGCACCGGGTCAGCCACCTGTGCGGCGCGCCGATTGTGTATGGGTTGCTGATCAACGCCCCCGAGTCGCTGCGCCAAGGTATCGACCACTCGGTGGCCGGCCTGATCGCGGGCGCCGCGCCGCCGGCGGCCATCATCGAGGGCTGCGAACGCATCGGCATCGACATTACCCACGTTTATGGGCTGACCGAGGTCTACGGCCCCGCGGCCGTCTGTGCCAAACAGGCCGACTGGGCCGGGCTGCCGATTGGTGAGCGTGCCACGCTGAACGCACGCCAGGGCGTCGCCTATCCACTGCAAGAGGCCATTGCCGTTTTGGACCCCGAGACGCTGGCACAGGTGCCGGTTGACGGTCAGACCATGGGTGAAATTTTCTTTCGCGGCAACCTGGTCATGAAGGGTTACCTCAAGAACCCGCAGGCCACCGAGGATGCCTTTGCTGGCGGCTGGTTCCGTACCGGCGACCTGGCGGTACAGCACCCCGACGGCTACATCAAAATCCGCGACCGCAGCAAGGACGTGATCATTTCGGGCGGTGAAAACATCTCCAGCCTGGAAGTCGAGGACGTGCTCTACCGGCACCCGGCCGTGCTGGTGGCGGCCGTGGTGGCAAAGCCCGACGCCAAATGGGGCGAGGTGCCCTGCGCCTTTGTAGAGGTGCGCGACACGGCAGAGGTGACCGAGGCCGACATCATTGAGCACTGCCGCGCTCACCTGGCACGTTTCAAGGTACCCAAGCAGGTGGTGTTTGGCCCGCTGCCCAAAACCTCGACCGGCAAAATCCAGAAGTTTGTGCTGCGCGAGCAGATGCGCTCTGCCTCGGCGATGGATTGACGCAGCCTGATAATCCGGCCATGTCGAAGCCCTACCTCGAACTGCTCAGCCTCAAGAATGCCTGCCAGCGCCTGGCCGAAGGCTGGGTTCGCTACCAACAGAACCAGGGCGACACGCAACTGCGCGACGGCTTGATCCAACGCTTTGAGTTCACCTATGAACTCAGCCACAAGATGCTCAAACGTTATCTGGAAGCCACGTCAGCCACACCCGATGCCTTTGACGCCATGCCCTTTGCTGACCTGATCAGAACCGGCAACGAGCAGGGCCTGCTCATCAGCGACTGGCCCCGTTGGCGGTTGTTTCGTGAAATGCGCGGCAAAACCAGCCATACCTACGATGAGAACGTGGCCCTGGCGGTGGTGGCCGACATTCCCGCTTTCATGGAAGAAGCCCAGTTCCTGTTGGCTCAATTGCAGGCGCGGACCCATTGACATGACGCTACCCATCTCGGTTGCGCCGCAGGAGTGGGCGATTGTTCACGGTATTCTGAAAGACATCGTCCCGCACCGCACAGTCTGGGCCTTTGGCTCCCGCGCCCGTTTTGCCGCCAAACCCTACTCTGACCTGGACCTGGCCGTGGTGGGTGCAGCACCATTGAGCCTCGAGGTTTCAGCCCGACTGCACGAGGCGTTCACCCAGTCTGATTTACCCTACAAAGTGGACGTCGTGGATTGGGCCTCGACCTCCCCTGAGTTTCAGGCCCTCATCACACAACATCATGTGGTGGTGCGGCCAGCGGACCCCCTCCCGGCCCCGTCGGGGTAACCTCAGCCGAGCTACTGTGACGCGGCAGGCGCTCGCATCAGCAACACGACTGCCCTCGCCTCCATCGCCTGCCCTAGCCCGACCGGGCCCAGCTTTTCGGCGGTCTTGGCCTTGACGTTGACCTGATCCAGCGCCAAGCCCAAGGCCTCGGCGATGCGGGCGCACATGGCCGGGATGTGCGGCATGAGTTTGGGTGCTTGGGCGATCACCGTGCTGTCGATGTTGCCAATGGCCCAGCCAGCAGCCTGCACCCGGCGCGCGGCTTCGACCAGCAACACCATGGAATCAGCGCCCTTGAAGGCGGCGTCGGTATCGGGGAAATGGCGGCCGATATCGCCCAGCGCAGCCGCCCCCAGCAGGGCGTCGGTGATGGCGTGCAGCAGAACATCGGCATCCGAATGGCCCAGCAGGCCCAGATGAAAAGGCACGGTGACGCCGCCCAGCACCAGCGGGCGCCCAGCGACCAGCGCGTGCACGTCCCAGCCTTCACCAATCCGCAGGTTCATGAGTTTGCCTTTCTGTGGGTGTCTGACAGCAGCAGCGCCTCGGCCAGTGCAAAGTCTTCAGGGTATGTGACCTTGAAGTTGCGGGCGCTGCCCGGCACCAACCGGGGCTGCCAGCCCATGGCCTCCATGGCGCTGGATTCGTCGGTCACCTGCTCGCCGGCCGCCTGCAGCGCCTGACTCAACGGACCGATGCGAAACATCTGCGGCGTTTGTGCCAGCCACTTGTCGGCCCGGGCCACCGTGCCCGCCACGCGCCCATCCTGCTCGGCGTTCAGGGTATCGGCCAGCCGGTGCGCCAGCAAGCCGCCCACCGGGTCCGAGAGGCAGGCGTCGATCAGGGCGTCGATCTGGGCAGGGGTAATCAAGCAGCGCGCGGCGTCGTGCACCAGCACCCAGTCCCCAGGCTCAGCGCCCTGCTCAAGTAAAAAATTTAAACCATTAAAAACGGTCTCAGCCCTTGTCGCGCCGCCATTGTTAGCTATCAAATACTGAGCACTAAGATGGTGCAGTACCGTGTCGCCCGCCGCCAGGACCAGCGCGACCCGGTGCAGCCGCGTCACCCCAGCGAAGGCCGCCAGCGTGTGCATGACCAAGGGCTGGCCCGCCAGGGTTTGGTACTGCTTGGGACCGACTGAGCCCGCTCGCGAGCCGCTGCCGGCGCAGGGAATCAAGGCCCATAGGCGGGGCAAAGCGGGTGATTTGGGCGGGTGATCAAGCATGGGCTTGGCACCATTCTAAAATCCTCGATAGAAACCCATGGATTTACCCAAACTGAACCCGGGCAAGCGCTACACGCTGCCCCGCCCGACCGGCTCTGCCGACGCCCTTTTACTGGCCCGCCTGGGCCAACGCGACAAGGACGAGCACCGGCCCACTGCCATTGTGACGGCCGACGCCGCCGACGCCCAACGCCTGCTCGAAGAGATTGCTTTCTTTGCGCCGGAGCTGCGCTGCGTGTTGTTTCCCGACTGGGAAACCCTGCCTTACGACACCTTTTCGCCGCACCAGGACCTGATCAGTGAGCGACTGGCCACGCTTTGGCGCATTAGCCAGCGCGACCGGGAGGCCGGCGCCGATCTGATTCTGCTGCCCGCCACCACGGCGCTGTACCGACTGGCGCCACCGGCGTTCCTGGCAGGCTATACGTTTCAGTTCAAGGTCAAGCAGCAGTTGGACGAGGCCAAACTCAAGGCTCAACTCACGCTGGCCGGCTACAGCCACGTGACGCAGGTGGTCAGCCCAGGCGAATACGCTGTACGCGGCGGCTTGATCGACCTGTTTCCCATGGGCAGCCTGGTCCCGTTCCGGGTAGACCTGTTTGACAACGAGATCGACAGCATCCGCACGTTTGATCCCGACAGCCAGCGTAGCCTGTACCCTGTGCCCGAGGTTCGGCTGCTGCCGGGGCGTGAATTCCCAATGGACGACGCCGCGCGGACCCGCTTTCGCAGCCGCTGGCGCGAGTTGCTGGAAGGTGACCCCACCAAGAGTCGCATCTACAAAGACATCGGCAACGGCGTGGCCACGGCGGGCATCGAGTACTACCTGCCCCTGTTTTTTGACGAGACCGCCACGGTGTTTGATTACCTGGGCGCTGATGCCACGGTGGTGCTGCACGGTGATCTGGAGCCGGCCTTTGCCCATTTCTGGCAGGATACGCGCGAGCGCTACCGGTTGGTGCGAGGCGACCCGGAACGCCCGGCACTGGCGCCCGATGCACTGTTTTTAAGTGCCGAGCAGTTTTACGCCCGGGTCAATGCCCATGCCCAGTTGTCGCTGCGACCCTCGGTCAGTGACGTGGCCGACAACGCGCATTTCCAGGCTTTAGGCGAACTGAGTGTGGTGCGCGGCGCCGAAGACCCTCTGGCGCGCCTCAAAACCCATTTGCGCTACACGGCCCACCGGGTGCTCGTTCTGGCCGAGAGCGAGGGCCGCAAGACCAGCCTGCTGGATTTTTTGCATGCCAGCGCACTCAACCCGCCGGGCTTTGACTCGCTGGCAGAGTTTCTGGCCAGTGACGAGCCACTTGGGCTGGCCACCTCGCGCCTGGCTACCGGCTTTGCCTGGCTTGACGCCGGCGTTGACTTTGTCACCGAGACCGAGCTGTTTGCCGCCGGCCCCACCCTGCGCCGGCGCAAGAAGCAGGAGCAGGTCAGCGATGTCGAGGCCCTGATCAAAGACCTGAGCGAGCTCAATGTGGGCGACCCGGTGGTGCACTCGGCCCATGGTATTGGCCGCTACCGTGGCCTGGTCAATTTGGACCTGGGTCAGCTGCAAGCTAATGGTCAGCCAGAAATTCAAGAGTTTTTGCACCTGGAATATGCCGACAAGGCCACCCTGTATGTGCCGGTGAGCCAGTTGCAACTGATTAGCCGGTACACCGGCGTCAGTGCCGACGAGGCGCCCCTGCACAAGCTCGGAAGCGGCCAATGGGACAAGGCCAAGCGCAAAGCGGCTGAGCAGGTGCGCGACTCGGCAGCCGAGCTGCTCAACATCTACGCCCGGCGAGCCGCACGCGAGGGCCATGCCTTCCGATACTCGCCTGGCGACTACGAAACCTTTGCCAACGACTTCGGATTTGAAGAGACCGCGGATCAAAAAGCCGCCATCCATGCCGTGATCCAGGACATGATCAGCCCCCGCCCGATGGACCGGCTGATTTGCGGCGACGTCGGCTTTGGCAAGACCGAAGTTGCCCTGCGCGCCGCATTTATTGCCATCACTGGTGGCCGGCAGGTGGCGTTTCTTGCGCCCACTACGCTGCTGGCAGAGCAGCATTACCAAACGCTGATCGACCGCTTCGGCAAATGGCCGGTCAAGGTGGCTGAGATGAGCCGCTTCCGCTCGGGCAAGGAAATCACCGCCGCCCTCAAGGGCGTGGCCGACGGCAGCATTGACATCGTGGTCGGCACCCACAAACTGCTCAGCCAGGACACCCACTTCAAAAACTTGGGTCTGCTCATCATCGACGAGGAGCACCGCTTTGGCGTACGGCATAAAGAGGCCATGAAGGCCTTGCGCGCCGAAGTCGATGTGCTCACCCTCACCGCCACCCCGATTCCGCGCACCCTGGGCATGGCCCTTGAAGGCCTGCGTGATCTGAGTGTGATCGCCACCGCGCCGCAACGCCGGTTGGCCATCAAGACCTTTGTGCGCACTGAGGGCAACGGCGTGATCCGCGAGGCGGTGCTGCGCGAACTCAAACGCGGCGGCCAGGTGTACTTTTTGCACAACGAGGTGGAGACCATCGAAAACCGCCGTGCCAACCTCGAAGAGCTGCTGCCCGAGGCCCGCATCGCCGTGGCGCACGGTCAGATGCCAGAGCGCCAGCTGGAGAGCGTGATGCGTGACTTTGTGGCGCAGCGCTACAACCTTCTGCTGTGCTCCACCATCATTGAGACCGGCATTGACGTGCCCACCGCCAACACCATCGTGATGAGCCGGGCCGACAAATTCGGCCTGGCACAGCTGCACCAGCTGCGTGGCCGGGTGGGCCGCAGCCACCACCAAGCCTACGCCTACCTCATGGTGCCAGACCTTGAAGGACTCACCAAGCAGGCCAGCCAGCGCCTGGATGCCATCCAGCAGATGGAAGAGCTGGGCAGCGGCTTCTACCTGGCGATGCACGATCTGGAAATCCGTGGCGCCGGCGAGGTGCTGGGCGAAAACCAGAGCGGCAATATGCTCGAAGTCGGTTTTCAGCTCTACAACGAAATGCTCAGTGAGGCGGTGCGCTGCCTCAAGGCCGGCATTGAGCCCGATCTGCTGAGCCCGCTCAACGTCACCACCGACATTAACCTGCACGCACCGGCACTGCTGCCCAATGACTTTTGTGGCGACGTGCACCTGCGCCTGAGTTTTTACAAAAAACTGGCGACAGCCAAAGGCACTGAGCAGATTGATGCCCTGCTTGAAGAGCTGGTGGACCGTTTCGGCAAACTGCCACCTCAGGCCCAGAACCTGATCGACGTGCACCGGCTGCGTGTGACCAGCCAGCCCTATGGCGTCGTCAAGGTTGACGCGGCACCGACCGGCATCAGCATCACCTTCAAAAAGAACCCGCCGGTCGACCCGATGCGCATCATCGCGCTGATTCAAAAAAACCGGCACATCAAGCTGGTGGGCAACGAAAAGCTGCGCATCGAGCGTGCCCTACCCGAATCCAAAGACCGTGCATTATTGGTGCGTGATGTGCTGCGCAGCCTGGGGCAACCGCAAGCGACAGCTGTTCCAGCCGGCTGAACCGAGCCGCCGGCAGCACCCGGCGCGTCTGTCCACACCATCGTATTCCCTAGGTCAAATGACCGAATACCTCGTCCATAATGGGGG
>CAMCZF010000113.1 GCA_945885775.1 Rhodoferax sp. OV413 | reverse complement strand
GTTCGCCTCCAGTTGCTCTCCACCCCGCCTCGCAGCGACGCAGTTACCTTCGGCTACAGGGTCTTGGCTTACCCTGGCACGGACTTTCACCGTGCTGGTGTCGCGCCTTCACGGGCGCACTCATCCCCGGCCACGACCGGGGATCCATGCCAGCGTGCTCGATTACTTGACATCAACCGCTTCTTTTTTGATAGCGTTAGAACCAGCATTGGCAAGGGCTGGTGCCGTTTTCTTTGCGTGAATCTCACCCAGCGCCCGCTTGTATTCCAGCGGGAAAACCTTGACGAATTTCAGGCGGGACTGGTCCCAGGTGTCGAGCAGCTCGCGGGCGCGCTTGCTGCCGGTCCAACGGTTATGGTCTTCCAGTAATTTTTTCAGCTGCACCTCGTCGCTCTTCCCATGGTGCCAGATGGCGCGGGGCACGGTAGCCTCTTGCTCGGCCGGCGTCAGCACCTTCTCAAGTGCCACCATGGCGGTGTTGGCGCGCCGGGCAAATTGGCCGTCTTCGTCATACACATAGGCAATACCGCCACTCATGCCCGCCGCAAAGTTGCGCCCGGTCTTGCCGAGCACCGCCACCGTGCCGCCGGTCATATACTCGCAGCCATGGTCGCCGGTACCCTCAACCACCGTGGTCGCGCCTGACAGGCGCACCGCAAAGCGCTCGCCGGCCACACCGCTGAAGAAGGCCTCGCCGCTGGTGGCGCCATACATGACGGTGTTGCCGACGATGGTGTTGCGCGCCGCCTCACCACGGAAATCGATGCTGGGGCGCACCACAACGCGGCCGCCCGACAGGCCCTTGCCGGTGTAGTCGTTGGCGTCACCGATCAGGTATAGGGTGATGCCACGCGCCAGAAAGGCGCCGAAAGACTGGCCGCCCGTGCCCTCGAGCTGGATGCGGATGGTGTCGTCTGGCAAACCCTCGGGGTGCACTTGGGTGACCGCGCCTGAGAGCATGGCACCGACCGAGCGGTTGACATTGCGCGCCACCTCCATGAACTGCACCCGCTCACCGCGGTCAATGGCCGGGCGGCATTTGGCAATCAGCACCTGGTCGAGGGCTTTTTCCAGCCCGTGGGCTTGGGTCTCGGTCTGGCGGCGCGGCACATCGGGGCCGACCGGCGGCATCGCAAACAAGCGACCAAAATCAAGGCCGCTGGCTTTCCAGTGGTCAATGCCCTGACGCGTGTCCAGCAGGTCGGCACGACCGATCATGTCGTCAAACTTCCGGATGCCCAGCTGCGCCATGATCTGGCGTGCCTCTTCAGCAATAAAGAAGAAGTAATTCACCACATGCTCGGGTTTGCCCGAAAACTTCTTGCGCAGCACCGGGTCTTGGGTGGCCACACCGACCGGACAGGTGTTGAGGTGGCACTTGCGCATCATGATGCAGCCCTCTACCACCAGCGGCGCGGTGGCAAAGCCAAACTCGTCGGCACCCAGCAAAGCGCCAACGACGACGTCGCGGCCAGTCTTCATTTGGCCGTCGGCCTGCACCCGGATGCGGCTGCGCAGCCGGTTGAGCACCAGGGTCTGCTGAGTCTCGGCCAGGCCAATTTCCCAAGGGCTGCCAGCGTGCTTGATACTGGACCAGGGCGAAGCGCCGGTGCCACCATCGTGCCCGGCAATCACCACATGGTCGCTCTTGCACTTGGCCACGCCGGCGGCAATGGTGCCCACGCCAATTTCGCTCACCAGCTTGACGCTGATGCTGGCGTGCGGCGCCACATTCTTCAGATCGTGGATCAGCTGCGCCAGGTCTTCAATGGAATAGATGTCGTGGTGCGGCGGCGGCGAGATCAAACCGACGCCGGGCACTGAGTAGCGCAGCTTGCCGATGTAGTCGGTGACCTTGCCGCCTGGCAGCTGGCCGCCCTCGCCCGGCTTGGCGCCTTGCGCCATCTTGATCTGGATCTGGTCGGCGCTGCTCAGGTATTCGGCGGTCACGCCAAAGCGGCCGGAGGCCACCTGTTTGATGCGTGAGCGCAGTGAATCGCCATCGCGCAGCGGCAAATCGACCTCGACCACGTCCTCGCCGATCACGCTCTTGAGCGTGTCGCCCTGCTTGATCGGGATGCCCTTGAGCTCGTTGCGGTAGCGCGCCGGGTCTTCGCCCCCCTCACCGGTGTTGGTCTTGCCGCCGATGCGGTTCATGGCCACGGCCAGCGTGGCGTGCGCCTCGGTGCTGATGGAGCCCAGCGACATGGCGCCGGTGGCAAAGCGCTTGACGATCTCGCTGGCCGGCTCCACCTCGTCCACGGGAATGGCGCGGCTCGGGTCGAGCTTGAACTCAAACAGCCCGCGCAGCGTCATGTGGCGGCGGCTCTGGTCGTTGATGAGCTGGGCGTATTCCTTGTAGGTGCTCCAGTTGTTGGCGCGGGTGCTGTGCTGCAGCTTGGCGATGGCGTCGGGCGTCCACATGTGCTCTTCGCCGCGGGCGCGCCAAGCGTACTCACCACCGGTATCCAGCATCGTGGCCAACACCGGGTCGGCACTGAAGGCCGCACGGTGCATGCGGATCGCCTCTTCGGCAATTTCAAACACACCAATGCCCTCGACCCGACTCGGCGTGCCGCTGAAATACTTGGCCACGGTGGCGCTGCTCAGGCCAATAGCCTCAAACAGTTGGGCGCCACAGTAGCTCATGTAGGTGGAGACGCCCATCTTGGACATGATCTTGGACAGGCCCTTGCCCACCGCCTTGATGTAGTTGTAGATGGCTTTTTCAGCACTCAGCTCGCCCGGCAGGTTCTTGTGGATATTGGCCAGGGTTTCCAAAGCCAGATAGGGGTGGACAGCTTCGGCACCGTAGCCGGCCAGCACGCCAAAATGGTGCACCTCTCGCGCGGTACCGGTCTCGACCACCAGGCCCGCCGAGGTGCGCAGACCGGCCAGTACCAGGTGTTGGTGAATGGCTGAGAGGGCCAGCAGCGCCGGGATGGCCACCTGGCTGGCGTTGACGCTGCGGTCGCTGATGATCAGGATGTTTTTGCCGCCCTTGATCGCATCGACCGCCTCGGCGCAGAGCGAGGCCAGCTTGGCCTCCACGCCTTCGTGGCCCCAGGCCAGCGGGTAGGTGATGTCCAGCGTGTAGCTGCGGAATTTGCCCTGGGTGTGGGTTTCGATGTCTCGGAGTTTCGCCATATCGGCAAAGTTCAGCACAGGCTGGCTGACCTCCAGCCGCATCGGCGGGTTGACCTGATTGATGTCGAGCAGGTTGGGCTTGGGGCCGATAAATGACACCAGGCTCATCACGATCGCCTCGCGGATCGGGTCGATCGGCGGGTTAGTCACCTGGGCGAACAGCTGCTTGAAGTAGTTGTACAGCGGCTTGTTCTTGTCGGACAGCACGGCCAGCGGGCTGTCGTTGCCCATGGAGCCGATCGCCTCTTCGCCAGCCGTGGCCATCGGGGCGATCAGGAACTTCAGGTCTTCCTGGGTAAAACCAAAGGCCTGCTGACGGTCGAGCAGGCTCACCATGTCAGTGACGCGCTTGGGCTCCAGGTCGGCCACCACGTCGGACAGCGCATCGTCGACGCGGCGGTCGACAAAGGCCACGTCATCGAGCTTGACGCGCAGGTTTTCGATCCACTGCTTGTACGGCTTGCTGTTGGCCAGGTTGGCCTTGAGCTCCTCGTCGTCAATCATGCGGCCCTGCTCCAGATCGATCAAGAACATCTTGCCGGGCTGCAGCCGCCACTTGCGGACGATTTTGTTCTCTGGCACGGGCAGCACGCCGGATTCGGAGCCCATGATCACCAGGTCGTCGTCGGTGATGCAGTAGCGCGAGGGGCGCAGGCCATTGCGGTCCAGTGTGGCGCCAATCTGACGGCCGTCGGTGAAGACGATGCTGGCCGGGCCGTCCCACGGCTCCAGCATGGCCGCATGGTACTCATAAAAAGCACGGCGGCGCTCGTCCATGGTGCTGTGTTGCTCCCAAGGCTCGGGAATCATCATCATCACCGCCTGGCTGATTGGGTAGCCGGCCATGGTGAGCAGCTCCAGACAGTTGTCAAAAGTAGCGGTGTCGGATTGGCCGGCAAAGCTGATCGGGTACAGCTTTTGCAGGTCGTCACCCAGCACAGGTGACGACATCACGCCTTCGCGCGCCTTCATCCAGTTGTAGTTGCCCTTGACGGTGTTGATCTCGCCGTTGTGCGCCACATAGCGATAGGGGTGGGCCAGTGGCCACTCGGGGAAGGTGTTGGTGGAGAAACGCTGGTGCACCAGGCCCAGCGCCGAGATACAGCGCGGGTCTTCCAGATCGCGGAAGTAAACGCCCACCTGGTCAGCCAGCAGCAGGCCCTTGTAGACCACGGTGCGGCTGGACATGCTGGGCACGTAATACTCTTTGCTATGCTTGAGCTGCAGGTTCTGGATGGCGGCACTGGCGGTCTTGCGGATCACATACAGCTTGCGCTCCAGTGCGTCCTGCACGATCACATTGGTGCCACGACCAATGAACACCTGGCGCAGCACCGGCTCTTTTTCACGCACGGTGGGTGACATCGGCATCTCGCGGTTGACCGGCACATCGCGCCAGCCCAGCAGCACCTGGCCCTCGGCCCGGATCGCCCGCTCCATCTCTTGCTCGCAAGCCAGCCGGCTGGCGTGCTCCTTGGGCAAAAAGATCATGCCCATGCCATATTCGCCCGGCGCTGGCAGCACCACACCCTGGGCCGCCATTTCTTCGCGGTACAGCGCATCGGGCAGCTGGATCAGGATGCCAGCGCCATCGCCCATCAGCTTGTCGGCGCCCACGGCACCCCGGTGGTCCAGGTTTTCCAGAATCTTGAGCGCGTTACTGACAATCGCATGGCTCTTCTCACCACGGATATGGGCCACAAAGCCAACGCCACAAGCGTCATGCTCATGTTCACTGGCGTACAAGCCATGGTTTTTGAGATAGTTAATTTCGGCAGCCGTCGTCATGGCCCACTCCTGTTATTGGCACGGGGAACGAAGAATACTGCATCGCAACAAAAGTGCCAAGCCCTTTAATTGGGGTCAGATTCCAATTAATTTCTATTTTCCATCTGAACCCAAAAAATAGGGACACATCAAAAACAAGAGCAAACTAATGAATAGGGACGTGGCCTAGAGCCATTTTTCTTATAAATTGCTGGCGGTGTGAGGTCGACCGGCTTGCCCTTTGGCGACGCGACGCTGCGTGCGCTTTTGTAAATCCGCCACAAAATCCGGCTCGCCGAGGGCCCAGCCGCTCAAGGTGGCTTGGGTCAAGGCGGTCTGATGCACCGGGTTGACGCCGGCCTGCACCAGCTCGGCATAGGCGGCCTCGCGCGCAAACGGGGTGTTGCCCAGCTCCCACACCAGCGGATGCGGCGTGACCAATTTGTCAGCGCGCCGACCAATGTAATGACCGTGGCTGGACCAGGAGTAGTCGGCCGCTTGTGCTACCAAGCCGGCGCGCACCGGGTTGAGGTCGATATAGGCCATGCAGGCCAACAGGTAGCGGTCGGTCTGGATCAGGGTGGAACGGTAGCGCCCTTCCCACAGGGTGCCACTACGCTGCTGGCTGTCATTAAAGTAACGCACATAGCGCCGGCCCACCGCCTGCATCATCTGCGGCAGGCCATCGCTGCTTTGCGGCGTGACCAGCAGGTGAAAGTGGTTGCTCATCAGCACATAGGCATGGATGGCCACGTCAAACTGGCGGGCGTTGTCGTCCAGCAGATCCAACAGGCGCTGGTAATCGGCTGTTTTGGCAAAAATAGCCTGCCGGTTGTTGCCGCGCTGGATCACATGGTGCGGGTAGCCGGGTAGCGTGAGGCGGGGCAGGCGGGCCATCGCATCTCCTTCACAAGCCAAAACCCGATATTAATTGGAATCTGACCCCAATTAACTCCAATTAACTATATTAATTGGAATCTGACCCCAATTAAAGTTGGAAGCGGGTCTGCAGCAGGCTGCTGAGGCCAAATTCTTCCAGGATGGCGCGCAGACGCTCGGCGGCGCTGTGTTTGGGCTGGCCGGTGTGGCGGGCGATGATGAGCTCGTTTTTCAGGCTGTGCTCCCAGCCCACCAGCTCGGTCACGGTCACCTGGTAACCACGCGCTTCCAGGTACAGGCAGCGCAGCACATTGGTGAGCTGACTACCCAGCTCCCGGGTATGTAGGGGGTGGCGCCACAGCTCGGCCAGTGGGGTGCGCGCCAGTGACAGGGCTTTGTGCTGGCTCAGCACGCGGGCCACCTCGGCCTGGCAGCAGGGCGCCAGCACCATGTAAGTGGCCTGTTTGGCCAGGCCGAAGGCAATGGCATCGTCGGTGGCGGTGTCGCAGGCGTGCAGTGCCGTCACCACATCGATCTGCGCCGGCAAATGCGCGCCGTGGGTTGATTCAGCCACGCTCAGGTTCAAGAAGGACATGCGCGCAAATCCCAGGCGCGCCGCCAGCTCACGTGAACTTTGCACCAACTCGGTGCGAGTCTCGATGCCGTAAATATGGCCTTGGGGTCGCGCCTTGAAAAACAGGTCGTACAGGATGAAACCCAGGTAAGACTTGCCAGCGCCATGGTCAGCCAGCGTGATGCCACCGGGTCTGTCTGGCAGCGCCAGCAACAGCGGCTCGATGAACTGGAACAGGTGGTAGACCTGCTTGAGCTTGCGGCGCGAGTCTTGGTTGAGCTTGCCGTCGCGCGTCAGGATGTGCAGCGCCTGCAGCAGCTCGACCGACTGGCCGGGTCGGACCTCGGGGGGCAGCTGGCTGAGCGCGCCCGCCGGCGACGGCGCAGCCTGCTGGGCCCTGCTGCCGGCATTGCGGTTATTTGCTACTTTTTTCATAGCTATAAATCCAATCCCAGCGCGGCCCAGCCGGCAAAACCGAGCGTCGCCAGGGTCTGTCGGTTGCGCTCATAAATGTCGGCTGCATCAGGCACCGCCTGCACCGCGCGCGCGATGCTGGCCTCGCGCAGCAGGTGCAGCGTCGGGTAGGGTGCGCGGTTGCTGCAGTTGCCTACATCGTCCGGCCCGGCATCGGCAAACTGGTACTGCGGGTGAAAACTGGCGATCTGCAGCACGCCGTCCAGGCGCAGTTTGCGCAGCAAGCGTTCTGAGCGGCCCAGGCAATCGTTGAAATCCAGAAAGTCGGCCAGCGCGTCGGGTGCCACCAGGAGCGTGGTGTCGCGCTCGGCCGGGTCAGCCTGCGCCAAATCGAGCAACTGTTGGCGCAAGTCGGCCAGTAATTCGCCGGCATCGGTGGCGGCCGTGACCGCGTAGTGAATCTGCTGCTTGACGTGCACCGCCTTGGCAAAGGGGCACAGGTTCAGGCCAATCACGGCGCGCTCCAGCCAGCGCTGCATGTGCAGCTGCACTTGGGCCGCTTGGGGGTGGGGGTGGGCCAGGCTCATGGCAGCAGGCGCTGGCCGCTCAGGCGCTCATGCTCGCGCGTGGCAAAGCGGTCGGTCATGCCGGCAATGTAGTCGGCCACCACGCGGGCACGGGCGGTGGCCTCGTCGGCAGTGCCGGCCAAAGCGGTGCTGCGGGCGGCAAAACCTTCAGTCATCTCAGCGGGTTGCGCCTGGTAGATTGCAAACAGCTCTTGCACCACCTGCTGCGCCAGCCGGGTGGTGTGCATCACTTGGGAGTGCCGGTAAAGCTGATGCAGCAAAAAACTTTTCAGCACCTGAGAGCGCGCTGCCATGGCCTCACTGAACTGAATCAGCGCCGGTAACTGGCGCACGGCTGCCAAATCCGCCGGGGCGGCCCGCTCAATCGCCTGGCTGCTGGCCGCCATCACGTCATTCACCTGAGCGCTCAGCATGCGCCGGATGGTCTCGTAAAGCAGGCGCCGCCCCTGGCTGCGCTCGCCCAAGGCCGGGAACTCAGCCAAAATCTGGCGCCGAAAATCGTCCACCAGCGGCACCTGCTGCAACTGCGCCAGCGAGATCAGGCCCGAGCGCACGCCGTCATCAATGTCGTGCGCGTTATAGGCAATTTCGTCGGCCAGGTTGCACAGCTGCGCCTCCAGGCTGGGCTGGGTGCGGTCTAAAAAGCGCCGCCCTACCCCACCCGGCTCCAACTGCTCCAGCGTCTGGGCGTTGATCGCCGAGCAATGCTTGAGAATGCCCTCGCGGGTTTCAAAGCACAGGTTCAGGCCATCAAACTCGGGGTAGCGCTCTTCCAGCGTATCGACCACCCGCAGGCTTTGCAGGTTGTGCTCAAAACCGCCAAAGGGCCGCATGCAGGCATTGAGCGCGTCTTGCCCGGCGTGGCCAAAGGGCGTGTGGCCCAAGTCGTGCGCCAGCGCAATCGCCTCCACCAGGTCTTCATTCAGCGACAGTGAGCGCGCCATGGACCGGCCGAGTTGCGCCACCTCTAGCGAGTGCGTCAGCCGGGTGCGAAACAGGTCGCCCTCGTGGTTAAGAAAGACCTGCGTTTTGTACACCAGCCGCCGAAACGCCGTGCAGTGCACGATGCGGTCTCGGTCGCGCTGGAATTCGGTGCGGGTGGGCGCCGGTGGCTGGGCGAACCGCCGGCCGCGGGAGTGGTCGGGGTGGCAGGCGTAGGGGGCCAGGGTCATGGCCCGATCTTAATGGTCAGCAACCACCTGGGAACGTACTGCTGACGCCGTTATCCCGGATCGTCATGACTGAAGTGGCAGACGCCCCCAAGCTATCCACAACAGTCAAGGTGACCGGCACGGTGCCATAAGGGATATACACCGGTAACGCTGGATCGGTGTTATCGAAAGAACTGATGCAACGGGTAGTCTGGCTACCGACCGTAACCACCAATTGCGGATTCGCAGCGATAGCGGGATTTGTAACGCCAGACAAGACCAAGTCATCGGTAAACGCTGTGTACGGCGCCGTGCCTCCGTAAATGTTCAGAGCCACCGACCCAGCGAAATTCTCACCCACAGTAATCGCACTGGGCGAGAGTCGCAGCGTAGTCGCTGTCGCATTCACGGTCAGCGCCAAGGTGGTGGTCTGAACGAGTGAATCGGTGATGGCGACCGTGGTGGTGCCCACATTTCTAAGCGTGATCGTGAAAGAGCCCCCACTGGCTGTCACCACCGCCGCAGACGCGGTTGCGACGCTAATGTTGTTCACCACTGTGGTGTAAGGTGCCCCGACACCAAATGGCGACCCGCCACTTATACTAAAACTCAGCACATCGCCGACATTGGCAGTCACCGTACTTGGCGTCACCACCAGGGGCGTGGTGATTACCGGTGTGACCGTCACACCAACCGTCACAGATGCGCCAACGGCATCAACGATGACAATGTTGGCTGTCCCTGGGTCCACGGCGGTGATGGTCAGGACACCTCCCACCAAGGCGCCAGTCGGCGTTGACGCGACAGCCGGGTTACTGCTAGTAGCCGTGTAGGGGCTGGTACCACCAGCCACCGAGTAAACCGGTAAGGCACCGTCGGCAATGGTGATCGTTCCTGGTGCCGTGGTGAACAAGGCAGCCCCCCCGCCACCGCCCGAACCCACTGTCACGCTTATAGACGCCAACGATCCCGTCGAATCAAGCACATTGACCACTGCCGAGCCAGCGGCTACGCCGGTCAGCGTCAATGTTGGCGTGGTACCCACCATGCTCACCACAGACGTCACCACCCCGGCGTTGCTGCTGCTGGTGACATAGGGCAGCGTCCCCACACCAGTAATTGGTGCTCCGCCGCCAATCGTGTAGCTGGGCGTTGCCCCAATGGCCAGTGTGACTGTAGCCGGTGCAGACGTAAACAATGCAGCGCCAGTCCCGACCGTCACATTGAACGTGACCGTGGCATTGAGTAAATCGCGCACGGTGATGATGGCACTGCCACCCGTCACACCACTGACGGTGAGCGTAGAGCCCACTAAGCTGGCTGAAGCCACCGCCTGGTTGCTGCTGACCGGCGCGCTGTAAGTGCCACTACCGCCGCCCACGGTGTAATCCCGAGTCCCCCCGGTACTGACGGTGACCGCAGCCGGCGCCGTGGTGAACAGCGCCGCCGATGACGTCCCAACCACGGTCACAGTGACGGAAGTCGAATTGCCGTTTGCATCAAAGATGGCGACAAGTGCTGTACCGGCACTCGCCGCTGCAATGCGGACCTGGTTACCACCCACCAAACTTGCCACAGCGACAGCAGAGTTACTACTAACTGGTACGTAGGGCGATGTACCGCCGCCCAGCGTAAAGGTCTCGGTGGTGCCAACCGTCATAGTGACCCCATCGGTGGGTGCTGTGACATAAAGGGCAGCTGAGGTGCTGGATCCAATCGTCACAGTGGTCGAGACTGAACTACCGGTGGCATCAAACACCACCACCTGTGCCGTGCCCGCCGCCACGCCGTTGATGGTCAACACCGACCCCGTCACACTGGCGGTAACAATCGCCGCATTGCCCGTGCTAACCGAGTAGGGTGCCGTACCGCCGCCAATTGTGAAAGGCAAGGCCGTGATCGGCGCCATCGAGATCGCACCTGGCGCGGTCATGTACAACCCCGTACCGCCAATGCCCACATTTGCGGTAATCCGCACTGCCGCGCCGGTTGAATCCAGCACATTGATCTGCGCCACACCATTGGCGACACCGGTGATGGTCAAGGTGGTTCCGGCCACACCGACCGTGGCCACACCATTGTTGCTGCTGCTGACAAAGTAAGGGGCTGAGCCACCACCAATGGTGTAGGTGGGGGCTACAGCAGGTGCCACCGTCACCGCCAGTGTCACCGCGCTGGGCGCTGTGACATACAGCGCCGTAGTGGGAGCGCCGGTACTGATGGTCACCGTGGTGCTGACCGCACTGCCAGCGGAATCAAACACAGTCACCTGCGCGCTGCCCAATGCCACGCCAGTGATGCTCAGGGTGGTCCCGGAAACCACCGCGGCTGTTGCCACCGAGGTGTTGGCACTGCTGACCCGATATGGCGCAACACCACCACCAATAAAGTAATCGCCCGTTCCGCCAACGCTAACCGTCACAGCCACTGGTGCTGTGATGTAGAGGGTGGCAGCCGGGCCCGTGCTCACCGTCACCAGCGTATTGACAGACGCTCCGGCCGCATCAA
>CAMCZF010000112.1 GCA_945885775.1 Rhodoferax sp. OV413 | reverse complement strand
AGCCATTCCTTGGGCAGCACCGGCTTGATCAGCTCTTCAATGATGGCTTCGGTGAAGCTGGCTTTCATGTGGTGCTGGTCTTGCGACTGGTCAGGGCTGTGCTGGGTGGACAGCACCACGGTGTCGATGCTGTGGGGCTTGCCGTCCACATAGCGCATGGTGACCTGGCTCTTGGCGTCCGGGCGCAGAAAAGGCATGCGGCCGTCTTTACGCAACTGGGCCTGGCGTTCCATCAGGCGGTGGGCGTAGTAGATGGGCGCGGGCATCAGCTCGGGCGTCTCGTCGCAGGCGTAGCCAAACATCAGGCCCTGGTCACCGGCGCCGGTGTTGAGGTGGTCGTCAGAGGCGTGGTCTACGCCCTGGGCGATGTCGTTGCTTTGCTTGTCGTAGGCCACCAGCACGGCGCAGCCTTTGTAGTCAATGCCGTATTCGGTGTTGTCGTAGCCGATGCGCTTGATGGTGTCGCGTGCCACCTGGATGTAATCCACATGCGCGTTGGTGGTGATCTCGCCGGCCAGCACCACCAAACCGGTGTTGCACAGGGTTTCAGCGGCGACCCGGGATTTGGGGTCTTGCTTGAAGATCGCGTCCAGGATGGCGTCCGACACCTGGTCGGCTACCTTGTCGGGGTGGCCTTCGGAGACGGATTCGGAGGTGAAGAGAAAATCATTAGCCATGGTTAAAAGCTCCAGGTTCAAGGTTGCAACAAAACGAGATTCGCGTTGCTTGAGCTGGGGTGCTTTCCGCGAACGCTTTAGCAGATTTGCCAATAAATTGACAAGGCACAATGGCGGCTCGTGGGAGCCAAGCCAATGTGGGTGTCGCCCTGCAAGTAGTTCCATAACTCAGCGACGCCTTTAGTTTATCCGACGGATGCAGCGATTTTTCAAAATTTTCTCCCGCCTGCCCTTGGGTCTGGCGCAGGCACTGGGCGGGTTGTTGGGCTGGTGCGTGTTTATGGCGTCTACCACCTACCGGCGTCGGTTTTTGGCCCAGGCGCGCCAAGCCGGGCTGACTGCCGCCCAGTGGCGCCCGGCCGTGGCGGCGGCCGGGCGCTTGGTGGCCGAACTGCCGCGCCTGTGGCTGGGCGCGCCAGTGCCAGTGCAATGGGTTGGCCAGGCCCACGTCGAGACGGCCCTGGCCTTAGGACGCGGGGTGATTTTTTTAACCCCTCATCTGGGCTGTTTTGAGGTTGCCGCCCAGGCCTATGCCGCCCGTTTTGGCGCTGTGCGGCCAATCACGGTGTTGTTTCGCCCGCCCCGCCAGCCCTGGCTGCGCGATTGGGTTACCCGCGCGCGGTCACGGCCCGGTCTGCTGACCGCCGCCACCACGCAGGCTGGCGTGCGCCAATTGTTGCGGGCGCTCAAGCGGGGTCAGTGCGTGGGTCTGTTGCCTGACCAGGTGCCACCCGAGGGGCAGGGCGAGTGGCTGCCGTTTTTGGGCCGCCCGGCCTACACCATGACCCTGGCGGCGCGGCTGGCCCAGCAGACCGGTGCCTGTGTGCTGATGGTCTGGGGCGAACGACTGGCGGGCGGGCGCGGGTTTCGGGTGCATGTGCAGCCCCTGCCGGGGCCCTTGGCTGCCGACACGGTACAGGCGGCAACCCAGATCAACCAGGCCCTTGAAGGCTTGATCTTGCGCTGCCCGGGCCAGTACCTGTGGGGCTACGCGCGTTATAAACAGCCGCGTCAGGCGGCCTGAACGTGGGGCGTAACGCATGCTAAAACGACTGGGCGTCGCCATGATGCAGGGCTTGGCCTGGCTGCCGCTGACCTGGTTGCGCGGGCTGGGTTGGCTGCTAGGCCTGTTTTTGTACGCTGTAGCGGCGCCGCGTCGCCGGGTCGCTCGCATCAACCTCGGTTTGTGCTTCCCGGGCCTGATGCCAGCCGAACTTCGGGCCATGACGCGCCGCAGCTTTGTGCGGTTTGCCCAGTCCTGGCTGGACCGGGCCTGGCTGTGGCATGGTGCGCCCGCTGTGGTGCGCCAGCGGCTGCACCTGACGGGCGAGCTCGTGCAGTTTGACGGCGTCGCACCGCTGGTGATTTTTGCCCCGCATTTCGTGGGAATGGATGCTGGCTGGACCGCGCTCACCCAGCAACTGCCGAGACGTTTCACCACCATTTATACCCGTGCAGCCCAGCCCGGGCTGGACGCCTGGATCCAGGCTGGCCGACAGCGTTTTGGCGGCGCCCGGCTATTTGCCCGGATCGACGCCGCAAAGCCGGTGCTGGCGGCGCTGCGAGCCGGCGAGCCTTTGTATTTGCTGCCGGACATGAATTTCGATGTCATTGACTCGGTGTTCGTGCCGTTTTTCGGTGTGCCGGCCGCGACTCTCCCCTCGCTGTCGCGCTTTGCCCGACTAGGCCGCGCCCGGGTGGTGCCGGTGCTGACCCGCATGACACCCGATGGTTATGAGGTGAAGGTGCTGCCGGCTTGGACTGATTTTCCGACTGACGATCTGGTGGCCGACACCGCACTGATGAACCAGCGCCTGTCCAGCTACGTTGCCACCATGCCCGACCAGTACTACTGGGTTCACAAACGCTTCAAAGACCGCCCGCCGGGTGTGCCGCCGGTCTATTGAACGGTTGAGCCCGAATCAGCTGCTTAGACGGGGTCGTGCTGCCGCCCAGCGCCCCAGCAGCAGCATGGCCAGGGCCAGCCCGATGTGCAGGAATTCACCCGGCCGCAGTGGGCCGGCACTGAGCTGTGCCGCAAATGTGGCAAACGCCAGCACCATGCAGATGCCAGCGCCCAAAGCCAGCAAATCTCGGCGACGCGCTGCCACGGCTGCAATGGTCAGCGCCGAGGCAAAAGCGCAGACCGACCCCCATAGCTTGACGCCTGCCACCACCCCGATCAGCACGCAGAGCACCGCCGCCACCACGGCGAACACCCAAGCGTAGCGACGCTGCGTGGCTACCACGCTGCCCGGTTTGACCAGCGCCAGCGCCAACAGCGGCAAGCCCACACCCGCGCCCAGCAGTGATACAAACTGGTGCAATTGCGGCAAGGGCAACACCCCGGAAAAGCGCAGGGTGCCCAACACCGCAGCACTGCCCAGCAGCAGGCTCGCCAGCTGGACGGCAGGCAGCCTTCGGCCAGGGCCCAACACCACCCAAAAAGCCGCCAGAGCCAGCAGCCCATCGCCGCCGGCTTGCCAGTTCATGCGCTCACCCCTGTCACCCCGGCCAATGGCACCCCCGAGCGAGCGCGTTCAGCACGGGCCTGCCCCAGTACCGCCAGCGACAGGGTCAGGGCGCCGAGCGCCGCCAATTGAGCCGGCAGTGCCACCGGCCCGAACCACAGGCCGGCTGCTAGTGCGCCAAAGACCAGAGTCGCACGAGCGGCCTCAAAGTTCAGTGCCCAAGGTTTGCCTTCAAACACCCAGGCCATGCCCACTGCGTGCGTGACCAACAAAGCCGCATAGGCTGCGCGCTGCGGCACGCTCAGGCTTGGCGCAGCGATCAACAGATGAAACAGCAGGCCAAAGACAACCGCCGAGGCCATCAGACCGTACACCTTCTGCCATTTCAAGGCTGGTGTGTCAAAGCGGCTGAAGGAAGCCGCAGGCGGCATGGACGGGGCTGGCGCGTCGGCGCTGCCCCAGCCCGGTGGTGCAAACACGCGCATCAGCTTGTTGGACCAGCCCCTTGTGCTGCGCACCTGGCGCCAGATGCCCACATAGTTCTTGAGGTTGCCCCAAAGCGGGTTCCAGCTTTGCAGCGGCACCAAAGTCCCATAAACGAAGGGTTCGGCATCACGCTCGGCCACATAGGTGCCAAACAGCCGGTCCCAGATGATCAGGGTGCCGCCGTAGTTCTTGTCGAGGCAATAGTCATTGCGGCCATGGTGGACACGATGGTTGGACGGCGTCACAAACACCCGGTCGACCCAGCCCAACTTGCCCACCAGTTGGGTGTGGCTCCAGAACTGGTACACCACGCTGATGAGGGCAATAATGACAAACACAGTGACCGGTATGCCGACAATGGCCATCGGCAGGTAGAACAACCAGTAAAACACCTGGTTGGTAGAAGACTGGCGGAGGGCCGTCGACAGGTTAAAGTCTTCGCTGCTGTGGTGCACCACATGCGCGGCCCACAACAGATTGACCTCATGGCCGCTGCGGTGCGCCCAGTAGTAAAAAAAGTCGTACATGAAAAACGCCAGAATCCAGACCCAGGGGCTCTTGAGATCCCAACTGAAGGCGCCTACCCGCTCCACCACCATGGCATAGACCGCCACGCTCAACAGCTTGAGCAGCGCACGAATGGTCTCGCTCATCGCGCCGATGTTGATGCTGGTAAGTGCATCGTGAAGGCGGTAGACCTTGAGTCCACGGCGCCAGGCCAGCCAAGCCTCCAGGCCGACAAAGGCCATGAACACCGGTATTGCAAACAAAATAGGATTCATCACTCATTCCCCGATCAAGGCGCCAGCACCCAGCAGTGCCAATGAATCACCATTTTGATGGGCACCACGCGCCAATAGGATGCTTAAAATGCATGGTCTGATACCCTGAATGCATCGCCATGCTGGACCGCACCTCAACCCACTTTCTTGTCATTGCCGAGCATGGGCACCTGGCCCGTGCGGCGCAGGCCATTGGCATCAGCCAACCCGCGCTGAGCCGCAGTTTGCAGGGGTTGGAGCGGCGTCTGGGTACCAAGTTGTTCGAACGCACCGCGCGGGGCATGGCACTCACGCCGATTGGAACGACGCTGCAATTGCGCCTCTTGAGTATCCAGACGCAGTTGGCCGACACGGCAGCCGAGATGAGCCAATTGGCCTCGGGCGCGATCGGCCGGGTGCGTATTGGCGTGGGCCACATGGTGGCGGACCAGGTGCGTGATGCGCTGTTCCCGCGCCTGCTGGTGGACCGCCCGGCGGCCAAGGTCGAGTTCTACAGTGCGATCAACGTGGACCTCTATGACCGGCTGTTGCAGGGCCAGCTCGATTTTGTGGTCTGTGGCGTGGCGAACGGCGTGCCGCCGGCGCTTCAGCCCAAGGTCATGCTGGAGGAGACTCTGGTGGCGCTGGTGCGCCACGGCCACCCGCTGACGGCCCTGTCAGGACCGCAGCTAGAAGACTTGCAGCGCTACGGCTATGCGTCGGCCTCTGGCATGCCACCGGGCGACCCGCTGAACGATCGGCGGCTGGGTGAATTTGGCGGCAAGCACCTGACGCAGGCGCTGACCACCAACTCGCTCAGCTCGCTGCTGGAAGTCATCGCGACCACCGACCTAATCACCATCACCGCCTGGAACGAAAGTTTGCGCCGCCGCTGGGCCGACAAGCTGGTGTCCCTGCCCCTGCCCGAGCAGGCCGCACGCGGTGTGATCGGTACAGTGCGGCGCCCGGGCAGCTACCTGTCGCCGCTGGCCCAATATGCATTGGAGATCATCGAAGCCGCCCTGACCAGCGCCGCGGCACGCCGCTAAGCGTTAGGTCATGTCTTTGCGTGCATGGATCCCCGCGTTCGCGAGGATGACGGCCGGGTGTGCCGGCGCGACGGGTCAGGCCACCGATACGACGGGTCAGGCCAACGATACGACGGGTCAGGGCACTGGTGCGTCGTTCCCGGCCAAGACCGGGAATCCATGGCTCCCGCGTTCGCCCGCCAGCCCCGGCTGCAGCAACAGGCGGTGCGCCGCGGTGTAGCACAGGAAGCGCCGATTCATAGCGCGGCCGATGGTGCACAGGCTGAGCCGATGCGCCAGCTGTTGCCCCATCTGGGTGATGCCACTGCGAGACACCACAATCGGCACGCCCATCTGGGCGCTCTTAATCACCATCTCGCTCGTCAGACGCCCGGTGGTGTAGAACACCTTGTCATCGCTGCGCATCCCGTCGCCCTGGAGCCACATCCAACCGGCGATGGTGTCAATCGCGTTGTGGCGGCCCACGTCTTCAACAAAGAGCAGCATCTGCTCACCCTGGAACAGCGCGCAGCCATGGACCGAGCCGGCCGACTTGTAGGTACTCTCTTGCAGCCGGATGGCGTTCACAATGCCGTATAGCGTGGCCTGTGACAAGGTGGCCGGCGGCAGCTGCAGTTGGTCGACCTCGGCCATCAGGTCGCCAAAGACGCTGCCCTGGCCACAGCCGGTAGTCACCACTTTTTTGGCGGTTCGGGCTTCAATGTCTGAGATGCCCTGGCGGGTCTTGACGGCTGCGGCCCCAACGTCCCAATCCACCGTGATCGACTCGATCTCTTGCGCCGACTGAACCAGGCGCTGGTTACGTAAAAAGCCAAGCACCAGCAGCTCTGGGTGGGCACCCAGCGTCATCAGCGTGACCAGTTCGCGCTTGTCAACATACACGGTCAACGCCCGTTCGGCCGGGATCGAGACCTGGCAAGTCTCGCCAAACTCATTGACCGCGCTCACCTCCTGCACCAGGGGGGCGCTGGCGCGGGTGAGAAGGGGCAGCGGGCTCAGGATTTCTTGGCCGGCGCCGCAGCAACCGGTGCAGCCGCGGGCGCAGAGGCCGCTGGGGCAGCCGCAGCCGCCGCGCTGACATAAGGACCGGGGTCAGCACAGGCGGGCAAGGCCGGCGCTGGCTTGACCTCTTTGCCGGCCGCCTTGGCGGTCTTGGCAGCGTGGGCCGCCACACGATCTTGCGACTTGCACAGCAGGTAGCCGTCAACCTTGCCGGCCCAGGCAGTCTTGGTAGCCGCCTCTGCAGCCTTGGCCTTGGCCTCGTCAGACGGGGCCGGCAATTTGGCCAGAGCGGCTGCGCTCCAGAGCCCGAACGTGCCGGCCAGCAACAGCAGTTTGAAGGAATGTTTCATACGGCTTGCCTCACGGGAAGGGGTTGTGCAGCGGCGGGCGAAATAGAGCGCTGAGCCGGAATCTTGCCGCTTTGAATGTCATCAAGCCACAGTTCATGGTGCTCTTTGGCCCAGGTTTCGTCCACATAGCCGGTGCGCATGGCCTTGTAGGCGCCCTGCATGCCGATGGTGCCCATGTAGATGTGCCCAAGAAACATGGCCATCATGAGCACAGTGGCGACCGCATGGACCATGTGCGCAATCTGCATGGTGCCACGCTCGTACACCATCGAAGGCAACAGCATGTCAAGCACCAGACCTGAAACCACTACCACCAGACCCAGCAGGAACACGCCAGCCCAGAACAGGACTTTCTCACCGGCATTGAACCGGTGTGAGGCAACTTCTTTGCCACCGAACATGCCGCCGGCTGTCATCAACCAGCGCATGTCCTCAGCACGCGGCAGGTTGTCCCGCACAAAGGTGACGATCACCACCACCAGCGACACCGCGAATACAGGCCCCGCAAAATTGTGTGCATTTTTCAGGGCAAAGCTGAGCCAGCCGAACAGGGTCGCTCCGATCACCGGCAAGATGACAAATTTGCCAAAGGCCATCACCAAACCCGAGACCGCGAGGATGCAGAAGGTAATGGCGTTGGCCCAGTGGGCGGAGCGCTCCAGCGGCGTGAATCGCTCAATCTTGCGGCCGGTCTCGGCGCCGTGCAGCACCATGCTGCCCTTGCGCCAGTAAAAAACCGCTATCGCCCCCAAGACGATCAGCAGCACCGCGCCGCCATAGGGAATGATCCAGTTGTTGCGAACTTGGCGCCAGGCATCACCAGCATTGGTGAGGCGCGAGCCTGGGTACTGCACAAAGGGCTGGATCAGGTTGCCGGCCTCGCGCGTGGGCAGGCTGCTGTAGCCGGTGGCGCCGGCGCCCACCTGGCGCCACATCGGGGCATTGTTGCCGGGCTGCACCTTATCGCGTTCGCCATTGGTCTGTTTGGCGTAGCCGGGGTCGTTGCTGGCGTCGGGCTTGACGTCCATGATGTTTTGGCTTTGCACGCCAGCTGCCAGGGCAGGGGCTGGCGCCGCCGCGCCGGCGGCTGCCTGAGTCTGCGCCTGCACACTGCCGCCAAACAGGGCCAGCAGCAGCGCAATGGACAACACTTTATTCATGCGGGTCTCCCCTCAGTTGACGCGGCTGTAGTCGTTTTGGCCGTACTGGGCCCGCGCCTTGAGCTGCGACTCCCAACTGGCCTTGTCACCGGCTTTCCAGCCGGCCACGGTGTAGGCCTTGCCGGTACCGGCCGAGGGTGCGGTGTCTTGCGCTGGGGTGCCCATCGATTGGGGCTTGTCGCTGCAAGCCACCAGGCCAGCAGCAGCGATGAGCGTCAAAAGAAGTTTCATGATTTCACCCCTGCGGCTGGTGGCTGCCCGGCCTGCTTGGCGCCATAGGCCGTGCCCCAGCCCCAGACCTCAGCCCCTTTGCCCCGCTTAAGCACGCGGTTGCGCAAGATATCGGCGATCACATCACCATCGCCCGCGATCAGGGCCTTGGTCGAACACATTTCGGCACAGACCGGCAACTTGCCCTCGGCCAGGCGGTTGCGGCCGTATTTCTCGAACTCGGCCTGGCTGCCATTGGCTTCGGGGCCGCCCGCGCAGAACGTGCACTTGTCCATCTTGCCGCGCACACCAAAGGTGCCTTGCGACGGAAACTGGGGCGCGCCAAACGGGCAGGCATAGGAGCAGTAGCCGCAGCCGATGCAGACGTCTTTGTCATGCAGCACCACGCCCTCGTCGGTACGATAGAAGCAGTTGACTGGGCAGACGGCCATGCAGGGCGCGTCGCTGCAATGCATGCAGGCCACTGAAATTGATTTTTCGCCCGGCACGCCGTCGTTCAGGGTGACCACGCGTCGCCGGTTCACGCCCCAGGGCACCTCATGCTCGTTTTTGCAAGCCGTGACGCAGCCGTTGCACTCGATGCAACGCTCGGCGTCGCAGATGAATTTCATTCTTGCCATGGTGTTCTCCAGTCAGTTCAGTCGGGCGCGTGCTTCAGGCTTTTTCGACGTTGCAAACCGTGGTCTTGGTTTCCTGCATCATGGTCACGCTGTCATACCCGTAAGTGGTGGCGGTGTTGATCGCTTCGCCACGCACAATGGGCGCGGCGCCGTTGGGGTAGTAGGCCAACATGTCGGCGCCCTGCCATCGGCCCGAGAAGTGGAAGGGCATAAACACTGTGTCGGGACCGACCCGCTCGGTCACCATGGCCTGAACATTCAAGCGAGCGCCCGTGGGTGTGGAGACCCAGGCCCGCTCGCCATTGCGAATGCCCTTGTCCGCTGCCACTTTGGGGTTGATCTCGATGAACATCTCTTGTTGCAACTCGGCCAACCAGGGGTTGGAGCGGGTCTCTTCACCGCCGCCCTCGTACTCGACCAGTCGGCCTGACGTCATGACCAGCGGGAACTTTTCGTGTACCTTGTCGGCGATGTTTTTGTCTTGGATGGTCTTGAACAGCGTGGGCAGGCGCCAAAAGGCTTTTTTATCGTCATGCGTTGGGTACTTGAGCTGCAGGTCAGCCCGGTTGCCGTACAGCGGCTCTCGGTGCTGAGGAATGGCGTCGGGGAAGTTCCAGACCACCGCGCGCGCCTTGGCGTTGCCAAAAGGATGGCAGCCATGGCCCTTCATGAAGACGCGGATCATGCCGCCTGACGCGTCGGTCTTCCAGTTCTTGCCCTCGGCCGCAGTTTTTTCCGGGTCGGTGAGTTCGTCCCACCAGCCCAGCTTCTTGAGCAGCACGTGGTCGAGCTCGGGGTAACCGGTGGTGATGTCGGCGCCCAGCGAATGCGAGCCGTCTTCGGCCAGCAGGCTCTTGCCTTCACGCTCCACACCAAAGTTGGCGCGGAAGTTACCCCCGCCGTCCATCACGTGCTTGGAGGTGTCGTACAGGTTGGGCGATCCCGGGTGTTTGAGCGCCGGCGTGCCCCAGCAGGGCCAGGGAAGGCCAAAGTAGTCGCCGGTGAAGTCGTAGCCGGTTTCTTTGTCCGTGCCACCCTTGGCCTTGAGGGTCTTGACGTCGAACAGGTGCATGTTGCGCATGTGCGCCTTCAGGCGTTCGGGGCTCTGGCCGGTGTAGCCAATGGTCCAGACGCAGCTGTTGATCTCGCGCAGGATGTCTTCTGGCACGGGCTCGTCCAGGCCCTTGACCTTTTGCATCTTGTAATTTTTGGACAGTTCCTTGCCAAAGCCCAGGCGGTCTGCGAACTGCTGCATGATCATGTGGTCGCTGCGGCTCTCCCACAGTGGCTCAATCACTTTCTCGCGCCATTGCAAAGAGCGGTTGGACGCGGTGCAGGAGCCACTGGTCTCGAACTGAGTGGCGGCCGGCAGCAAATAGACCGAGCGATTGGCGTTTTGGTCTTCCGGTTTGCCCGGCATGGCGGCCATAGCGGCCGTGGCTGATGGGTAGGGGTCGACCACCACCAGCAGGTCCAGCTTGTCCATGGCCCGCTTCATCTCCAGGCCTCGGGTTTGGGAGTTGGGCGCATGGCCCCAGAAGAACACACCGCGCAGGTTGGAGTCCTGGTCGATCAGTTCGTTTTTCTCCAGCACGCCGTCGATCCAGCGGGAGACTGTCATACCGGGCTTGCTCATCATGGCCGGCGATGCAAACTGCTTTTTGATCCACTCAAAGTCCACACCCCAGGCCTTGGCGAAGTGCTTCCATGAGCCCTCCACAATGCCGTAGTAACCGGGCAGCGAGTCGGGGTTGGGGCCGACGTCGGTGGCGCCCTGCACGTTGTCGTGACCGCGGAAGATGTTGGTGCCGCCACCCGACTTGCCCACATTGCCCAAGGCCAGCTGCAGGATGCAGGAGGCCCGCACCATGGCATTGCCGGTGGTGTGCTGGGTTTGGCCCATGCACCACACAATGGTGCCAGGCCGGCTCTCGTGCAGCATGGTGGCGACCTTGATCATCTGCGCCTCGGTCACGCCGCAGGCTTCTTCCACCTTGTCGGGCGTCCATTTGCTCATGACGTCTTCACGCACCTTGTCCATGCCGTAGACACGGTCGTTGATGTACTGTTTGTCTTCCCAGCCATTCTTGAAAATGTGGTGCAGCAGGCCGAAGAGGAAGGGGATGTCGGAGCCAGAGCGGATGCGCACGAACTCGTCGGCCCGGGCGGCGGTGCGGGTGAAGCGCGGGTCCACCACGATCATCTTGGTGCCGTTTTCCTTGGC
>CAMCZF010000111.1 GCA_945885775.1 Rhodoferax sp. OV413 | reverse complement strand
GCCGTTTGTGGATGTCTCGATCGATGACCTTTGACCTGCGTTTTCACGAGAAAGCCTGGCGCGAATGGCAGCAACTCGACGCGAGCGTGCGTGAGCCGCTCAAAAACAAATTGCTAGAGCGGCTTGAGCAACCCCGCGTGCCAGCGTCTACCCTGCGTGGCATGCCCAACTGTTACAAAATCAAACTGCACAGCGTGGGTTTTCGACTGGTCTATCGGGTCGATGACGCGACAGTCTATATGACCGTGATCGCTGTGGGCAATCGCGACAAGAGCCGGGTGTACCAAAGCGCAACCCAACGCCTGTGATCAACCCAAACCGGCCAACCACGCCACCCATTACTTATGACAAGCCAAGCCCGAACCCGCGCCCTCCAACCCGCCGACTACCTGAAAAAAATACTGACCGCCCGCGTCTATGACGTGGCGAGCGAGTCGGCGCTGGAGCCGGCGCGGGCCTTAGGGCGGCGGCTGCACAACACGGTGCTGCTCAAGCGCGAGGACCAGCAGTCGGTGCGCAGTTTCAAACTGCGCGGCGCCTACAACAAGATGGTGCAGCTGAGCCCTGAGCAGCTGAAAAAAGGCGTGATCTGCGCCTCGGCTGGCAACCATGCGCAGGGCGTGGCACTGAGTGCGCACAAGCTGGGCGCGCGGGCCGTGATCGTGATGCCGACGACCACGCCGCAACTCAAGGTGGATGCGGTGCGCAGCCTGGGTGGCGAGGTGGTGCTGTTTGGCGACAGCTACTCCGACGCCTACACCCACGCCGCTGCGCTTGAGAAAAAGCAGGGCCTCACCTTTGTGCACCCCTTTGACGACCCGGACGTGATCGCCGGCCAGGGCACGATTGCCTGTGAGATGTTGCGCCAGCACCAGGGGCCGCTGCATGCGGTGTTTGTGGCCATTGGCGGCGGCGGCCTGATTTCGGGGGTGGCTAATTACATCAAGGCGGTGCGGCCCGAAATCAAAGTCATTGGCGTTCAAATGAACGACTCTGACGCCATGATGCAGTCGGTGGCCGCCGAGCATCGGGTTACGCTGACCGATGTGGGGCTGTTTTCGGACGGCACGGCGGTGAAGCTGGTGGGCGAAGAGACCTTTCGCATCACCCGCGAACTGGTGGACGAGTTCATGACCGTGGACACCGACGCGGTGTGCGCCGCCATCAAGGACGTGTTTGTGGACACCCGCAGCATCGTGGAGCCGGCCGGCGCGCTGGCGGTGGCGGCGATCAAGCAGTATGTGGCCCGGCACAAGACCCGAGGCGAGACCTACGCCGCGATTTTGTGCGGCGCCAACATGAACTTCGACCGGCTGCGTTTTGTGGCCGAGCGGGCCGAGGTGGGCGAGGAGCGTGAGGGGCTGTTTGCGGTGACCATCCCCGAGGAGCGCGGCAGCCTCAGGCGCTTTTGCGAGTTGATCGGTACCCTGCCAGGCGGGCCCCGCAATGTGACCGAGTTCAACTACCGCATCAGCGATTCGGCCCAGGCCCACGTGTTTGTGGGCTTAAGCACTCATGGCAAGGGCGAGTCGCGCAAGATCACCGCTAATTTTGGCAAGCACGGCTTTGCCACGCTGGACCTGACGCACGACGAGCTGGCCAAGGAGCACATCCGGCACATGGTGGGCGGCCACTCCAAGTTGGCGCAGGACGAGCGGCTGATGCGCTTTGTGTTCCCAGAGCGGCCCGGCGCGCTGATGAAGTTTTTGAGCCTGATGCGCCCGGGCTGGAACATCAGCCTGTTCCACTACCGCAACCAGGGCGCTGATTACGGCCGGATTTTGGTCGGGCTGCAGGTGCCCAAAGCCGACGACAAGGCCTTTGCCAAGTTTCTGGCCACGCTGGGCTACCCCCATGTGGAAGAGACCGCCAATCCCGTCTACCGCCTGTTTTTGCAGACATGAGCGCCCCTAGCAGTAGCCCGCTAGACGGCAAGCTGGTGGTGGCCATCTCATCACGCGCCCTGTTTGATTTTGAGCAGGAAAACCAGGTGTTTGAGCAAGGCGACGACCGCGCCTACATGGCCTTGCAACTGCAACGGCTGGAGCAACCGGCCCGCCCTGGCGTGGCGTTTTCTCTGGTGAAGAAGCTGCTGGCCTTCAACCAAGCCCCCCCCGGTGGAAGTGGCAGCCAGCCCGTGGAGGTGGTGATTTTGTCGCGCAACGACCCGGTGTCGGGCATGAGGGTGTTCCGCTCGGCGCAGCATTACGGCCTGCCCATCCAACGTGGCAGCTTCACCCGCGGCCAACCGCCCTGGCGCTACCTGAAGCCCTTGCACGCCAACCTGTTCCTCAGCACCCACCTGAGCGATGTACGCGCGGCACTGGACGCCGGCGTGCCCGCCGCCCAGGTCTACCCGCATTCGGCACATGCCAGCGAGGCGCACCCGAACGAGGTGCGCATTGCCTTTGATGGCGACGCCGTGCTGTTCAGCGACGAGGCCGAGCGGGTGTACCAAGCGCAGGGCCTGGACGCGTTTCAGCGGCACGAAAGCGCCAAGGCGCAGCAGCCCCTGCTGGCCGGACCGTTCAAGCCGCTGCTGACCGCGCTACAGCGCCTGCAAATCGAGGGCACGCCGGCGATGCGCATCCGCACCGCACTGGTGACGGCCCGCAGTGCCCCGGCCCATGAGCGCGCCATCCGCACCCTGATGGACTGGAACATCGAGGTCGATGAAGCCATGTTTTTGGGCGGTCTGCCGAAGGGCGAGTTTTTGCGCGAATTTGAGCCCGACTTCTTTTTTGACGACCAGACGGGTCATATTGAATCGGCCGCGCAACATGTGCCGTCGGGGCATGTGGCTAGCGGGGTGCGTAACGGCTAGTTGTTAGCCCTGTCGCGTCGGATCAGGGCGGCGGGGCGTTCCCGTGGTACTCCGTCATTCCCGTGAAAACGGGAATCCATGAAGGCATGGATCCCCGATCGAGTCGGGGATGACGGCAGCTGGGGCAGGGATGACGGCATGCGGTCGGGCCCTGCCGCTCGCCAATCGCCTCTCCCCGATCCCCTTTCCTGGTGAATGCCATCCATACCAACAAGAGATACTCCAGCTACCAAAGCGAACCGCGAGGAAACACCCATGACAGCCCAGCAAAAACTCCAGGACTTCAAGACCTTCGCCAGCCGCGCCTGGGCCCTGACCCAGCCCTACTTTGCCTCGCAAGACAAGTGGAAAGCGCGCGGCCTGCTGGCGGCGATCGTGGCGCTGAACCTGGGGTTGGTGTACATGGCGGTGCTGTTCAACGACTGGAACAAGCTGTTTTACGACGCGCTGCAAGACAAGAATGAGGCGGTGTTTTGGGCTCAGTTGGGCCGCTTCACCTGGCTGGCCTTTGCGTTCATCATTCTGGCGGTCTACAAGTTTTACCTGACGCAGCTGTTAGAAGTGCGCTGGCGCGCCTGGATGACCGGCCATTACTTGCAGCGCTGGCTGGACGGCCAGGCTTTTTACCGGCTGGAACTGATGCGCTTCCAGCAGCAGCCCACCGCGGGCCAAGCCAACCCGGACAACCCGGACCCGCGCATTCAGGACGACATCAACCTGTTCACCACCTACACCGTGTCGCTGAGCATGGGCCTGCTCAACGCGGTGGTGACCTTGGCCAGCTTTGTCGGCATTTTGTGGGGTCTGTCAGGCGGCTTTGCCTTCACGATGGGCGGCAGCAGCTACAACATTCCCGGCTTCATGGTCTGGATGGCGGTGCTGTACTGCGCGGTGGGCAGCCTGCTCACGCACTATATTGGGCGGCCGCAGATCCGGCTCAATTTTGAGCAGCAGCGGGTGGAGGCTGATTTCCGGCACCACATGGTGCGGGTACGCGAGTACAGTGAATCGATCGCGCTGGACCGGGGCGAGGCGGTGGAGCAGGCGCAGCTGGATCAGCGTTTCTCGCGGGTGCTGGGTAACTACCTGCGGCTGATCAAGGCGCAAAAAAATCTGGTTTGGTTCACCAGCTTTTTTGGTCAGGCGGCGGTGGTGTTCCCTTTTGTGGTGGCGGCGCCACGCTTTTTCAGCGGTGCCATCCAGTTGGGCGAGCTGATGCAAATCTCTAGCGCCTTTGGCCAGGTGCAAGGGGCTTTGAGTTGGTTTGTAGACAGCTACAGCAACCTGGCCAGCTGGCGCGCCACCACCGACCGGTTGACGAGTTTTGAGGCATCATTTACTGCGCTAGACCAGGCCCAGCGGCCATTGTCTGCTATCGATTCAGAAGCGTTGGACGCCACCGATCTCTCTCTGGCTCTGCCCGACGGTAATCTGCTGCTTGCCGATACAGCGTTGCACGCCACCGCCGGTGCCCGGGTGCTGCTGCAAGGGCCTTCGGGCAGCGGCAAATCAACACTGTTCCGCACGCTGGCGGGCATTTGGCCCTTTGCCACTGGCACGCTGGCGCGGCCGCTGGACGCCATGTTCATCCCGCAACGGCCTTATTTTCCGAACGGGCCACTGCGCGATGCACTGGCCTACCCGTCTCTGGCCAGTCAGTACAACGATGCTCAGCTGCGGCAGGCCTTGCAGGATGCCGAATTGCCTGCCCTGGCAGACCGGCTGGACGAGGCTGGCGCCTGGAGCCAGCAGTTGTCGGGTGGCGAGCAGCAGAGGTTGGCCGTGGCGCGTGTGCTGCTGAAGAAGCCGCGCTGGGTGTTTGCCGACGAGGCCACCAGCGCACTCGACGAGGCCACTGAGAAAAAAGTGTACGAACAGCTGTTGAGCCTTGTCAGGGCTGGTGATGGCGCTCTATTTTCAATAGCACACCGGCCGGGGGTGGCGAGCTTTCACGGCACGCGCTGGGTGCTGCAGCCGCAAGCTGCGGGCGCTGCCGCCCGCTACAAGTTGGTCGAGCAAGCCGCCTGAGCGTGCCCCTGCGCCAGCGAGCCGGGCGTGGGTGTGAGCGGCGTCGCTGTCCATGCCATTAGCCTCAGATTTTTTCTTTTTTGTTGACCTTACCGGGCGCCAGTGTCACGGCCTGAATGGCCGCCGGGCTGGGCTGGGCCGATGAGGCCGCTTGGTTCTGGCCGATTTCCAAGTGGTTACGCACCTGCTGCTGCACCTGCACGGCACTGGCGCTGGCGGCCCAGAGCGATTCCAAATGGTCCATCAAAACCTTGGAGATCGGAATTGGTGGCGGATCTTCCACTTTTTCAGGGGCGGGGCGCTTGATGGTCCAGTCTTTGGGCGTGTTCTCTTGAATACCTCGGCGGGTCGGGTCTGCCACACTGCTGTACACCCCTTCGCCGGCTTCGGGCTTGGGTGACTTGCCGACAAGATTAATCACACCCGGCGTGGCAGGCGGATTGGCACTGGCTGCGGACGCAGGGTTGACCGGCGCCACCGGAATCACCCGCACCGTGGCGAGCGCAGCCCCATCCGCGCCGGTAGGGCGCGAAGCTGGGCTTCGATCAAAGGGTGGCAGTTGCATGGTGGGTCAAGCTCGCTGGTGAGGTGATGGGCTTTTTCCGGCTTCGTAAGTTCTTAACGGCAGATTAAGCGGGTTATTTAGGCCTATTTTTAAAATATTTTCAAATTATTTGCTTGGCGTGTGCCTGATGGCCAAAAAAGATCGGCGCTGGGCCGGTTGCCAGGCCAGTCCCAGGCGCTATGGGCGACGGTTACCATCGACGCTATGTTCAGTTACCGCCACGCCTTTCATGCCGGCAACCATGCCGACGTCCTCAAACACATGACGCTGCTGGCCGTGCTGCGCCACATGACGCAAAAAGACACCGCGCTGACGGTGTTTGACACCCATGCCGGCGCTGGCCTTTACCGGCTCGACGGCGACTATGCGCAGACCAGTGGTGAGGCGGCAGACGGTTTTTTGCGTCTTCTTTCTGAAGAAAAAACGGCTCTAGCCCCTGCCAGCAAAGGAAAGTCTGCTATTACTAAAGTAGCAGAAGCGCCTGCGTCTATCTTGCAGGATTATTTGGACCTGGTGGCCGGCTTCAACAACAAACCCAGCCAGCGCGTTTACCCGGGCTCGCCGTTCATCGTCCAGCACCTGCTGCGCGATCGCGACAAGCTCAAGCTGTTTGAACTGCACCCGACTGATGCCAAAACGCTGAGCGCCAACATTGCCCAGTTGGACGCTGGGCGCCAGGTGGCGGTGCTGCGCGAAGATGGTTTTGAGGGCCTGAAGAAGTTCTTACCACCGCCGGCGCGCCGGGCCCTGGTGCTGTGCGACCCCAGCTACGAGATCAAAAGCGACTACGCGCGCGTGCCAGTGATGGTGGCTGATGCCCTGACCCGCTTTGCCACCGGCACCTACATGGTCTGGTACCCGCTGATTCCACGCCCAGAGGCGCACGACGTGCCGCGCAAACTCAAAACCCTGGCCACCCGCGCCGGCAAAAGCTGGCTCAACGCCAGCCTGACCGTTAAATCCAGCAAATTAACCACCGATGAGGCGGGCGAAGTGCAGCGGCCGGGTCTGCCGGCCAGCGGTGTGTTCATCATCAACCCGCCGCATACCCTGAAAGCGGCTTTGCAGGCAGCACTGCCACAATTGGTGGCTAAACTGGCGCAAGATGAACACGCCGCCTGGGCGGTCGACAACGGAGGATAGCGATGGCGAAGGGGATGATTCTGGCAGCTGGTCAGGGCACGCGGGTGCGCCCGCTCACGCGCGATCTGCCCAAACCGATGGTGCCGATTTTGGGCAAACCGGTGATGGAGTACCTGATCGAGCACCTGGCCCGCCACGGGGTGACCGAGATCATGGTCAACGTGGCTTGGCACCACCACAAGATTGAAGAGTATTTTGGCGACGGCCACCGCTGGGGCGTGCAAATCGGCTACAGCTACGAGGGCGTGCGTGACCATGGCGACGTGCTGCCGCGGCCCATGGGCTCGGCCGGCGGGATGCGCCGCATACAAGATTTCAGCGGTTTTTTTGACGAAACCACGCTGGTGCTGTGCGGCGACGCGCTGATTGACCTGGACATCACCGCAGCACTGGCCGAGCACCAGGCCAAAGGGGCGATCGCCAGCCTGGTCGCCATGGACGTGCCGCTGGCCGATGTACCCAACTACGGCATCGTGCTGGCCGAGGACGACGGTCGCATCGTCTCGTTTCAAGAGAAGCCCAAGCCCGCTGAGGCCCGCTCCACGCTGGCCAGCACCGGCATCTATATTTTTGAGCCGGCAGCGCTGGCGCTGATTCCGCCGGGCCAGGTGTATGACATCGGCTCGCAGCTGTTCCCGCAGCTGGTGGCGCAACAGCTGCCGTTTTATGTGCAGAACCGCCCTTTCAACTGGATCGACATCGGCCGCGTCAGCGACTACTGGTCGGTGCTGCAGCGGGTGCTGCGCGGCGAGGTGGCGCAGATGAACATGCCCGGGCGCCAGGTACGGCCCGGCATCTGGGTGGGCCTGAACACCTCGGTGGCCTGGGACCAGATCAAGATCGAGGGGCCGGTGTACATCGGCTCCAGCGTTCGCATCGAGCCCGGCGCCACCATCACCGGGCCCTGCTGGATCGGCCACGGCAGCCACATCCGCACCGGCGCCCGGGTGGTGCGCAGCATTTTGTTTGAGTACACCCGCATCGCCGCCGACATGCGTTTCACCGAGATGATTGTCTCGCCCGACTACTGCGTGGACCGCCACGGTGACACCCTCTACCGGGGCGACGACACCAGCCCGCTGCGCTGGGGCGACGCCCGGGCCTGACTCAGAGACCCAGTCGCCGAGCTAGGCTAGCGCAAGCACGTCTGCCGCGTCGTCGGTGTCAGTTGCTGACGCGCTCGGCAGCAGCCTGAGCCGGCGGCAAATCTCCAGAGTTGGGGCGCTTTGGTTCATGGTGTAAAAGTGCAGGCCAGGCGCTCCGCCGGCGAGCAGGCGATGGCAGAGATCGGTCACCACATCAAGGCCAAACGCCTTGATCGACGCAGCATCGTCCTCAAAGGCATTCAAACGCAGCCGCAACCAGCGCGGGATCTCGGCACCGCAGGCCTCACTGAACCGAATCAACTGCGCCGAATTGATGATCGGCAGAACGCCCGGCACGATCGGCAGTGTGAGACCCAGCGCCTGCGCATCGTCCAGCAGGCGAAAGTAGGCGTCCGGGTTGTAGAAATACTGGGTGATGGCCGAATTGGCCCCAGCACTGGCCTTAGCGAACAGGGCTTGCAGGTCAGCACCGGGCGTTGCCGCCTGCGGGTGCATCTCCGGGTAGGCTGCCACCTCGATGTGGAAGTGCGCGCCGGTCTCTGCCCGGATAAATTCCACCAGGTCGCTCGCGTACTGGAACTCGTCACTACCGCCGTGGTCAGCCGGCAAATCGCCGCGCAGGGCCACCAAACGCTGGACGCCCATGGCGCGTAAGACCGACAGTTGCTGGCGCACCGAGTCGCGGGTGGCGCCGATACAGGAAAAATGCGCGGCCGCACTCACCCCCTCGGCCAAAATCTCGCGCACGCTCTGGAAGGTGCCGGCCTGGGTCGAGCCGCCCGCGCCATAGGTGACCGAGCAGAATTTCGGCTTTAGGGCGTAGAGTTGCTGGCGCGCCAGGCGCAGCTTCGCTTCACCTTCCTGCGTCTTGGCTGGAAAAAATTCCAGGCTCAGGGGTGTATTGGACATGACGTTCATGGTGAACTAACTCCCGGGTATCGGGTCGCCCACGCGGTGGGCATACATGAAGAACTCGTGGTTGCCGTCGCCGCCATCAATGGGCGAGTCGAACCACGCAGACACCTGCAGACCGAGCGCGGCGCAACAATCGCGCAGCCGCTGCTCCACCAGCAGGTACAGACCCGCATCACGCACAATGCCACCCTTGCCGACCTGGCCCGGCTGCAACTCAAACTGGGGTTTGACCAGCATCAGCAGTCCGGCCCCCGGTTTGAGCAGCGGCACCAAAGCCGGCAGCACCAGTGTTTGCGAGATGAAGGACAAGTCGCCAACGATCAGGTCAAACGCCGGCTCAAAGGGCGCTTGCGCTACTGCATCGGGATCAGCCTCGAAATAGCCGTCAGGCCCTGTCGCATCTTGATCCGCAGCTATCAAATCAGAAGCATTTAGGGCTCGGGCATTGAGCTTTTCCACGCACAGCACACGCGGGTCAGCACGCAAGCTGGGATGAAGTTGGGCACTGCCCACATCCACCCCCACCACCCGGGTTGCGCCTTGCTGCAGCAAGCAATCGGTGAAGCCGCCGGTGGACTGCCCAACATCGAGACAGGTCCAACCGGCCACCGACAACTTGAGCCGAAGCAAGGCGGACTCCAGCTTGAGGCCGCCGCGCGACACATAGAGCGCTTCGGACAGGTCTTGCAGTTGGAGCTCGGCGTCGACTGGAATGTCGTCACCATTTTTGGTGACGGTCCTCCAGACCTCGCCGACGCGCCAGCGCAGACCCCCCTCAATCAGGCGTTGGGCTTGCGAGCGGCTGCTGGCGTGCTGACGCAGCACCAGCAGCTGGTCGGCGCGCATCAGTAGCGGTAGGTATCGGCCTTGTAGGGGCCGGCCTTGCTGACACCGATGTACGCGGCCTGCTCTTCGCTGAGCTCGGTCAGCATGGCGCCGACCTTCATCAGGTGCAGACGCGCCACTTTTTCGTCCAGGTGTTTGGGCAACACGTAAACCTGACCAGCCTTGTAGTCCTTGGGCTTGGTGAACAGCTCAATCTGGGCGATGGTCTGGTTGGCAAAGCTGGAGCTCATGACGAAGCTGGGGTGGCCGGTGCCACAGCCCAGGTTCACCAAGCGGCCCTTGGCCAGCAAAATGATGCGCTTGGAAGGAGTCTTGCCCTTGGCCGGGAAAATCACGTGGTCGACTTGCGGCTTGATCTCTTCCCACTTGCACTTGTCGAGCGAAGTGACGTCGATTTCGTTGTCGAAGTGGCCAATGTTGCAGACAATGGCCTGGTCTTTCATGGCCGCCATGTGCTTGTAGGTGATGACGCTCTTGTTGCCGGTGGCCGACACAAAAATATCGGCCTTGTCGGCGGCGTAGTCCATGGTGACGACTTTGTAGCCTTCCATGGCAGCCTGCAGCGCGTTGATCGGGTCGATTTCAGTCACCCAAACCTGAGCGGACAGCGCACGCAGCGCCTGGGCCGAGCCCTTGCCCACGTCGCCGTAACCGGCCACAACCGCCACTTTGCCGGCGATCATCACATCGGTGGCGCGCTTGATGGCATCCACCAAAGACTCGCGGCAGCCGTACAGGTTGTCGAACTTGCTCTTGGTCACCGAATCGTTCACGTTGATGGCACGGAATGCCAGCGTGCCCTTGGCCGACATCTCGTTCAGCCGCAGCACGCCCGTGGTAGTTTCTTCGGTCACGCCAATGATCTGCTTGAGGCGGCGGCTGTACCAGGTTGGGTCGACCTTGAGCTTGGCCTTGATGCTGTTAAACAGGCAGATTTCTTCTTCGCTACCGGGCTTGGCCAGCACCTTGATGTCGGTCTCTGCCTTGGCACCCAGGTGCATCAGCAGCGTGGCGTCGCCGCCGTCGTCCAAAATCATGTTCGGGCCTTCGGACTTGCTGCCCTTGTTGCCAAATTCAAAAATGCGGTGGGTGTAGTCCCAGTAATCGTCCAGGTTTTCACCCTTGTAGGCAAATACTGGCGTACCGGCGGCCACCAGAGCGGCAGCAGCATGGTCCTGCGTAGAGAAGATGTTGCACGAGGCCCAGCGCACCTGTGCACCGAGTGCTTGCAGGGTCTCGACCAGCACCGCGGTCTGGATCGTCATGTGAAGACTGCCGGTAATGCGCGCGCCTTTGAGGGGCTGCGCCTTGGCAAACTCAGCGCGAATCGCCATCAGACCAGGCATTTCGGTCTCGGCGATGCGGATTTCTTTACGACCCCACTCGGCCAACGACAAGTCGGCAATGGCGTGGTCTTGGTTTTTGATAGGTTTCAATACAGCGTTCATGGCTCACTCCAAAAAATATTTTGAATAAACCACCGGCTGTGATGCGACTTGTTGGGAGGCTCACCGCACAGACCAGTGGGTGAGCGCAGTTGGTACGGCGACCAGGCATGAGCCCAGTGGCGCACTCCGAGCCTCATTCACCTGGTGTGAACTGCAACGCTCCTCGGA
>CAMCZF010000110.1 GCA_945885775.1 Rhodoferax sp. OV413 | reverse complement strand
GTTGAGTGCCAGGCGCAGCGGGTATTTCACCAGCAGGGTGAATTCGGACAAACCCTTGGCCCGCGCCGTTGTGACATAAGGCTTGTGCAACTCGTCCAGCATGTTGGCGCGCATCACCCGAATCAGGCTGGCGGTACCCGACACAGCCAGAATCACCACCGGAATCCACAAGTGTTGCAACAGGTCGATGACCTTATTGATGCTCCAGGGAGCTGTGAGGTACTCCTCAGAGAACAGGCCGCCTACGTTTTGCCCGAATTCCACGGCAGCCACGTACATGAGCACCAGCGCCAACAAAAAACTCGGGATCGCCAGACCCAGAAATGACAAGCCTGTAACGATGTAGTCTGCCACCGAGTATTTCTTAACAGCGGAGAACACCCCTACCGGCAAAGCGATGCCCCAGGTGAGCAGCAGAGCCGACAGTGTCAACAGCAATGTCAGGGCCATGCGCTCCCAGATCAGGTCACCCACCGGCTGCTGCCACTCAAAACTCAGCCCAAAATCACCCCGCAAGGCAATGTTGGAGATCCATTTCCAGTACTGCACCACCATCGGCTGGTCCAGACCAAAACGGTTGCGCAGATCAGCCGCCGTGTTTTGGTCCACCACCTCGTTGGAGGCCGCCAGCGTGGCGATGTACGTGGTGACGTAATCGCCAGGCGGCAGTTGGATCAATACGAAGGACAGGAAGCTGATCGCCACCAGAAACGGCAGCATCCAGAGCAGCCGTTTGACGATAAAGACCAGCATCGTGCGTCAGCTACGGGTAAAGAAGAACTGCTGCGGCATCGCCGGACCGGGGTTTGGCCACGACCAAGCGCTGGGGTAGCTCTTGGGCACGTTTTGCAGGTTGTTCTTGGCAATGCCGAAGGAGTTGACGGCCAGGCAGACCCCAATCGTCTCAAACGCATCGGCACAGAGGTCAAACACCTGCTTCATCAGTTCACCACGCCTCTTGAGGTCGGCTGTGGCTCGCGCGTCGTCGTACAGCTTCATGCGCTGCTTCTGGCTTGCCGGTGGCTCCTGGCCATCTTTGCCGCCCGACAAATACCATTGTGTCCATGGAATCGCGTAGCGCGAGCCTTGTGCATGCTGGGCAAAGTAGTCACGGGCATCCAGCATCGGATCCAGACCACCAGGACCCGGCCAGACTGCCGCATCGTGCTCATTGCTGTCGCCACGCGTGTAGTACAGCGCCCGCTCAATCGTGTTGACCTTGATGTCGATGCCAATCTCGGCCCAGTGGCGCTTGACCAGTTCGAGCGTATCCACGGCATCGGGGTAGAGCGTGGGAATGACGTCGATCGAGAAAAACACTTTCTGGCCATCGGGCCGCAGCCGGAATTTCTGGGCGTCACGTTTGCTATAGCCAATCCGGTCCAAAATTTCATTGGCCAACTTGGGGTCGTGCTTGGTGAACTGACGTGACAGCTTTTCATTGAACCAAGGGTGTCCCGGGCGCGGGCCGGTCTGGTACGGCTCCGATTGACCCAAGTAGACCAGGTCAATGATCTCCTTGCGGTTCATACCCATAGAGAGTGCTTGCCGAAACTCTTTATTGGCGAACATCTCACGCATCTTGGCGTCTTTGTGCGTCATGTTCAGGTAGATTTGAACCTGCTGCGAACCCGCATTCACCAGTTCAATCAGCCGATAGCCGCCTTTTTGCATGTTTTGCGACAGGGTGGGCTTGTTCTGCAGCGAGTCGATATGGCGCTCCTGAATATCAAGCTTACCGGACAAGGCGTCTAGCATCAGTGACTCCACATCTTGCGCAATACTGAAAGTCAACCGATCAATATAGGGCAGTTGCTGTCCGGTCTGGTCGACCTGCCAGAAGTAGGCGTTGCGTTCCATCACGACGCGGGTCACGCCACCTGAATAGGCTTCGGTCACCACCCACGGGTCCAGCGTGGGCTTGTCCACGTTGCCCCAGCGCGACGGGATTTCAATGTCGCCACACTTGCTGCGGAACAGTGACGCCCAGTCGGACAGATTGGCCGCCTTGGCCTGAGCCGCCACATTGGGGTTGTACTTGGGGTGAAACTGGCTGCAGTAGTGCTTGGGGAAAAGCGTGGGGTACTGACCCAGCGGGGTGGCCATTTGCTCCAGAAACAGTGCATAGGGCGTGGCAAAGGTGAACTTCACCGTGGTGTCGTTGAGCTTGGTGACCACGGCCGGCTTGTTTGCAATGACCAGCGTCGACGGCACCGACTTGTAAAGTTCGCTGTTCTTGGCGCAGTCCTCGATCGAAAAAATGATGTCGTCCGCGGTGAAAGGCTTGCCGTCAGACCACTTCATGCCGGGGCGCAGTGTGAAGGTGAACTCGGTGGAGTTGGCGTTGACGTCCCATTTGGAAGCAACGCAGGGCAGCACCACTGTGAAGGCCATGTTCCAACGCACCAAACCTTGGTTACCCACCATCCGCAAAATACCGTTGTGGTCCGCACTGCCACGCAGGCCACGACGGAGTGCACCGCCATAGGTGCCCACTTTTTCAGCCTGAACCACCAAAGGCGCAGAGGGCAGGCGCTGTGCCAACGCGGGCAACTTGCCATCAGTAACTAACTTTGCCAAGGCTGGCGCTTCCTTGCCCGCTTGGGCCCATGCGGTGCTTCCTACACCCGCCAGCGTCACGGCACCAGCAAAGCCTTTGAGCACTTGGCGACGCTGGGCGTTGCGAGGGCTCGTGGAACGAGGGGCTTGGTTCATACAAAAACTCCAACAGAAGTGGGGAAAACCGGATGGGTACAAGCCCCTAGGCCTGACCCGCTGCGTGTCCGCCCCAGCTTACAGACAGGGCTAGACAACAGGAGAGACTTTGTTTGACAACCTTGGGACTGTCAAGTAATTTATGATCAGTACAAACCCTAGACGCTGGAAAATAGTAGCGCTCAGCGCGAATTAGTCCCACAATATTAGAAATATTCGTCATACAAATCTAAATATGTCATACCATTATTTATCCCCATTCGGGATGGATGCCCCATGAAGCAAACCCCCATCACCCTGGAAGAATTCACCGGCTCAGTGCTGGCTGTGCCACCCTTGGCACGTCATGGCGACTTGTCTGTCAATGAGCCGGCCAACCGGCAATTGATAAAGCACATTGAGGTCGGCGGCATTCGCACCCTGCTGTACGGTGGCAACGCCAACCTGTACCACATGCCCTTGCGTGAATACGGGCCGATGCTGGACATGCTGGCCGATGCCGCTGGCCCTGACACACGGGTCATTCCCGCAGTGGGTCCAGACTTTGGCAAGATGATTGAACAGGCGCAACTGCTGCGCAACTCAGGTTATCAGACCGCCATGGTGTTGCCGATGCAGGGGTTCACCACACCACAAGGCGTGGCCGAAGGCATTTCTCGCTTTGTCGATAGCGCCGCCATGCCCGTCACGCTCTACATCAAGAGCGAGCAATACATTGACCTTGACACCCTGCAGGCGCTGGTCGAATCGAACAAGGTTTTATGCGTCAACTACGCCGTGGTTCGACCCAACCCGAACGACGACCCGTTTTTGCAAGCCATGATTGAGCGTATTTCCAGCAGCCGCATCGTCAGTGGCATGGGGGAGCGGCCGGTGTTGTCGCATCTTGGCCACTTTGGCCTGGCATCCTTCACCACCGGCTCCGGCTGTATCGCCCCAAAGGCCTGCATGGCGCTGTTGGGCGCCCTGCAAAGGCTGGACATGAGTGAGGCCCAGCGGCTGTACGACCTGTTCTTGCCGCTAGAAACGCTGCGAGATTCGGTCTCTCTGATCCGCGTGTTGCACGACGCGGTCACCTGGTCTGGCGTGGCCGATATGGGCGCCCAGTTGCCGCTGCTGAGCCCGTCTCCTTTTTCAATGCGTGGTGAGATTGAGGCGACCGCCAGGCAACTGTTGGCGGCTGACGCCAACGCCTAGCCCACAGTCTGGCCATGACCGCACGTCGTACCCCGGAAGGTCTTGCCGATCGGGTCTACCGCGAGTTGCTGGCTTTGATCATCCAGGGCGATCTGCAAGAAGGCGACCGCCTGTCTACAGAACAGACCTTGTCCGAGCAGTTCAAAACCTCGCGCCCCACCGTGCGCGAGGCGCTTTCAAGGCTACGGGCCGACGGCATCATCACCAGCCGTCAGGGTGCGGGCACCTTTGTCACGCGCCGACCCGACCCGGATTTACCCCGCTTCATGCCATTGGAGTCACTGTCTGATGTGCGACGGTGCATCGAGTTTCGTATCGTCATCGAAGGCGGTGCGGCGGCCCTGGCGGCAGAAATGGCCGACGAAGCCGACTTGGTGCTGATTCAACGTGAATTGGCGCGACTGCAAATGGCTGTCAACAACCATGTACTGGGCGTGCAGGAAGACTACGACTTCCACATTGCGATTGCCCGCGCCAGCAAGAACCAGTTTTTTGTCTCGGTCATTGCCTCAATCCAGCAGCACGTGACATTCGGGATGGACCTACTGCGCAATTTTTCGCTCAGCAAAAGCCAGGAACGCCTGTTGGGCGTGCAGGCCGAGCACGTGGCCGTGGTCGATGCCATTGTGCGACGAGACAGTGTGGCGGCTGAGACAGCCATGCGGCATCATCTGCAAAACACCCGATCACGAATGTTTGGCAGCTGAGGCGGCACTGTTGCCAATGACGCCTGGCCGACATCCCAAGACCTACAGGAGATCCAATGCCTACCGTTTTCACAAGTGCGCAACGTCAGGCCTATGACAAGGACGGCTTTGTCATGGTCCCGTCTCTTTTCGACGCTGAAGAAATCAGCCTCATGCGCCAGGCCATGGAGCAAGACCCGGCGCTGAAACAAAGCCTCTACGAGCGCCTCGACGCTCAGGGCAAGGCCACCCGAATCGCATTGTGGAACGAGCCGGGTGACAGTGTCTATGGATTAGCGGCACGCAGCGAGCGGGTGGTAGACACCATCGAAGACATGCTAGGGGCCGAGGTCTACCACTACCACTCCAAGCTCACCGCCAAAGAGCCGTTTGACGGCGGCGCCTGGGAATGGCACCAAGACTACGGCTACTGGTACCACAACGGCTGCTTGTTCCCGCACATGGCCAGCGTGATGGTGGCGCTGGACCGTGCCGATCGCGACAACGGTTGCCTGCAGGTGATTCGCGGCTCGCACCGAGCTGGCCGCATCAACCACAGCACAGGACCAGGCGAGCAGGTGGGCGCCGACATGGAGCGCGTGAATCAGATGCTCAACGAGATGGAGCTGGTCTATGCCGAGATGGCGCCAGGCGACGGTCTGTTTTTCCACAGCAATGTGATGCACCGCTCCGACCAGAACCGCTCACCCAACCGGCGCTGGACGGTACTTTTTTGCTATAACGCGGCACACAACACTCCCTACAAAGCCCAATCGCATGCCAGCTACAACAAGCTCGACAAAGTGCCAGACCAGGCCGTCAAGGCCGCAGGTGTACGGCTGAGTGATCCTGCCCAATCCCAGTTTCAAATCAAGAAGGCCCATTCAGCGCCCAGCGCCGTCACCCCTTAGGCCCACCGCCCCATCTCAAAAAGGAACGGCCATCATGATTCCCCGCCTTCTGCTTACCGGCGCTGCCGGCAAACTTGGCCGCCATCTGCGCACCAGCCTGCGACCCTACGCGCAGCAGATGCGACTCTCCGATATCGCCGCCATGGACGCCGCTGGCCCAGGTGAAGAGGTTCAGTTCTGCCAACTGGCGGACAAACAGGCGGTGGACCAACTGGTACAGGGCTGTAATGCCATCGTGCACATGGGCGGCCTGGCCACCGACTACCCCTTTGAGGCCATCCTGGAGGCCAACATCAAGGGGGTGCTGCACATTTACGAGGGCGCCCGCCGCCACGGCGTTGAGCGCGTGGTGTTTGCCAGCTCCAACCATGTGGTGGGATTCCATCAACAAGATGAGGTACTGGGCACCGATTGCCTGCGACGTCCGGACAGCTATTACGGCCTGTCCAAGTCATTCGGTGAGGACGTTGCCCAGTTTTACTGGAACCGCTATGGCATACAAAGCGCCAGCATGCGGATCGGCTCGGCCTTCCCCGAACCCAAAGACCGCCGCATGCTTCACACCTGGCTGAGCTACCGTGACCTGACCGAATTGATACGGTGCTGCCTGCAGGCCCCGCAAATCGGTCATACCGTTGTGTTTGGCATGTCTGACAACCGCGACCCCTGGTGGAACAACGCCGGCGCGGCTCACCTGGGGTTCAAGCCACAAGACAGCGCGGAGCCCTATCGTTCCGATCGGGAGTCAACACCGCCCCTCGACCCCAACGACCCAGCTCGTCGCTACCAGGGCGGCGGCTTCGTCAAAAGCGGACCCTTCAATTAATTGGGGTCAGATTCCAATTAATTGACAAACAGCCAGTATGAGTTTTAATTGGAGTCTGACCCCAATTAAAGGAGAAAACTATGCGTCCTGAAGTTTCTTATCCCCGCGAGGCGGACACCCCGGTCTCACACCTGCCTTTCAGTCCTGCCGTGCGGGTGGGTCATCTGGTGTTTGTGTCGGGTCAGGCCTCGGTGGACGTTACCGGGGCCATCGTGTCTGACACATTCGAAGGTGAGTTTCGGCGGTCTGTGGAGAATCTTCGCAAGGTCTTGCAATCGGCAGGTTGCACTTTGGCCCAGGTCGTTCAAACGCGCAACTATGTGCGCGACGCCACGGATTTACCCGAGTTCAACCGGCTGTACCGCGAGTATTTTCAGGCGCCCTACCCAGCGCGCACCACCATCACAGGCTGCCTGTCTGCAGCGCTGCGCTTTGAGTTGGAGTGCATCGCCGTCGCTGATTCCAGCGCACCATGACCCGCGCACGAAAAGTCCTGTTCATTTCGGCCGATCAATGGCGCGGCGAGTGCCTGTCGGCGCTGGGGCACCCGGTGGTCAAAACTCCACACCTGGACGCCCTGGCGGCTGACGGCACACTGTTCAAGCAGCATTACGCCGTCACATCACCCTGCGGCCCCTCACGCGCGAGCCTGCAGACCGGTCTTTATTTGATGAACCACCGTTCCGGGCGCAATGGCACGCCCCTGGATCAACGCCACACCAATTTGGCCAAGGAAGTGCGCAAACTGGGCTTCGACCCCACGCTCTTTGGCTACACCGACACCAGCGCCGACCCGCGTGGCCGTGACCCGACTGACCCATCGCTGCGCACTTATGAAGGCCCTTTGCCGGGTTACAGCATCGGTCTGCTGTTCCCGGACTATATGAGCGCCTGGATGAAAGACCTGCGCGCCAAAGGCTATCAATTTCAGGGCCGCGAGGATATTTACCAACCGCAGACCGACTTTGACAAACCAGCGAACCGGGGGCATCGATTTATTCCAGCACGGTTCAAGGCGGAGGACAGTGACACCAACTTTATGGCTGATCAGGTGATCCATTGGCTGAGTGACCACCGACACGAAGACTGGTTCATGCACTGCGTCTTTTTGCGGCCTCATCCGCCAGTGATCGCGCCCGAGCCCTACAACGGTCTGTATGACCCGGCCAGTGTGTCGCTACCAAATCGACGCGCCACCCCTGAGCTTGAAGCCGCCCAGCACCCGCACCTGGCGCATTGGATCAAGAGCTTCGACCGCCCCAACCACTACGACGAGCACAACCCCAACAACCTGGTTCACATGCCCGAGCTTGAGCTGCGCCAGATGCGTGCGTGTTACTACGGCATGATGAACGAGGTGGACGACGCCGTTGGCCGCATCGTCGCGCACCTGAAAGCCACTGGCGAGTACGACAGCACGCTGATTGTCTTCACCTGCGACCATGGTGAAATGGGCGGCGATCACTACACCTGGGGCAAGGAGCTGTACTTTGACCCAAGCTTCTACATTCCACTGATCATCCGCGACCCGCGTCATGAGGCTGATGCCGGTCGTGGCCGCCAGGTGGATGCGTTCACCGAGTCGGTCGACCTGATGCCCACCGTGCTGGACTGGTTAGGAGCCGCGATACCGGCACAGTGTGACGGCCGATCACTGGTGCCGTTCTTGGGTGACGGCACGCCGGCCCACTGGCGTGAAGAGGTCCATATGGCGCTTGATTTCCGCAGCAGTCCCTGGAGCAGCTACGACGGCGAGGCTGCGCTCGGGCTGCTGCCAGACGAGTGCCAGCTGACCATCATTCGCGGCCGGCGCTGGAAATATGTGCACTTTGCTGCCCTACCCCCTCTGCTATTTGATCTGCAGGACGATCCGACAGAAATACGCAACCTGGCTCAGGACACGACCTGCCAAGGGGTACTGCTGGTGATGGCGCAAAAGATGCTGTCGTGGCAGATCCTGCACCAAGAGCGTGTGCTCAGCAACTTACACATCGGGCCGCAGGGGGTGGAGGACCGCAGTCGGGTCAGGCACTGATACCGCTGCTGAGGCGCACATCGTCGGTGCCCGCTGAAACCGGCAGTGCCACCTGGTGATCGCGGCTGAACTGGTAGTCCTTGAAAATATGCTCAGCACTCAGCGTTTGATAGCTGCCGTCGGCCAGGCGGTGCGTGGTGTCCTTGAGCCGATAGGTGTAATGACCACAGGTCCAGCAGTTGAAATTGCGCATATGCGTGCACAGACAGGTCTTGTCCATCACCTTGATCGTCTTGACGTCAGGGTGCAGCGCCACCTCGCGGTTGTAGGCGTTGATGTAGGCGCAACTCCCGTTGCCGTCAAGCAGGTAACCGTAGGCTTCACAGTTGGGGCGAATGCCAGAGCCGATGGCAGGTGTGCTTTTGAGCATGCGCATCGGGTAGCCCGTGGGCGAGATGGTGTTGACCTCAATGTCTGACTCGCTGGCCCGGAAGTAATCCTGCTTCACGTCAGTCGGCAGGCCACATTCGTTGGACACGGTGAACCGCGTAGCGACCTGCACTGCGGCAGCCCCCTGCTCCAGAAAAGACACTGCGTCACTACCGGTAAACACACCGCCCGCCGCGATCAGCGGAATATCGAGTTGCTCGGCGCGCAGATACTGCAAAATTTCTGCGGTGATCGTCGCCAGGTCGTACTCTGCCCAGTCCATACCGAAGCCCAGGTGACCGCCGGCTAGCGGCCCCTCCACGATCACATAGTCGGGCAGCCGGTTCAGCCGCGCATTCTTACGCAGAAACAACTGCAACGCCCGCACCGAAGAGACGATGATGCCCAGTTTGGCATCCCGAAACCGCGGGTGGTCTGCCAGCAAAGCAAATGAGCCTAAATGCAGCCCTGCGCTCAGGGTAATGCCGTCAATACCGGCATCCAGCGCCGAGGCCATGCGCACCTGCAGGGTTTCGCGCGGCGCATTCATGGTCAGCTTTTCCATGCAATTGACGAACACCAGCCCCTCGCCGCGCTTGGCATCCATGGTCGCGCCAACGTGGCGACGCGTTGCGTCAGCCAACACGCCGAGATCAAATTTGACAATGGACTTGTCAGATTTGTCGATGTTGTGTTTGTAAAAGCGGGTCTTGTCCTTGACAAAACTGGTGTCGAAGCGGCGGTCTGACACATCGGGCACCATGGCATCTGAGATATGACCAACCCCGCCCAGCCGGGCGGCTTCCAGCGCCAACTCCGCCGTGGAAATATCCACACCCATGCCACCCACCATGATGGGCACGAGTTCTTTTTTTCCGAACTTGAGGCGGAAATCATCAACACGTTTCATGAATCTCCTTATGCCCGACACATGCTTGAGGTCTGCCGGGGGAGAACCATTCTATCCGGGGGTGCATTTAAAGCTGCTGCTCGGATAATGCCCCCGCCCGAGAAGAGTAGTTGACTAAAGCATCCATTTTTTCCAGATGCACTCGAGCACTGCGACCACCATACACCGCTGTCTTGAGCCACACGCATTCAGCCGTCAGTTGCGTCTCATCTGTCAGCCGAGTGTGCCAGACTCGTTTCTCAGCGTCCCAACGGTAGGCTCGCGCTTTGAGCGCGTCCTTGGCGTCAAACGGCGCCTGTGTGGCCAGCAAGCGATAACTCGGCGACGCAATGGTGCCAAGCAGGCGGGCCAAGCCGGTTTTGCCATCAGTGGGTAGGGGCGCCATCAGGACCGCCAGCAGGGCATGGCAATCCACCTCTGCCCGGTGGGCCTCATAAAACAAACCCTGATGCAAGGCCAGATGCTCCAGCTTGGCGGAGCCTCTGCCTTCTTTCTTCCAGTCGATATCGGCGAATGAGCAGGCCCAGGGCAGCGCGGCAAAACCAGGGCAGCGCGCCTCACAAAAGGGCCGGTCAAAGCCAGCGTTGTGAGCCACCACCAGATCGGCATCGGCCAGCAAGGCCTCAACGCGCGCCATGTCCAGCGCTTGCCCACGGACCATGTCGTCGGAGATGCCAGTGATTTGGCTCACCTCCTCCGAAATGGGTTGACCAGGATCCTCAAGACCGTCGTAAATTTGGACATCGCCCACAGGCAGACCGGTCAGGGTGTCCACATCGACCCGCAGCATGGCCAGTTCGATGATACGGTCCTTGGCATGACTCAAACCCGTCGTTTCGGTGTCGAGAATGACCATCTTCAGCAGGGCGCCAGCACCGGAGCGTGCGAAATGCGTCACCGGCACCAGGCGGCGCAAGACTCGGTAGTCGGGATGGCGGGCCAATTGATCGGCCATAGCCGGAAGATCGGGTAAACCCTTGGTTTCTTGAGCGACCCGTCGGGGAATCGGCGTTGGCTTGACGGAGGTGCCATTTGGCAGGTCAAAGCCGAGCGGTAGTTGCGATGGTGTCAAGTCAGGGTTCCAAGAATGCGATGGTCTCGAGTTTGCACCAAAGTCCCAAGCGCCGACCTTGTACGGCGCCTAAATAGACACACATGCAAAATAATTCATCTTTCTAAAAAATGTAATTTACTGCATTTCATGGTGATTTAAAGCGACTATCGGGTTTTCTCTCTGCCCCAACACAAGTAACCTGCACTAGGATAGAGTGGTTTTCCAACCCACCTTGCTCAAACAGAAGGAATCGCATGAATTCAACCCCAACCACCCGCCGTCTCGTCTTAACCCGAAGTGCGGCTGTCATCGGCGCTGCCAGCTCTGGGCTGTTGCTGCCCGAACTGGCCAAGGCCCAGAGCGGCAAG
>CAMCZF010000109.1 GCA_945885775.1 Rhodoferax sp. OV413 | reverse complement strand
AACTCTGTTTTGGCAGGGGCGGACTCAGGGTATTTGCCTTGCAGCTCCTTAGAGGCGGGTATGGCCATGACCTTGACATCGCCGGGGTGCTTCGCCTTGTCTTTGTCGTTATAGAACTGGGTGCGCCCGAACGACGTGATGGTCATGGCAACTCGGCCAGACTGCATCCATGTATTGACCTCTTCACCCTTGATGGCGGTCCAATTGCGCGGGATTACCCCTGCCGCATAGAAGTCGCGCATGGTCTGCACCGCGCGCAGCATCGGCGGCTGGTTGACGCCGAGCCTAAAGTCGCTGGTGATGAAGTCGCCGTCGTAGGCGCGCGCCATGTCGATCATATTCGGGTAGTTGTCGCCTTCAATCAGGAAGCCAAATACCTGGGATCCGTCGGGCCGGGTGAAAGTCAGCTTCTTTGCCGCTTCAATCACGTCTTCGAAGGTCTTCGGGATGGGTACCCCGCGCTCTTTGAAGATGGCCTCGTTGTAATGGAAACCGGTCGTGGCATGGCGGTGCGGAACGGCATACTGCTTGCCACCAAACTTCATGGCATTGACCAGGCCAGGAAAGAGGTCGGCAGGATCTTCCAGCGGGTTTGATTGCATCCAACTGTCCAGCGGTTCGAACAAATTGGTGACCACCGGTGTGGCGCGCGTATTCACCATAAACGCAAGGTCAATGGAGGTTGAGCCCAGACTCGCTTCACGGAACATGCGCTCGTGCAGAGGCCCTGTATCCAAGGTCACCCACTCAATGGCGATGCCGTTTTTCTTTGACCATTCGGCAGTCAGGTCGCCACTCTTACCCTGACTGATCACCGACATATGGACTCGGTGCGACAGTATGGTTAACTTGGCCGGCTTGCTCTGCGCGCTTGCATCGATGCCGGTCAGGGTTATTGGCAGAAGGACACCGGATTTCAATAAGTGACGACGACTTAACATAACCATCTCCAAAGGTGGCGCTTGCCAGGCGAAGAACTGCAAATGGCATGTTGCAAGATTATGTTGTTGTATTTCCTGGGTATTCAGAATGTGTGTTTCGTAGGGTGAAACTTTGAGTAATCCATCCGTGTTTGAGGGGTTTCAGTCGGTTACCATGAAATGCTGGTCTATGCTTTGTGTCGAATCGCGAATGGGTCATTTCTACGAAAGGGACAGGCCATGGCTTCGGTGACCGTTGAAAACGTGAAGAAGTCGTTTGATCGTCAAGCTGTCATCAAAGGGGTGTCTCTCAAGGTTGAAGAAGGTGAGTTCTGCGTCTTGGTAGGCCCCTCAGGCTGCGGCAAATCAACGCTGCTGCGCATGATCGCCGGCTTGGAAGAGGTTTCTGCAGGCACCATCGCCATCGGTAACAAGGTCGTCAACGACATGCCCTCCAAAGAGCGCGATATCGCTATGGTGTTTCAAAGCTACGCGCTGTACCCCCACATGAATGTGCGGGACAACATGTCCTTCTCACTCGAGATGGCCAATATGGCAAAGCCGCAAATTCGGGCTAAGGTGGAATCGGCGGCCAGCACCCTTGGGCTCGAGGACCTGTTGGACCGCTTCCCCAGGCAATTGTCTGGCGGCCAGCGCCAGCGGGTCGCAATGGGTCGCTGCATGGTGCGAGATCCGTCAGTATTCTTGTTCGACGAGCCCCTGTCTAATCTGGACGCTAAATTGCGAGTGGCCATGCGAACCGAAATTCGCGGCTTGCACCAGCGTTTGGGGGCCACCTCAATTTATGTCACCCATGACCAAATCGAGGCCATGACTATGGCTGACAAAATTGTGGTGATGCGTGACGGTCTGGTGGAGCAAGTGGGATCGCCCCTGACTTTGTACGACTGCCCAGCGAACCAATTTGTCGCCGGCTTCATTGGATCCCCCGCCATGAATTTTCTCTCGGGGCGTGTTTCAGACGGGCGCCTGGTACTTGCTGATGGACAGACCTTGATACGACCAGCATATATTGATTGCCAGGAAGGCCAATCCGTCACCATCGGCATACGTCCGGAGCATGTGTCTCTGTCCTCGGGGGACTGCCGAATGACAATGACCTTGAAGTCGATTGAACCTACTGGCGCCGATACATTGGTTCATGCCGAGATTGCTGGTGAACCGATAACAGGCATGTTTCGTGAACGGGTTCAGTTGATGACTGGGCAGGCCTTTGAATTTTTTACAGAGGCCCGGGCCCTCCATGTTTTTGACGCCGCCACAGGCCAGAGCCTACGCCAGGCGACTTGACGCACCAATCACCCGCATCAAAGCCTGCCCCATCCGGACCTGCCGACCCGTCTTGATACCTTCACACAGCTCAAAACCAGGCGGGGCAAAGACGATGATGGTGGAGCCATGCTCAAACCAGCCGAGTTCCTGGCCCTTGACACAGTGGGCTGTGCAGGGCATCTCGTTGGCGCCGCGATAGCGCAGGTGAAGCAGCACGTCCAGAAAGTGCAGCCGGATGCTGGCCACCAGAATCGCAGCCACCGGCACCAGTGCGATGGGCTGGCCGCCCTCGGTCAGGCGGGCGCGAAGCACGGCGCGCTCGTTGCGGCAGAACAGACGCTCAACCCGGGCCAGCGCAATCGGGTTCACGTTCCAGGTATCGCCGCTCAGGTAGGTCACATGCTCAACCGTCATGTTCTGCGGCGCATGAAACCGGTGGTACATGCTTGAGGTCAGGCGCAGGGTGATGTAGCTGCCATTCATAAACACACTGGGGTCTTGACTGGGGCCAAACAACTCACCGATCGAGTAGGGGAAGCCCTTGGCCTGCAGCACCATGCCATCCACCACGCGACCGCAAGCCCCCACGATGCCGTCGCTGGGGCTGCACAGCACCGCCGGGTCTGGGTCAATGACGCGCGCGCCGGGCTGCAGCTCACGGGTGAAGCAGTCATGCAGGCTGTCAAAGTGCTGATGCCGGGCATCGCTTAAGTCCACGTCAGTAAACAGCCGCCAAACGCGAATCGACAGCCGCGCCAGCAGCGGGCTGCGCAGGTGGCTGAACCAGCCCATCCAGCGTGTCAGCAGCAGCCGGGGCACCCGGTTGGTGAGTAGGAAATTAAGATCTTCCTGGAGGAAAAAGCGTCGCAGCAGGTTGGTTTTCATATGGCTGTCAAATAAGTTGGATAAGTTTGTCATATTTCTAACTGGAGCAATTGATGGACAACAGCATGGCCCTTCCCTTATTGGCCCTGGGCGTCCTGGCATGGGCCCTACCCAAAGCCAAACGCCGGCTTGAACTCTCGCGTGCCAAGCACCGTTCGCTGGCAGGTCATTCGCGCATCGCCAAACGCATCGCTGGGCTGCTGCCCGGCTATGCCTATGACGAAGCCACCTTCTTCAACTCCGACCATGCCGACGGTCCAGTGGTGCAGCGGCGGCGTGATGGCTTTACCCGCTTGGCAGCCCTGTATGACACCCGTTATGCCAAGAGTGCTGCGATGACGGCCAGCGCCCGGGCCATCATCTCGGACATGCAGTTCACCGGGCGCTACCGCGTGCCCTACCAATTCACCGACTACCTGGGCCGCCATATCAAAAGCGGTAGTTTTCTGCAGTCGTCGCAAGGGGTCACAGTGACCGACCTTGACGGCAATGTGTTTTACGACCTGACGGGTTCTTACGGCGTGAACCTGCTGGGCTATGACTTTTACAAGCAAAGCATCGAGGCTGGCCAGCGCACGGTGCAAGCGTTGGGTCCGGTGCTTGGGGCCTATCACCCCTGTGTGCTCGACAACGTGACCCGGCTCAAACGCATTTCTGGGTTGGACGAGGTCTCGTTTCACATGTCGGGCACCGAGGCCGTGATGCAGGCCGTGCGCTTGGCCCGCTACCACACCGGGCGCAGTCATTTGGTGCGGTTTTGCGGCGCCTACCACGGCTGGTGGGAAGACGTACAACCCGGCCCCGGCAACCCCCTGCCGCCGCGGGAAACGCATACCCTGAAGGACATGGATGAACGCAGCCTGAACGTGTTGCGTACCCGCAAGGACATTGCCTGTGTCTTGATCAACCCTTTGCAGGCCCTGCACCCCAATGCGCCAGCGCCGGGCGACTCGTCCCTGGTCGACAGCAGCCGCAAGGTGGGCTACGACCGAGCCGCCTACACCGCATGGTTGCATCGCCTGCGCGAAGTTTGTACGCAGCGTGGCATTGTGCTGATCTTCGACGAAGTGTTTCTTGGATTCAGGTTGGCACCGGGCGGTGCGCAGGCCTACTTTGGCGTACAGGCGGACATGGTGACCTATGGCAAGACACTGGGCGGTGGCCTGCCGGTGGGTGTGGTTTGTGGCCGGGCCGCCCTGATGAAGCGCTACCGTGAGCGCCGGCCGGCCGACATCTGCTTTGCTCGTGGCACTTTCAATGCGCACCCCTATGTGATGGGCGCCATGCAGGCCTTCCTGGATGCCATCGAGACGCCAGAGATCCTCGCGCTTTACGACGGTCTCGACGAGCGCTGGGATGGCCGTGCTCGACAACTTAATGACCGGCTTGAGCAGAATGGCCTGCCGGTGCGCGTGGCGAACATGTCGACGGTCTGGACGGTGTTGTATACCAAACCCTCCCGGTATAACTGGATGCTTCAGTTCTATTTGCGGGCACATGGCCTCGCCTTGAGCTGGGTGGGAAGCGCCCGACTGATCTTCAGTCTGAACTACACCGACCACGACTTTGAGGCTGTGGTTCAAGCCTTTGTAAGGGCCGCCCAGGCCATGCAGGATGATGGCTGGTGGGACGGTCCGGAGCAAAGCAACCAGACCATTCGCAAGGGCATCTTCAGGGAGATGCTGCGCCAACCGCGCTGAGCGACGACGGTTTAGCGCAACAGTCACCGATGGCGCGCATGCGTCATCGGGTCGATCAACTCACCACGCAGCAGGGCGAGAGGCGCCTTGTGATACAGCATGATGTCGTGGAACGGGTCGGTGATGATCTTGCTGGCCCAAACCAGGCCGGTCCACATGTCTTGCTGAATCCAGAGTTGCCCGACACGGAACAGCAGGCCGGCCACGCCCAGGGCAAGCCAGGCAATACCCACGTCGTGCAAAAACTCAAGCCAGTTACCGGCAGCGGCAATTTGCCCAAAAAGGGTGGGTTGCAGCCAAAGCACAATCGGCGCGGCGGCCCAGACCGCAAGCAAAACAATCTTGCGCCGTATGTTGTAGCCAATCTTGATCGCTTCTTTGTGCTCGTCGGTGGCTTGATTAACATGGTCATAGCCGCGTGGTTCAAAAAAGAAGTGACCGGCTTGGCGGCTGGTCATGGAAACCGACCATGCCAGCAAGGCCGCCCAGGCGGGCTCAATAAAGAGCAAGACGTAGGAGATAACAAAGACCACCGCGCTCAACAGGTGCAAACTTTGGTTGATGCGGCTATGGTGGTAGTAACGGTGGTCATCCCAACGTTGCGTCTTGAGCTCTTGCAAATAGCGGTTCATATCGACCTCGAAAAAAACGGGCTTTGTGCCCAGGGTAATGAGATAGGCGCTTTGACTCTAGCGAGCCATTATGAAAATAACGTGACAACGGAGTTTCATAACCAAGAACAGCCTTGTCATCATTTTGTTATCAAATACTGCAAAGATGGCAATATGGACACTGACATAAACCACGAGTTCGAGGTTGACAATTTTCCTGCAAAGCAACGTTCGTTGCGGGTTGCAGTGGTGTCGGAAACATATCCCCCCGAGGTGAACGGCGTGGCCTTGACGCTAGCCCGTCTGGTTGAGGGCCTGCGCGGCAACAACCATGACGTGCAATTGATCCGGCCCCGTCAAGGTGGGGCCGACAGGGGGAGTCATGAGGCCCTGATGCCGGGGTTTCATGAGGTATTGATGCGGGGACTGCCGATCCCCCGTTACCCCGAGCTTAGGATGGGGTTGCCCTCCAAGGGCGCACTGGTTAAGTTGTGGCAACTCCGCCGACCGGATGTGGTTCATATCGCTACGGAAGGCCCTCTTGGTTGGTCTGCGCTGCGGGCGGCGCTGTACCTGAAGCTACCCCTGTCCACCGACTACCGGACTAATTTTCAGAGCTACAGTGCACATTACGGCGTTGGCTTTCTGCATAAGCCCATCATGGGCTACCTGCGAAAGTTCCATAACCGGGCACACTGCACCATGGTCCCCACCAAAGCATTGCAAACGGCGTTGGCTGCGGCTGGCTTCCATAAGCTCAAGGTGGTGAGCCGGGGGGTCGATACCACTGCTTTTGACCCCACGCACCGGCAACCGGCACTTCGGACCCAGTGGGGACTTGGCGACGATGACCTGGCGGTTCTGTGTGTCGGCAGACTTGCCCCGGAAAAAAACCTGAAGTTGCTGGTCCAAGCCTATCAGGAGATCAAGCAACGGGTACCGCGCGCCCGGCTGGTGCTGGTGGGGCACGGCCCAATGCGCCAGGCGCTGCAGGAGCAGTGTCCCGACGCCATCTTTACCGGTCAGCTGCGAGGCAGCGTGCTGGCTGCACACTACGCCAGCGCCGATCTGTTCCTGATGCCCAGTATGACCGAGACCTTTGGCAACGTTACCACCGAAGCCATGGCCAGTGGATTGCCAGTGGTTGCTTTCAATGACGCCGCTGCCGCAGAATGGTTGGTTGATCGGGTCAACGGCAGCGTGGTGGCACTGGGTGACTCCAAAGGGTTCGTGTCAGCTGCCTTGGCGTTGGCGGAGCAGCCCGCCCTGCGGGCCCAGTTGGGCCAAGCCGCCCGCCAAACGGCCTTGCAGTTGGATTGGTCCCGCATCGTGCAACAATTTGAAGACGTGCTTCAGACCGTGATGCACCAAGCCAGCGTCAACGGGACTGGTGCGGCAGGTTCTGGCTGACCGCATTAGCTGACCGTAATGCCGCCCTGGTCAGCACCGCCATTGCCACTGCGATGCACCCGCCAAAGAGGGTCATGAGTGGCACGATCGGCACCTCGGCGGCGACCAGGGCCGCGTACAGTCCCAGCATGCACAACACGCTCAAATTTTCATTGAAGCCTTGAACGGCTACAGACCGCCCGGCGCTCAACAGGGTGAAACCGCGGTGCTGGAGCAGGGCATTTAGGGGAACCACCAGCAACCCACCCACCATCCCGACAAAGGCCAGCAGGGCAATCGCCACCCAGAGTACTGAAACTTGGGCCACCACCGGCATCATCAGTCCCAACAACACACCGGCCGGTAAGATGCGTCTGGCTTGGTCCAGCGCCACCCAGCGGCCTGCCGCCGCCGCCCCGACCACCACCCCCACTGCGACGGCCGCCTGCAAATAAGCGGATTGGTCCAGTGGCAGGTGCAGCACATCGCCCGCCCACTTCAGCACCACAAACTGCAGCGTAGCGCCGAGACCCCAAAAAATGGTGGTGACCGCGAGCGACAGGCCACCCTCACGGTCGCGCCAAAGCGTACGATTAGCCCGTACGAAATCATGAATCAGAACCAACGGGTCAAGCGATGTGGCTGGGTAACGCGCGCCACTGTGCGGTATCCCGATATTGAGCAGGCCCGCCACGGTGTAGACCAGCAACAACATTAGCAAGGAGGGCGCCAACCGCGAAGGGCCAATCAGTCCTTCGGCACCCAGCAGAGCGTGCAGCTTGTCAAGAACGCCAACATTAACCAGTACGCCGCCCAGTACCGCTCCCAAAAGCGCTGCGCAGACCACGGATACTTCTAGCCAACCATTCGCGCGGACCAGACGGTGAGGGCCGACTATCTCGGTGATCAAGCCATATTTCGCCGGTGCGTAAGCCGCGGCGCCCAGTCCTGCAATAGCAAAGGCCAGCAACGGGTTGACCCCGATCAATAAAGCGACCACGCCCAACATCTTGACCCCATTCATCCAGGCCATCAGCCGTGCTTTGGGAAAGGCATCAGCCAATGGGCCCACGAACGGCGCCAGCACCACGTACGAAACCGTGAAAACAAATTTGAGCAGCGGCGCCCACCATACCGGCAAGCCCTGCTCTGCCAGCAGGGCAATGGTGACGATCAATAACGCGTTGTCGGCTAAAGCCGAGGCAAACTGGGCCGTGACGATCAGGTAAAAGCCTGGCGGCATGCGGCCGTTCATACTTATAAAGGCTTGCGAACCACGTGGGCCACTTGGTAGCTGGGGCAGGCCTAGCGCGCCAAGTCATGGGCATTCAAAGGGAATGAACCGCAATTGGACAGCCGGCGAAAGGGTGAGTGGTAAATCCCGCACTGGTAGCGCCCATCGTTGATCGGCTCCAGGAAAACGCAGCGTTTGTCCATACAGCAGTTGCCGCACTGAACACAGGAGCCAGTGATGTCGGCTGGCACCCCGCTGGCGCGCCCCATCACGTCTTCAAAGTAGTGCAGGGCTGGACCCTCGCGCAGCGCGCCGATATGAATGCGCATCTTTCGGACAAAGCCTGCGTAGTCCCGCAGGTACTTCCAGCGTCCGAACAGCAGGCTGGCAAACAGCGGCGTCAAGGGGAGCAAAAGCAACAAAGCGCCCGTATAGGCGGTCGCAAGCCATGGTGCGACGCGGCTGGACAAAGCGGCAGGCAAAGTAAATGAGCGCATAAAAAGTGGCATGGTGTCGCCGCCAACATAGGGGCCTAACAAAGCAGATTCTGTGTCGATTAAGTGAAACTTTGATGACGATTCAAAAGGACTGGTGCCAAAAGACTCAGTGCCTACCTGCCGGGTAAGTGGTGAACCAGATACGCCACCCTTAACCGAGAGCTGTCACAACTTCGTCATGTTGGATGGCTACCGTTAACCGACTGAACAGGAGCATGAGATGACCGCTGCCATACACATTCGGGACTTAAGCAAAACCTTTCCAAGCGGCAGGCAGGCGTTGCAAGGCATTGACCTCACCATCCGCGCTGGCGAGATGGTGGCGCTGATTGGTGCGTCGGGGTCTGGCAAGTCTACACTGCTGCGCCATTTGGCGGGCCTGATGCCGGCGGATCGCGCAACCGAAAGTCTGATCCAGATCCACGGCCGAACCGTCCAAAAAGCCGGGCGAATTGCAGATGATGTGCGTGATATTCGGTCCGGCGTCGGTTTTGTCTTTCAGCAGTTCAACTTGGTTGATCGGTTGCCCGTGATTGTGAATGTTTTGGTGGGTACCTTGCACCGGGTTCCACTCTGGCGCAGCTTAATCCGGCGCTTTACGCGGGATGAAGTGGCGCGCGGCGTTTCGGCTCTGCAACGGGTGGGCATCGAAGATTGCCGTAACCAACGAGCGTCGACCTTGTCGGGTGGCCAACAGCAGCGGGCCGCGATTGCCAGGGCCTTGGTGCAGGGCGCCAAAGTCATTCTTGCTGATGAGCCGATTGCCTCGCTAGACCCAGAGTCCTCGCGCAAAGTGATGGACATTTTGCAGCGCGTCAATCAGGAAGACGGCTGCACGGTGGTCGTATCGCTGCATCAAGTTAACGTGGCGATCAAGTATTGCCCGCGCACCATTGCGCTGAACCAAGGGCGTGTCGTGTACGACGGTCCGTCAACGGCGCTCACCCCTGAGCTTTTGCGCGATCTCTATGGGGCCGAGGCCGATGACATCTTGTCGCTTGGCGACCATATTTCGGTGCTGCAGAACGCCAAGCGGTCGTCCCGGTTGGAGCGGCCCTCGGAGCCGGTTGCGTTGACCCAAGCAGCTTGATCCTCCCCCATCATTACCGTCTGACATTTTAAGGAAACCTCATGTTAAAAAAACTCATCACCAGTTTCGTGGGCGCCACACTGATGGCAGCACTGCCGTTGGCTGGTCTGGCGCAGGACTTGAAAGAAATCAATTTCGGCATCATTTCAACCGAGTCGTCCCAAAATCTGAAGTCAGACTGGCAGCCGGTGCTGGACGATATGGCCAAGAAATTGGGCATGAAAGTCAATGGCTTTTTTGCCTCGGACTACGCTGGCATCATCGAAGGCATGCGCTTCAACAAGGTCCAAGTGGCCTGGTTTGGCAACAAGTCGGCCATGGAGGCGGTGGACCGGGCTAGCGGTGAGGTCTTTGCACAGATGATCAATGCCGATGGCACATTGGGCTACTACTCACACCTGATCGTGCACAAGGACAGCCCCATCAAAAGCTTGGACGACATGCTGAAGCAGGGCAAAAATCTGTCTTTTGGCAACGGTGATCCCAATTCCACCTCTGGCTTTCTGGTGCCTGGCTACTACGTGTTCTCGCAGAACAACATCGACCCCAAGACCTTCTTCAAGGTGTCGCGTGGCGCTAACCACGAGAGTAACGCCCTCGCGGTGGCCAATAAGCAGGTGGATGTTGCGACCAACAACAGCGAAAACCTGGACAAGATCAAAGACAAATTGCCCGGGAAGTTCAACGACATCCGGGTGATCTGGACGTCGCCGCTGATCCCTTCGGATCCTTTGGTAATTCGCAAAGATTTGAGCGAACCACTCAAGGGGAAGATCAAGGAGTTTTTTTACAGCTATGGCAAGGGAAGCCAGCAGGAGAAAGACAATCTTTATAAACTTTCCAAGTTGTCGTCTTTTAAGCTATCAACCAATAGCCAATTGATCCCGATTCGGCAGTTGGAACTGTTCAAAGACCGCAACAAGATCGACGCTGACGCAAGCCTCGCAGCCGCTGATAAACAGGCAAAACTGGCTGACATCGATCGCCAGCTCGCGGCTTTAGCCAAGAGCCAGTAACGGAGAGAGCAAATGATCGCACCCGCCAAACCTCTAAGCCCCAGCACGTTGACGGGGCTGCCACGCACCAGCCTGATTGCGCTGCTGTCTTGGGCCGTATTGTTGGCCTTGTTGGCGGGTTCATGGCGGGGCGCAGATATGCGACCCTTGGACTTGGTGCGTGACGCAGGCAACATGGCCACCTATGCAGCTGATTTCTTCCCGCCTAAATTTGCCCAGTGGCCGCTCTACCTGACCGAAATGGTGGTCACGATCCAGATTGCTCTGTGGGGCACGGTGCTGGCGGTGATTTTTGCGGTCCCGCTTGGGCTCCTGTCCTCGGCCAATATCACCCCGCGTTGGGTGCACCAGCCGGTGCGTCGCTTGATGGATGCGGCGCGCGCGATCAATGAAATGGTCTTTGCCATGTTGTTCATTGTGGCCGTTGGCCTGGGCCCGTTTGCTGGCGTACTGGCCCTGTTC
>CAMCZF010000108.1 GCA_945885775.1 Rhodoferax sp. OV413 | reverse complement strand
ACGCTCACGGCAGCATGGTGGTACCACATGGATCATCGGTCTACAGCTACCACTTCGTCATCACCCGCCATAACAGCCCATTCGCTGAATTCCTGATGATGGCGCCCAAGGCCGATCAGGTTGTGCCGATGTTCAACCCGCTGCTTCTGGACGAGCCGGTGCCACAAGGTGGCCGGATGAAGGCCTCGGCACTGGACCAGCCAGGATTCGGTGTGCGGCTCAATCCGGAGTGCAAGCTGCACCGGCCCCACAGCCATTGATATCGGAGTCCATGGATGGATGACCTGAAGGACAAGGTGGTGTTGATCACCGGTGCGAGTTCCGGGATCGGTGCCGCGGCGGCTGTGGATTTCGCAGCGCAGGGCGCCCGCATAGCAGTGCATTGCCATTCGCACCCCGAGCAGGCGAACGCCGTCCTAGTCCGTGTGCGGGCCGCAGGTGGTAGTGGCGCGGTTTTCCGCGCCGATGTGTCCGACACCTCGCAGCTTGAACGGCTGGCCGCAGAGGTGCATCGTCACTTCGGCCGCATCGACGTTTTGGTCAACAACGCGGGGGGATTCGTCAGCAGGACACCCCTGATCGAAGCCAGTGACGCGCTGATCGACGAGGTGTTCCACCTCAACGCGCGTTCCATGATTGCATTGTGCCGCCACGTCGTACCGCACATGCGCCAGCAGGGTGGCGGCTGCATCATCAACCTGACGTCGCAGGCGGCGCGCAGTGGCGGCAGCATGGGCGCGGGGCTGTATTCGTCCAGCAAAGCTTACATCTCGACGCTGACCCGCGCCATGGCCAAGGAGTTGGTCGGCGACGGTATTCGCGTCAACGCAGTCGCACCCGGCGTGATCGCCACACCGATCCACGATGGCCACACCAGCTCTGAATTGCTGGCCCAGCTGAGCGCCACGATCCCCATGGGGCGCCTGGGCCGGGCGGATGAGTGTTCTGGAGCCATGCTTTTCCTGGCCAGCGAAAAGCTTTCCAGTTACATCACCGGGCAGACGATCGAAGTCAATGGCGGCAGTGTCATGCCCTGACAGCGTTACCCGTCGGCCCCCCGTACGGGCTCCTCCCCCAAGCAATCGAGCATCACCTCACCACTTCGACCGCCCAACGCCGGCATTATGTGTCGCCGCGCCGTCGGTCAGCGTCCGCCAGAGACGTCGATGGTGGTTCCGTGCACATAGGACGCCGCCGGACTCAAAAGCCAGATTGCCGCCTGCGCGATTTCCTCCGCCTGACCCACCCTGCCAAGCGGAATCGTCGGGGCAGTCGCCTGCATCAGTGTCGCACCGCCGATAGGCCCGAGTATGTCCGTGGCGATCATCCCGGGCCGGATGCCCACGACACGGATTCCGTCCTTGCCGACCTCCTTACCCAGGCCAGTTGTGAAACTGTCCACCGCACCTTTGCTCGCCGCGTATGCGACCATGCCCTGAATGCCACCAAGCCGCGCCGCTGCAGAAGAGATGTTGACAATGACGCCCCCCGATCCCCCATGCCGGGGCGACATGCGCCGGACGGCCGCGCCTGCGCAGTAGATGCAACTGTAGATGTTGGTATGGAAAAGTTCGTTCAACGTTTCCTCGGTATGGTCTTCGATAGGACGGATTGCGCCACCGATTCCGGCATTGTTGATCAGCGCAGTCACGCGGCCGAAATGGCGGTCGGTCTGCATGAACAGTTCATCCACATCGGCAGGTTTGGAAACATCTCCGCGTACGGCGATGGCGCTGCCGCCGGCGCGCTCGATGGCGGCCACCACCTCCATGGCTGCGTCGCGGCTGCGCGCATAGTTGACCACCACACGGTACCCAGCGCGTGCGCCAAGGACTGCACAGGCTGCTCCGATGCCGCGCGACGCCCCGGTCACGACCAGCACGCCTGGCTCATTGGCCGAAGTCGGTGCAGGTACCACGCTCATGCCTGGTGCTCAGCGGCGCTGGTTCAGGGCGTCGGGGTTGACGGCAAAGGGTGGCGTTCGCCCAGCCGCCACTTCGAGCACGGCACGGAATGCACTCTCTGCCAATCCGTGCATGCACTCGTCGGTAAAACAGATCCCATGGGGCGTGACGACCACGTTGTCCATGGCCAGCAGGGGGTTGGTTGGTGGTGTCGGTTCCTGCTCGAAGACGTCCAGCCCGGCGCCGGCGATGCGGCCGCCTTGCAGCGCGGCCACCAGCGCAGCTTCGTCGACGCTTGGCCCGCGGGCGGTGTTGATCAGGTAGGCGCTGGGTTTCATGAGGCCGATAAGGCGCGCACTGACCAGGCCGTGCGTCTGGGTGTTTAGCGGACAGTTGACTGTCAGGAAATCCGACTCGCGGAACAGGGTATCCATGTCGACCAGCCGTACGCCGATCGCTGCTGCCACGGCTGGATCGGCCACCGGATCGTGCGCGATGTGGTGCATGTCCAGCGGTCTGGCGATGCGAAACAACTCGGCGCCGATGTTGCCCATGCCGATCGAGCCCAGTGTACGGCCGGTCAGGCCGGTGCCAATATGGTCCATTTTCTCGGCCCAACGGCCGGCGCGGGTTAAGCGGTCCTTGATCAGCACCTTGTGCGCCAGCATCAGCACCAGTGTCAGGGCCGAACTGGCCACCGGGCGGCGCACGCCGTCGGGTGCTATTGTCAGTAACACCCCGGCCGCGGTACATGCCGGCACGTCGATGCTGTCGTAACCAACTCCGAAACGTGCAATCAACTTCAGGCGGTGGCCGGAACCAGCCAGGCTTTGCGGCGTCAGCCGGGTTGTCATGGCACAGATGGCGTCGTAACGCGCAGCATGCGCCGGCGTGATGCTGCCGGAGTCCTGGCCCATGTATTCCCATTGCAAAGCCGGAATGTCCAGCATGCGCAACACTTCAGTGCCAAAAATCGGCACGCCATCCGACATCAGCACATCGCTGGTGATGCCCACTCGAAACTCCGTCATCGCGTCTCCTTGCAATCGCATGCTGGCGCGTCAGTTCGCGCCCTTCATGATGCGCGGTAACCACAATACCAGTTCAGGCACGAAGGCCACCAAAAGAATCACGGCCAGCCAGGCTGCCGTGAAGGGCAGCAACATGCGGAGCGACTGGTTGTAGCTGATACCTGCGATTTTGCAAGCCACCATCGCCAGCACGCCCACCGGCGGTGTCACCGAACCCAGCACCAGCAGCATGATGGTGACAATGCCGAAGTGGACCGGGTCATAGCCCAAGTGGGCGATCAGCGGACCCATGATCGGCACCACGATGATCAGCGCTGGCACAGGCTCCAGAAACGTCCCGAGCAGGAAGAAGAAGACGATCAGGACCAGCATTGCCAGCTTTGGGTCGCTGGTGATGGATAACATCAGCTGCAGGGTGGTTTGGCCGACACCAGCGCGGCTCAGCACCCAGCTGAACAGCCCGGCACCCGCCAGCGTGACGAGGGCGCCAGCCGTCATGGTGGCGGCCGCTGCGAAGTTGCGGTAGAGCGAGGCAAACCCGTGCCGGCGCCCAGCCAGACCGAACAACAGGGCATACAAGGCAGCAATGGCACCGGCCTCCGTGGGAGTGAAGGCGCCTGACAGGATGCCGCCGATGATGATGACCGGCATGAGCATCGCGGGCGCCGCGCGCAAGGTCGCCGTGCCGCGCTCACCCCATCCAACGCGCGGCGACGGCTGTGCGCCCGCGCCTGGCGCCATGTACCAAGCCAGCACCAACATTGACACACCGGCCAGGATGCCGGGGAACACACCGCCCAGGAATAATGCGCCGACTGAAACACCCGTGACAGAGCCATAGATGACGGCGATCACGCTCGGTGGAATAATGGGCGCCATCATGGAGGCGCAGGCCGTGACGGCTACGGCGAATGCTGGCTTGTAACCTTCGCGCTTCATCGCGGGAATCATGATCGACCCGATAGCAGTGAGGTCGGCCAACGCAGAGCCTGATATGGCTCCCATGAACATGTTGGTCATGATGTTGGCCTGTGCAAGGCCACCGCGGAAGTGCCCGATGAGTGCCCGCGACATGTTCACCAGCCGCTCGGTGATGCCGGCTACGCTCATCAGCTCTCCGGCCAGCACAAACAAGGGCACTGCCAGCAGGGAGAAGTTGTCGAGCGCCTCGTAGAACTGCTGCGCTAGTATGAGCACCGGCAACTGACCATCGTAGAGGATGGCCAAGATGGCCGCCAGCCCCATGCAGTAGCCAATGGGCAGGCCTAGCACCATGAAGATGCAGAACAGCCCCAACATAAGGGAAATCGTCATGCGCAAACCTTCATGGGGCTGTATTCAAAGAGTGGGGTCTACCGTTTGCTCAGCCGCCAGCGGTCGGTTCCAAGTGAGCAACACCATCAGGGCTTCGCAGCCGGCGCCGACCGCAAGGGCCATGTAAACCGACCACTTTGGGATTTCCAGCAGTGGAGAACGCTGGAACCAGGAGCGATCCATGAGCTCGATGGCGGCCCAAAGCAGCAAGACGCTGAAAGCGATACAGAGCGCATCCGTGATCCAGACCACAACCCGGCGGCCCAGGGGCGGTAGCATCAGCTCGAGTACCTCAACCCGGATGTGGCCGCGCGACCCGGCCACCAGGGCAGAGCTGATCATGACTCCCCAGACCATCAGGCCGCGCACCAATTCCTCGGCCCAGAACAGCGACTCGTTGATCACGTACCGGAAGAAGACTTGCAGCAATACGAGAACGAAATAACTCGCCAGAAAGGCCACCGACAGCGCCTTCAGCGTCGCGGCAAGGCCACCTGCTAGCCGGTCCAACCGGGCAAGCACCCCAGAGCGATGCCGAGGTGCATGGCGCGAGTCCATGTTGAGACCCGTCATTACCGCATCAGCCCTTGGCTGCGGCTACAGTCGCATCGACCAGTGCCTTGCCCTTGGGACCCGTCTTGGCGACGAAGTCTGTGAGTACAGGCCCCATCTTGGAACGGAAGCTGTCTATGTCAGGTGCGGCGTTGGCCTTGACCCGCCCAGCCAGTTCGTTCCAGGCGGCGGTCTGCTCGGCGATGTTGGCATCCCACATGTCCTTCTGGACCGCCCGTACGGATTCATCACGGATCACCTTCTGCACATTGGCGGGCAGTGCCGCCATGCGCTTGGCGCTGGCCATCATCGAGACCTCAGTGAAGATGTGGTGGGTCTTGGTGGCAAAACCGGCTACTTCGTAAATTTTAGCGGAGACGATGTAGTCCGCCGGCACCTCGATGGCGTCGATCACACCGGTTTGCAGGGCGGTGTACATTTCTCCGGCTGGAATCGGCGTGGGGTTCGCGCCCATTGCCTTGGCCATAGCCACCCAAGTGGGGATCTCCGGAACCCGCAGCTTGATGCCGCGCACGTCGTCGGCCTTATTGATCGGCTTGCGCGACAGGAACACCCTGAAGCCCGATGCGCCAAGGGAGAGGATCTCGACACCTAGCGACTCCTTGGCCATGTCGGTCACCTGCCGCCCCGTTGGACCGTACATGATGCGCTTGACGTGGTCGAAATCGTTAAATAGAAAAGGCAGAGAGATGAAACCCAAGTGCGGTTGCCAGTTGGCCAGTGTGCCCAGGTCGCTCCAGCACATGTCGAGTGTGCCGAGTTGCAGAGCCTCTGCCGAGGTGCGCAGGTTGAACAACTGCGATGCCGGCCGGATGTCGATCGTGACCTGCCCGCCTGTGGCGTCCTTAACACGCGAGGCAAACGTCTCCGTGATCTTGTGCCCCAGGTGGGTGGTTGGCAGGTGGTGCGAAAAAACCAAACGGATCGGGGCGCCCTGGGCCCGGGTGATTGCCGGAGAGGCAATAACGCTGGCTGCGCCAGCACCATAAGCCAAAACGGCACGTCTAGAAATTGCCATGGTGTCTCCTGTGTGTCGGCCATTGCCAACGGTTGTTGTAGTTCGGCGCCATCACTAAGCATTGCTAAGATAGCAACCGGATAACATAATAATGCAATGTTTGATGCGGGTCAATTCAGTTTGACCGTGTTGTAACTCACTGAACTGGCTTGCCGCCGAGGAGACAAAATGATCACAGACCAGGATGTAGCGCGCTATGAGCGCGATGGTTACATCGTCGTACCCGACGTGTTGTCGGGGCAGGACATCGCGGATTTGCGGCGTGTTACCGATGAGTTCGTGGAGCGCTCCCGCTACACCCTGCAGCACACCGATGTTTTTGACCTCGAACCGGGACACAGCGCAGAGCAGCCCCGCCTGCGCCGCATCAAGACTCCGCACCAGCACCATCCAGTGTATGCGCGCATGGTCCGCCACCCCGGCATCGTGGCGGTGCTGAATAGGCTGTGGGGCCCAAACGTCCGTTTCGACCTGTCCAAGCTCAACCTGAAGGCGGCCGGTTTCGGCTCACCGATCGAGTGGCACCAAGACTGGGCCTTCTACCCGCACACCAACGATGACCTGGCCGCCGTGGGCATCATGATCGACGACTTCACGACCGACAACGGCTCGATGCTCGTGATCCCTGGCAGCCACAAGGACAAGATCTACAACCACAACGCCAACGGCCATTTTGTCGGGGGCATCGATCCCGCGACCAGCGGGATCGACTTCTCGCAGGCAGTTATGTGCACGGGCCGCGCAGGCTCGATCACCGTGCACCACGTGCGTCTGCTGCATGGGTCGTCCGCCAACACCTCGGGTAAGCCGCGCCGCTTCCTGTTGCACCAGTACCGCGCTGCGGATGCCTGGCCACTGGTCCATCCGCCGACGGACTGGAATGCCTGGGGGGGCATGCTGGTGAGCGGCGCCGAGACGCTGGAGCCACGCATGACGGCTGTGCCGGTGCGCCTGCCCTACCCGGCGGCTCCCAAGCAGGGGTCGATCTACGAGAACCAGCGCGACTTGGGCACGCGTTTCTTCAAGGACGCCGACGAAATCGCGGCCGAAGCCTCCTGATGCAGCAGCTGCGGGTTTACCAATCCATGTGGGCCATGGAGCGGCGGCGCCCCGACGGAGCCGAGTGGTCGCTCGCGACCAAGCTCAACATGATCCGCGCGGCCGGCTTCGACGGAGCGGGGGTGCGTTTCTTCGATCGTGACTACGTGCGTGAGGTCACCGGGCAGCTGCGCGACTGGGGCCTGACCTGGCAGGCGCAGTGTTACCCAAGCACGGTCGACGACTTGGCGCCTATCCTGGCGAATATTGCGCAATTCGGTGCCGACCACCTCAACTTACAGGCCGATGTGCGTCCGCACACGGTCGCTGAATGCATCCCGTTGATCGACGGCTGGCGGGCATTGGCAGCTCAGGCGGGAGTGGCCCTGCACCTGGAGACGCACCGCGACCGCATGACCACAGACCTATTCTTCACGTTACGCCTGCTTGATCGTTTTCCGGACCTGCGGCTGACCGGCGACCTGTCGCATTATGTTGTGGGGCGCGAATTCGCCTGGCCAATCTCAGAGGAAAACCACCGCCTGATGCACCGCATCCTCGACAACTGCTGGGGCTTCCACGGAAGGGTGGCCAGTCGTGAGCAGGTCCAGGTGCAGATCAGCTTCGCCCACCAGAAAGACTGGCTCGACCTTTTCATGGGCTGGTGGGAGTACGGCTTTCGCAGTTGGCGCCGGCGCGCCTCCCAGGATGCAGTACTGACCTTCCTGTGCGAGCTCGGGCCCCGCGAGTACGCGATGACGGGCGCCGATGGCTACGAACTATCCGACCGCTGGGAGGAGTCACAGCTGCTGATGCGCATGGTTCGTGCCCTCTGGCAGAAGCTCGAAGATGAAGACCGCAGCCAGGTGCGCACCCCGGCTGCCCACGCCGAGGCTCAGCCATGAAACCCAATACGATCAAGACACAACTGCTGGGCGGCCAGACGGTTGCTGGCGCGATGGTGTTCGAATTCTTCTCGCCCGGCATGAGCGCAATTCTCGCCAACGCCGGCTGCCGCTTCGTGCTGTACGACATGGAGCACGCGGGCCTGAGTTTCGAAACGCTCAAGTGGTTGTTCTCCACTTGCCGCGGCTTGGCAATCGAGCCCATGGTGCGGGTACCGCGCGGCGAATACACGTGGCTGGCGCGGGCGCTCGATCTTGGCGCCACCGGCGTCATGATCCCGATGGTCGAATCGCGCGCGCATGCCGAGTCCATCGTCCAGGCCTGCCGCTATCCTCCCGTCGGGCGGCGTGGCGCGGCCTTCGGTTTTGCACAGTGCGACTACCTGGGTGGTGACGTTGACGAGAAGATCCGCATCGCCCACGAGCGCACCCTGGTCATCGCGCAGATCGAGACCGAACATGGGCTGGCCAACGTCGAGGAGATCGCTGCCGTGGACGGCATCGACGTGTTGTGGGTGGGCCATTTCGACTTGTCCAATTTCATGGGCATACCGGGGCGCTTCAACGATCCACGTTTCGACGCCGCGATGCGCAAAGTGGTCGAGACCTGCCGGCGCCATGGCAAGGTGCCGGGCTTCATGGCCACGGACCCTGCCTGGGTGCGGCGGGCTCAGGACATGGGTTACACCATGATCGCCGCCGGCACGGACAACGGGTTACTGCAACAGGCCTTCGCCGGCCTGGTACGGCAGATCGACGGGCAACCGGAATGAACCCGACACGGCCAGTCGAACCTGCCCCTGCGAGGAGTGCAAGCCTGTGTTCGACCTGACTGGCAAGGTGGCGCTCGTGACGGGGGCCTCGCGAGGGCTCGGTTGGGCCATGGCCGAATCACTGGCGCGGGCGGGTGCACATGTGGTGCTGAACTCGCGGGACGGTGCCGCACTGACAGCGCGGGTTGCCGAATTGCAGGCACAGGGCCTGTCCGGCGAGGCACTGGCCTTCGATGTCAGCGACACCACCGCGGCGGAACACGCTGTGGCCGACATAGCCGGACGGCGCGGCCGCTTCGACATCCTGGTCGCCAACGCTGGTATCAACCATCGGGCGCCGATCGGCGAGTTTGCGCTGGCAGACTTCAAGCGGGTACTGGCTACGAACCTCACAGCGGTCTGGGTCTTATGCAAGGCGGCCGCCGGCCAGATGGTGCCAAACCGGCGCGGGCGACTCATCGTCACGGGGTCGATTACCGCGTTGGCCGCGCGGCCCACCGTCTCGGCCTATGTGGCGAGTAAGGGCGCCGTGCATGCGCTGACCCGGCAACTCGCAGTCGAGCTGGCGCCTTCAGGTGTTACGGTCAACTGCATCGCGCCGGGTTACTTCGCGACGGAGCTCAATACACCCTTGCTGGGCAACCAGGAGTTCAACGACTGGGTCTGCAAACGCACACCGGCTGGGCGCTGGGGCGACCCGCGGGAGATCGGGCCGGCCGCCGTGTTTCTGGCGTCGGACGAGGCCGCCTATGTCAACGGCTTGGTCATGACGGTCGACGGTGGTTTCACGGCAGCAATGTAATCGGCCAGCGCACTTCGCCATTCCAGACAAGGAGACACATATGCAAGGCTGCAGAGTACAAGGGCAGGAAGTGCCCGCCAACATGGTCGGTGAGCTGCCCGATAGCTCGGCCTTGCTCGAGCGACCACAAGCGTTGCGCGAGCGCATGGCCGCCGACGGATTTGTCTATTTGAAGGACGTGCTCGACAAAACCCTGGTTGCAGCCGCGCGCCAGGAGGTTTTCGAACACCTGGTTGCGGTTGGCGAGGTGGCCGAGCCCGCCAGCGCGGGCATTGCCACCGGCACCAGCCTGCGCGACGAACTGATTGCCGACCGCGGGAAGTTCTGGCAGTCTGTTTGCGAGGGCCCCAGGCTACGCGCACTGAGTCATGGTGAGGCGTTGCACGGCATCATGACTAGTTTGCTCGGGGCGCCGGCGCGGCCGCAGGACTACATGTTTCTGCGTGCCGGTACTGTCGGCCGCGCAACCGGGCTACATTTCGATTACCCATTCTTCACCCGCGCACATGACCAGGTCTACACGGTTTGGCTGCCGATCGGTGACGTACCTGTGTGTGATGGCCCGCTCGTTATGGTGGAGGGTTCCCACCACTTCCGCGATCTGATCGACCCGATGATCGGCTTTGACGTCGCGCGAGACACCACTCGCAAAGCCACGCTGGCGCAGGACGCTCTGACCCTGGCGCGCGAGCGCGGCGCCCGCTTGATGACGCGCAATTTCGAGGCCGGCGATGTGGTCATCTTCGGCATGTACATACTGCACGGATCGCTGGAAAACCACTCCCCGCTTCAGCGGGTGCGCCTGTCCTGCGACGTGCGCTGGCAACCTGCGGACCTGCCCTTGGACGAGCGATACTTCGGGACCCACCCTACAGGCACCACCGGCGTGGGTTACGGTGAGCTGGTCGGCGCCAAGCCGCTGACGCAGGAGTGGCACGTGCGCTAACTACCCAGTTGTACGCGAACTCGGGTGTCAAGCCGGTGCGGGTTGCAGACGCCGTTCATCATGGATTCTCAACATGGAAAACTATGTATCGCTCTCGTACTTAACCCATGTACGAGCCGCCGGTAACCAATATGGTTTCCCCGGTAACAAAACTGGAAGCGTCACTGCAAAGAAATGCAACAACGCTTGCAATTTCCTCAGGCTTTCCCAGCCGCTTTAATGGCGTTTGGCGGACGATCTCTTCACCTTGTGTTTCGATGTTTCTGGCAATCATCGGCGTTTCAATGGAACCTGGAGAAACCGCATTCGCTCTGATCCTTGGGCCGAGCTCTTTGGCTAGTGTCCGAGTAAATGCCAAAATTGCGCCTTTGCTTGCACCGTAGTGCCCATGCGTAATGCTTCCGCCGAGATGAGCAGCCTGAGACGCCATATTGACGATGGCACCCCCATCACTCATGACAGGAATGGCCTGTCGGACAATGTAAAAGACCCCATTCAGGTTGACATTGATGGTGTGCAACCATTGCTCGTCAGACATATCTTCGATTAGATTTTCATTGTAGATACCCGCGCAAGGAACCAGGAAGTCAATTTTCCCGAACCGCGATATACATGCGTCCACCACAGTTTTCGCATCGACTGAATGGCTAGCGTCGTATTTCATGCTTGCGACGCGCGAACTCGATGCATCCATCTTTGTCGCAAGCGCCTCAACCATATTGGCGTTCAGATCGGCCAAAAACACCGTTGCCCCGCACTTAAAGAAATACTCTGCCGTAGCCCTTCCGATTCCGCTTGCGGC
>CAMCZF010000107.1 GCA_945885775.1 Rhodoferax sp. OV413 | reverse complement strand
GTCATGAAACCGATCAGCTGCGGGACCAGGTAAATCATGAGGAAAAAGACCATGCCGCTGATCACGACAATCATGAAACTGGGGTCCATCAGCATCTTTTTGGTCTGCGCCGACATCTCGTCCTGCCATTTCAGTGAGCGGACCAATTCTTTGAGGACATCCGGGAGTTGGCCCGTTGCCTCTCCGGCACGCACCAGGCTGACGACGGTCGGTGAAAAAATGCCAGGGTAGGACTCAATCGCATCACCAAACGTGGCGCCAGCTTCAATTTTTTCAGTGAGACCGCCCGCCAGTTCCCGGCCGTTGTCTGTTTCCGCTTCGTCACGCATGTCACTCAGGCAGGACAGAAGTGGTACCCCAGCCCGGATGAGCATTTCAAGCTGGAACAAGAAATCAATGATTTCTCGTTGCGGCAGATTTTTGACAATGCGTTTCTTGGATTTTTGCGCTTGAGCTGACACCAGCAGCAAGCCGATATTTTTGAGCTGCGCCTCCAGATCAAATTCATTCAGGGCTTCAATCTGCCCCTTGTTCATCTGACCGCTTTCGGTGCTGGCCCGGTATTTGTACAGTGGCATCAGAGCACCATGTCAGTCAGGTCCACAACGCGGCCGACCTCCTCAATGGTGGTGTGTCCCTCACGCACGCGCCGCAGGCCGTCCTGGGCCATGGGCACAAAGCCCTTGCTGTGCAGGTAGTCTGCCATGGCCTTGAGGCTGGCGCGCTGTGTCACCAACTCGTCCAGGCCAGCGTCGAATTTGAGCAGTTCCATGATCGACAGGCGACCTTTGTAGCCCTGCTGGTCACACTTGGCACAGCCCACCTTGCGGTAGACCGTGGCGGCAGCCCCTTGGGCATAGCCCAGTAATTGGGCCTCGCCCGGCGTGGGTGCATCTGGTGCTTTGCAGGCCGTACACAGTGTGCGGATCAGCCGCTGGGCCACGATACCGATCACGTTACCGGCCACCACATCGGGCTTGATGCCCAGATCGATCAGGCGAGGGATGGAGCGAATTGCTGAGTTGGTGTGCAGGGTGGTGAACACCTGGTGCCCGGTCATGGCCGCACGAAAGGCCATTTCAGCAGTTTCCTGGTCGCGTACTTCGCCCACCAGAATAATGTCGGGATCCTGGCGCATCATGGAGCGGATACCCTCGGCAAAATCCATTTTCACCGCACCCGAAATGGAGGTTTGCCGAATAACGGGCAAGGGGTACTCCACTGGGTCTTCCAGCGTCATGATGTTGACGCCTTCATTATTGAGGTGTCCGAGCACTGAGTACAGTGTGGTGGTCTTGCCTGAGCCGGTGGGGCCTGTGACCAGCAAAATACCTTCAGGCCGGGAGAGCATCAGTTCCAACAGGTGAAAGTTGGGCTCTGACAAACCCAGGCCGGTAATGGGCATGATGCCGCTTTTGCGATCCAGAATCCGCAACACAAAATTCTCACCGTGGATGGTCGGTTGCGCGGCCGATCTGAAGTCGACAGGTCGGCCTGAGATTGACAATGAAATGTGACCATCCTGGGGCGCGCGGGTTTCGGCAATATTCATCCCGGCGATCACCTTGAGCCGCACGACCATCGCCGACCAGTAGCGCAAGTGCAGCACCCTTACCTGTCGCAGAACGCCGTCAATACGGTAACGAATCCGCAAAAACTGCAACTCAGGCTCAAAGTGAATGTCTGAGGCGCCACGCAGCGTGGCGTCGGCTAACAGGGAGTCGATCAGCCGGACGACGGGGTGACTGTAGCCCTCCGACTCTTGGGCGATGCTGGCAATGTCGACTTTGCCGGTTTCCAGTTCGTGCAGAATGCCGTCGATCGAGAGCTCGTGGCCATAGTATTGCTCGATAGCACTCTGGATTTCTGCGCCATTTCCCAAGCGCCAACTCGGCCGTGGACCACTGCCGAGCATGGCCTTGATCTGATCGGCAGCCACGATGTCATTGGGGTTGGCCGTGGCGATGATCAGTTCATTGGTTCGCTTGACCAGGCTGACCGGGAACAGGGAGTGGCGCTTGGCCACGGCTTTCGGAATGAGTGCCAAAGCTTCGGCATCGGCCACGATGCCTTTCAGGCTGATAGATTGCTCACCCAGGTTTTCCGCCAATGCACTGCGCATTACCTCGGCGGTGGCGAAACCCAAGGCCATCAGGGCCTCTCCGAGTGGCTTGCCTGTTTGCTTTTGCTCCATCAGCGCAATGCGGAGCTGATCGCTGCTGATCAAGCCCAGTGCGACGAGTTGATCGCCTAGGCGCACTGGGGGCGCGTTCGGGGTGGTGGGTCGAGCTGGGTTGGCCGGAACAGCACTCATGGTGGGGCCAGGCCTTTACTACGGGGGGGCAAATCAGGGATCAGGCAATTCATCCTGCTATTTTTACCACGTTTACTTGGCTGCAGGAGGATTGGATGTCGTAGCCTGACGTAACTCATCAATGCGTTGCTGCACCACGGTGTGCGGAAGCCCACTAACCTGTTCGCCGCCGCCCAACTTGGACAGAGATAGGGCGCGCTCGTAATAGGTTCTGGCCACAACATGGTTTTTTAGCCGGTCTAGCGCCACGGCCAGATTAAAGGCGTGAAGTGCAACGCCGGGTTCGAGCACGTGGGCTCGCTGGAAGGCCATTTGGGCGTCGGCCAGGCGTGCCTGTCTGACCAAGCTATGTCCTAGTACAGACTGCGCGGCCGCTGAGCCCGGGTGCTGCTCAGCGACTTCGCGCGAGCCGGCTGACACGTCTTCAGCGTCGTTACTCAGATTTTGGATCAATAGCCCGGCCCGCGCCGTTGGGTTGCCCGGTTCTTGGCGCAAAACTCGTTTGTAGTAATCGCGCGCTTCTTCGTCCCGCCCTTCCTGGTGTGACACATAGGCCAAGCCCAGCAGCGCGTCGCGCTCCTCCGGATTGAACTTGAGTATCTCTTTGTAGCCCGAAGCAGCCTCTACCAGGCGACCTTGCGTTAGGGCGACATAGGCCAGTTCCAATCTGCTCGCCCCCGGCGGTGCCGTGACCAGCATTTGGGGTAGATCAGACAGCTTGGCGGGTGGTGTCGCTGAACGAGCGCGAGGTGTTGGTCTGGCGATGGTTGGAGCAAACGCCAGTTTAGCGGGCGCGACAGCCACAGCGGGCCCCGGAACAGCTGCAGCAGCAACAGTGGAAGCAGATGGCGCAATGGCAAGAGGGGTCGCAGCTGAAGAGGATGGGGCCGGTGCAGTAGGTGTCGCAGTCGCATTTGAAGTTGCGGTTGCCGTTGCAGGCTCAGGGCTGGTCTGAGACGGTAAAGGCGCCACGGTTGTGTTAACGAGGGCCGTTCCCGCCCCCTCTCTTCGCCCAGACTTCGGAGCGGCGGGCGCAGCAGGGGCACGACCCTGAGTCGGGGTGCTTGCGGCGGCATTATTGTCAGGCATAGACGTCCCGTCGGCCTGTTGGGCCGTCGGGGCAATTGCTGCAGTGGCGGGCTCAGGTAGGGTCGGAACAGCAGTTGTCGGGGCAGCGCCGATGCTCGACCCCTGGCCCAGCAGCGCCAAAGGGTCTACCCAACCCATCAACACAGTGAGTGCGCTAACGCTAAGTAGGCTCGCCACAGCGCCTAGTGCCAACAACCTTGGCCGTGGCATGCCGATGGCCCGGGTGGCTTCCTTGGCGCGCATGATGCTTTGCGCTATCTTGCTAGATTGGGCCGAGGTCTTGGTTTGCGCCGGTTTGACTGATGGCGCCTGTGTTCTTTCTTCCACCGGCGGCAAAGTGGGTTCTGGGCCAGGTTGAGCTTCTGCTTGAGGCGGCGCAGGCTGGGGCTCTGTTGGAGGCTGCGCCAGCTCAACGCGAGACGTGAGGGCCAAGTCAATAAACTGGGAAGCCGAGACTTCAGTTGGTTTTGCCCGGTCGAAATCCTCTCCAAGGGGCTCTTCGTCCAACGTGGGCTCGATTGGGCGGCCCGAACCGCGCGTGTCCTGGGTGGTAGGCAGGGCATTGGTAGCCAGGTCTGACAGTACGGGCTCAAGGCTCAAGCCGAGCGTCGGGAATTGCAAAGGTGCCTTCTCTGCCGCAAGGGTCGAGGGCTCGGTTTGCTGAAGCGACAGAGATGAGTTGCCTCGCGTGGATTCATTGGGTATTTCCGCCAGGCCAATGGACGGCCAGTCGCCATTGGCCTTGGGTTGCGCTGCCGCCTCGGCGGCGGTCTTATCCTTGCTGGCGCGGTTCAGCGCGTCGAGCAGCAGACTCATGGCGTCGTTTTGGCCGGTGGCCAGGTGATCAAGCCACCGCTCCCGCGTCCGTCGTCGAGGGCGGATGGCAGATTGGCACGGTAATCCCGAAAATCGCCACTAAGGCTGGCGTCGCTCAGCACCGTGGGCTTCAAAAAGATCACCAATTCCGACTTTTTGCTTGTTTCGTTGCGGTACTTGAACAGGTTGCCGATGGATGGGAGGTTATTCAAGCCGGGAATTTCGTCCGAGGTTTTGTCGCGACTGTCCTGCATTAAGCCGCCCAAAATGGCGATGTCGCCCGACTGCACACGCATCATAGATTCCATTTCACGCGTCTGCACCTCGGGTACCCGGTTGGAGACGCCAGCTTTGGCCAGGTCAGGGTTGGGATCGTTCACATAGCCGGTGATCCGGCTGATTGTGGGGCGCAGATTGAGGGTTATCTCGTTACCCTCACTGATTTGCGGCACGACCGACATCAAGAAGCCAATCGGAACCGTGGTTGCCGTGGTGGAGTAGGTGGCCGCGGTAGCAGGCGTTGTGGAGGTCGCTGCTGTGCCTGGCGTGACAGTCAAGGTGAAATAGACCTTGTTGTCTACCACCTTGAGCACACTGCTTTGATTGTTCAGTACCGAGATTTTGGGACTTGAGAGCACGCGGAGGCTGCCAAACGATTCAAGCATGCGCAGCATGGCTGTCAAATCGGCGTCCCCATTCCACAAGCGAAATTGTTTGAAGGTGAACTCCGCCAAAGAACTGACAGAGTTGGCTTGCGTGAGCGACACGCCAGACCCGGCGTTTGCACCACCCGTTTGCAGTATGGACCAGTTGATTCCCTGCTGGTACTGGCTGGACAGATCAACCTCAACGATGGTGGCCTCGATCAGGACCTGCCGCCGCGCCGAACTCAGCACTCGGTCAAGAAATTCTCGCACCCTGGCATGCTGGCTTTGGGTGGCTCGGACACTGATGTTGCCTGTTTCAGGGTTGGCGATCACCGAGGCTGCTTCCCGGAAGACGCTTCTGGCTGCCGCGGGAGGAGCGCTGCTTGTCACTGCAGGAACCTGCGGCGTTGCCGCCGCGCCACCAGAGCTTGCCGCAGCAATGGCGGCTGCGGCTGCCAGCGGTGAATTGGCTGGTAGGGCTGTGACTGAAGTGACCGGGCGTGTTGCGACCGGCGCAGGTGCGTTAGCGGTGACAACACTCGCACCCCCTTCGGGGATAATTTTGTCGGTTTCCCTGAGCAAGTCAATCAAGTTGGCCTTGAGGGTTTCCCAAAACCGGTTGGACGATGTATTGTCAATCGATGTGGTGGAGGTGCTGCCGCCACCCACAGAACTGCTCGAGCCAATTGCTGATTTGGATTCCCGCTGTATGTTGGGGTAGTCGATACGGTAATTTCGCAAATAAGGTGAGTCAGGCTGGATGGAGAGATTCTTGCCATTGATGTCATAGCGCAGATCCACCTGGCGCGCAATGCGCTCCAATATTTCCACCAAAGTCTGGTCGCTCACATTCATCGTGACCATGCCGGTGATGGCTGGATGAATGTCGATATTGAGCTTGGCGTCACGCGCAAGGGCAAACAGCAAATCTTGGACTGCGACGTCTCGCATCACCACGCTGTAGAGCTCTTGGCGCTCACTAGGGCGAGGTGGTTTGGGCATTGGCGGCGCCAATGCGAAGTCTGGTGGGCGCCCGGCAACCACCGGGGGGGGCGTCAGATGCTGGTTTGATTGCGTAAGCGGGGTCGGTCCGGTGCAGCCAGCTAGCCAAAAACAGCTTCCCAGCATAGCAAGCCATTGGCCAATGTGAAGCGCGGTCTGGCTGCTCATGGAACTACCGAAAAACCCGGCCATTGGTTGTCTTTATTCAAAAATGTAATTTTGTTGACAGCAATTGTACTGGTGGGTGTGTTTGAACACGAGAGATCCGCTGACTTAGGCACCGATTTTCCGGCAGTGATCTATCAATTAATCTTCCTTGGCCGGGGTGTCAAACTGGCGTCGAAGTGAAGTGTCGGGGACTCGGTGGGTTGCATCTTTTCAGCCGTTGCCGCTGCAGTGCCGACCCAGGGCGTTTTGAGGCTTACCCACACCAATAGCCCGGACAGGCCAGCAGCGGTCAAGCTAGCAGCTGCTATTTGCCAGGCGGGACTGCGCCAAAGTTCTTGCCGCTTCTTGGCTGTGCCCAGGTGACCCGTTGGCAATTCCCTGGCTGCACTGTTGACATGCTGCTCATCGACCGCGTCCTTGCCCTGCGCGTAGGCTGCGAGCAGCGCTTTGTCGGAAAGCAGGTTAATACGGCGCGCCCGACCGTCTGAAACCTTGACAAGTTGCGTGAGAGCCTGGTGCGAAAATAGGCGCGAGCCGGTCCAGCCTGCGGCACGCAGGCGGTGATCAATATAGGCACTGATTTCGTCAGCGTGCAGCCGCTCAAGGTCGAAGCGGTGAATCACTCGGTCTCTGAGTTGCCGCAGCTTGGGCTCGGCGAGCAAGTCGTCAAGTTCAGGCTGCCCAAACAGCATGATATTGACCAGCTTGTGCTGCCCGGTTTCGATATTTGAAAGCAGGCGCACCTCTTCAAGCGATTCGATGGGCATGGTGTGCGCCTCGTCGATGACGAGCAGCACCCGCTGACCGCTGGCATGCCGGCGCAACAGTTCCTGTTGCAAGGCAGCAAGCTTGCCTTCCATGGACGCCACCAGGCCAGTCAGGCCCAGATCGCGTGATATGGCCTCGATGATCTCGTCCCGGCTGAAAAACGGGTTGGCCAAGTAAACCGCGCACACGTCAGAGGGGAGTTTGCCGATCATGAGGCGAGCCAACAAGGTTTTGCCACTACCAACCTCTGCCACCATGGTGGTAATGCCTTCATCGTGTGTGGCCACATGGAGCAGCGCAGACAGGATGTCCCCCCGACGCCCCCCAGAAAAGAAGAAATCAGGGTCGGGTGTGATCTGGAAAGGGGGTCTTTTGAGACCGAAGTGATCCAAGTACAGGCTTGACATCATCGAAGTGTACAGGTCGCTCTGACGGCCAAGGTGTGTCGAGCCTTGGGGCTTATACTTAAACTGCGGAGCTTGCCTTGACACGGCGAAGCGCCGTGTGGACCGAGTTCGATTACCAGGATTTTTGCCCGTCATGCTTAAACGCATCAGCGTTAAACAGTTGACAATTGGAATGCATATCAAGGAGTTTTGTGGCTCCTGGATGGAGCATCCTTTTATTCGGTCATCGTTTTTGTTGTCTAACGAGAAAGATCTGGGCGTCATTCTGACCAGTGGTATCAAAGAGGTCTGGATCGATAGCAGCAAGGGACTGGATGTACCCGTCTCTGTTCTAGCCGTTACTGAAAAACAAGCCCAAATTGAAATCGATGCCACATTGGAGTTGGTGGCGTTGGGTGGCAGAAGCATGGCGCCTGTGTCTATTGAACGTGAAGTTGAGCGTGCAGCCCTGATTTGCAATCAATCTAAGCAAGCCATGGTGTCCATGTTTGAAGAGGCGCGTATGGGCAACAGCGTCGACGTTGGTGGGGCGAAGGAACTTGTTGAGGAAATTTCTGACTCGGTCATGCGAAACCCGGGTGCCCTGATCAGTCTGGCTCGGCTCAAGTCGGTGGACGACTACACCTATATGCATTCGGTGGCCGTGTGCGCCATGATGGTGGTGCTGGCCAAACAGCTGGGTCTTGACGAAGCAAAAACTCGGCTGGCGGGATTGGCCGGTTTGATGCACGACCTGGGTAAAGCTGCCATGCCGCCCGCAGTGCTGAATAAGCCTGGAAAATTGACTGAGGCTGAGTTTGAAATCATCAAAAGCCACCCGGTCAAAGGCCATGCGATGCTGCTCATGAGTGACAACTTTGACGCCGAAACCCGTGACGTTTGCCTCCACCACCACGAAAAAGTGGATGGTTCAGGTTATCCAGAGGGGCTTAAGGGTGACGGCATCAGTCTGATGGCCAAAATGGGCGCTGTCTGTGATGTCTACGACGCGATCACCTCCAACCGGCCCTACAAAATTGGTTGGGATCCGGCCGAGTCTCTGCGGAAAATGGCGGAGTGGTCGAACGGGCATTTTGATCAAAAGGTGTTTCAAGCCTTTGTTAAGAGTATGGGCATCTACCCGGTGGGCTCACTGGTTTTGATGAATTCTGGCCGAATCGGTGTGGTGACGGCGCAATCTGCCAAGTCGCTCATAACACCGCAGATCAAGGTGTTTTATTCAACCAAAAGCCACATGCGGATCACGCCTGAAATTCTTGACCTGTCAAGAAGCGGCAGTACCGACAAGATCGCGGGGCGCGAAGACCCAGCCAAATGGCGTTTTCCCGATCTGGACGAATTGTGGTCGGGTTTGCCGCAGTTGAAGCGCTGAAGTCGTGAGCTTGCGCGAAGGGGCAGCGGCGCCAATCTTGGCTGACCGCGCCCCAGCGCTCACGTCAGCAGCCCCGGGTGACGGGGATTTCGACAGGCTTCGGGTTGACGGCGTACTTGCCCAACTCCATCTTCGCAATGGCGTTGCGGTGCACTTCGTCCGGGCCGTCGGCAAACCGCAGCGTGCGGGCGTTGACATAACTGTAGGCCAGGGGGAAGTCGTCGCACATGCCGCCGCCACCGTGCACCTGAATGGCCCAGTCGATCACCTCACAGGCCATGTTTGGCGCAACCACCTTGATCATTGCAATTTCGTTTTTGGCAAATTTGTTGCCGCCTACGTCCATCATCCAGGCCGCTTTGAGGGTCAGCAGCCGGGCCATGTCGATCTTGCAGCGGGCTTCGGCAATGCGCTCTTGTGTTACGGTTTGCGATGCCACGGTCTTGCCAAATGCCACGCGTGATGAGGCGCGCTTGCACATCAACTCAAGTGCCCGTTCAGCCAGGCCGATCAGGCGCATGCAGTGGTGGATGCGTCCGGGCCCAAGGCGGCCTTGGGCGATTTCAAAGCCGCGGCCTTCGCCCAGCAAGATATTGCTGGCCGGCACGCGCACATTGTCATAAACCACCTCCATGTGGCCGTGCGGCGCATCGTCGTAGCCCATCACATTGAGCGGGCGGATTACCTTTATGCCTGGTGTGTTTGCCGGCACCAGAATCATGCTTTGCTGGGAGTGGCGAGGTGCGTCCGGGTTGGTCTTGCCCATGGTGATAAAAATGGCACAGCGCGGGTCGCCGGCGCCCGATGTCCACCACTTGCGGCCGTTGATCACGTAGTCGTCGCCATCGCGTTCTATGCGCGTGGCAATGTTGGTGGCGTCGCTGGACGCGACATCAGGCTCGGTCATGGCAAAGGCTGAGCGGATCTGACCCTCAAGCAGGGGCTTGAGCCAACGCGCCTTGTCCTGCTCTGAGCCATATCGCGCGATGGTTTCCATGTTGCCTGTGTCGGGCGCGGAGCAATTGAACACCTCGCTCGCCCACATCACACGGCCCATGATCTCTGCCAGCGGCGCGTACTCCTGATTGGTCAGGCCGGCGCCGTGATAGCCTGAGGCGGCGGCACTGTCAACTGGCAGAAATAGGTTCCACAGGCCGGCCGAGCGCGCCTTCAGCTTGAGTTTTTCAATGGTCTGCAGTGGCGTCCAGCGCTTGCCAGCTTCGCTGTTGGCCGCAATCTCGGCGTGGTAAGCGCTTTCTGCCGGGTAGATGTGCTCGACCATGAAGGCCTGTAGCTGGGCTTGTAGTTCTTTGGTTTTGGGTGAGTAGTCGAAGTCCATGGAATCTCCAGTAGTGTCGATTGACAAGAATTTTGCGTTTGGTTTCAGGTCCGCTGGGCGAACTGCCAGGCCATCTGCGCCAATGGCTTGGCACCGGCTGCTGAGCTGACCGCCTGCGCACTGGCCGCCGTGCCGGCCTCAACCCGCTTGGCAATGCCTTGCAGGATGGCGGCCAGACGAAACAGGTTGTAGGCAAGGTAAAAGTTCCAGTCGGCCTTGAGCGCATCCGGTGTCGTGAGGCCGGTGCGCTCGCAGTAACTGCGGATGTAAGCGTCTTCGGTGGGGATACCGAGGCTGCCCACATCAAGCCCGCCAATGCCGCGGAATGCGCCGGGCGGGATATGCCAGGCCATGCAGTGGTAGCTGAAATCGGCCATTGGATGCCCCAGCGTGGACAGCTCCCAGTCCAGCACGGCGATGATGCGCGGCTCTGTGGGGTGAAACATCAAGTTGTCAAGGCGGAAGTCGCCGTGCACGATGCTGACCATATGCTCAGCCCGGGCCATGGCCGGGATATGCTGAGGCAACCAAGCCATCAACTCGTCCATTTCCGGGATGGGCTGGGTGATCGAGGCGACATATTGCCTGCTCCAGCGGCCAATTTGCCGTTCAAAATAATTGCCTGGCTTGCCAAAGCCAGCCAGTCCGCGCTCGGCAAATTTAACTTTGTGCAATGCCGCGATGACACGATTCATTTCTGCGTATGTGGCGCCACGTTCGGTCACGGTCATTCCGGGTAGGGTCTGGTCCCAAAGGATTCGCCCGGGCATGAACTCCATGATGTAGAAGGCGCGGCCAATGACGGACTCGTCTTCGCACAGGCAGTGCATGCGGGGTACCGGCACATCGGTACCCTGCAAGCCACTCATCACTGCAAATTCGCGCTCAATGGCATGGGCAGAGGGCAGCAGCTTCGCCACCGGTCCCGGCTTGGCCCGCATCACATAGGTGCCAGAAGGTGCGATGAGCTTGTAGGTCGGGTTGGACTGACCACCCTTGAAGGATTCGACAGAGAGTGGTCCTTTGAACCCGGGCAGGGAAGCCTCCAGCCACACGCAGAGGGCATCGGTGTCAAACGCCTGCTGTGTCGGCACGGGCCGGGTTCCAACAAAATGTTCAAATTCACTCATAGATAAGTTCTGGTGTACAAGCTATTACCTGTCGGCGTCAATGATTTGCATCAAGGTCTCACG
>CAMCZF010000106.1 GCA_945885775.1 Rhodoferax sp. OV413 | reverse complement strand
TGCTGATACCGGCGGAAAAACCGAGACTGCCGCTGCAGCGCCGGCCGCCGCCAGTGGTTGCGCCGCCTCTTGTGCTTGTCATTGAGCGCTTGTCATTGATCTTGACCACGACTGATTTCCGAGCCCCCATATGCATGTCAAAAAATACCTGATCACCGGGCTACTGGTCTGGTTTCCCCTGGCCATTACCCTCTGGGTGCTGCTCTGGTTGGTGAGCTTGCTGGATGGCATTTTCGGTGGTGTCTTGACCGGGTTGTCGGCAGTCACATCCAACGCCACCGGCGTCCAGCTTGAGCAGTTGCGCCACATTCCGGGTCTGGGTGTGGTGCTGGTCTTCGCGGCGCTGCTTTTGACCGGCGCACTGGTCTCCAACGTGGCGGGACGCTGGTGGCTCAAGCAACTGAACAAACTGTTCACCAATATTCCTATCTTCAAAACGGTATACACCAGTGTCAAGAAGGTGTCGGACACGCTGTTCTCTAGCACTGGCAACGCCTTTCGGACCGCATTGCTGGTGCAGTACCCACGCGCGGGAGCCTGGACCATCGCGTTTCAGACCGGTTCTCCGATTGGTGAAGTGGCGGAGCATCTAGGGCAAGATTTTGTCAGCGTTTACGTGCCGACCACACCCAACCCAACCAGCGGATTCTTCCTGATGGTGCCTCGCTCAGAGGTCATAGAGCTGAAGATGAGTGTCGATGAGGCGCTGACCTACGTGATTTCCATGGGGGTGGTGCCACCCTCTGACGCGGCCAAAGCCGCCCCCCACTGATACTTGTTGAAACCAGTCCCGGCGTTTTTCGGGACCTTGAAAGCTGCTTATGGCCATGCGTTCCCATTATTGCGGTCTGGTGACCGAAGCCCTGCTGGGCCAGACTGTGACCCTATGCGGTTGGGTCAACCGTCGGCGTGACCACGGCGGCGTTATTTTTGTGGACGTGCGTGATCGCGAAGGTTATGTTCAGGTGGTCTGCGACCCCGATCGGCCCGACATGTTCGCCACCTCTGAGGTGCTGCGCAATGAATTTTGTATCCAGGTCAAAGGTCTGGTGCGGGCCCGTCCGGCTGGCACCACCAACGACCAACTGAAAAGCGGCAGCATCGAGGTGCTGTGCCATGAACTCAAGGTGCTGAACCCCTCGGTCACGCCGCCGTTCCAGTTGGACGACGTCAACCTCAGCGAAACCACTCGCCTGACCCACCGGGTGCTGGACCTGCGCCGCCCGTACATGCAAAACAACCTGATGTTGCGCTACCGGGTGGCCATGGAGGTGCGCAAGTTTCTGGACGCCCATGGTTTCGTGGACATCGAGACCCCGATGCTGGGCAAATCAACGCCTGAGGGCGCGCGGGATTACCTGGTGCCCAGCCGTGTGCACGATGGTCATTTCTTTGCCCTTCCGCAAAGCCCGCAGTTGTTCAAACAACTGCTGATGGTGGCCGGCTTTGACCGCTACTACCAGATCACCAAGTGTTTCCGCGACGAAGATTTGCGCGCTGACCGTCAGCCTGAGTTCACGCAGATTGACATAGAGACATCGTTCCTGGCTGAGCAGGACATTCGCGACCTGTTCCAGGACATGATCAAGACCGTGTTTTTGAGCACGCTCAAGGTTGACCTGGGGGTGTTCCCAGTGATGACCTATGGCGAGGCCATGCACCAATACGGCTCGGACAAGCCGGATTTGCGAGTCAAACTGGCATTTGCCGAGCTCACCGATGTCATGGCGGATGTGGATTTCAAGGTTTTCGCCGGCGCTGCCACCATGAAGGACGGCCGTGTGGTAGGTCTGCGCATTCCCGGTGGCGCCCGCGAAACTGGCGGCCTAAGCCGTGGCGAGATCGACGCTTACACCGAGTTCGTCAAAATCTACGGTGCCAAGGGCTTGGCCTACATCAAGGTCAACGATCGGGCGCGTGGCCGCGATGGACTGCAGAGCCCGATTGTCAAAAACCTCCATGACCGGGCTCTGGCGGCGGTGCTGGAGCGCACCGACGCACAGGACGGCGACCTCATTTTCTTCGGTGCCGACAAAACCAAGGTGGTGAACGACGCCATTGGCGCGCTGCGGGTCAAGATCGGGCACAGCGAGTTCGGTAAGAAAAATGGGCTGTTTGAGGCGGGTTGGCGCCCCCTCTGGGTGGTTGACTTCCCGATGTTCGAGTTTGACGAGGAAGCGCAGCGCTACACCGCGGTTCACCACCCCTTTACGGCACCCAAGGAGGGCCATGAAGATTGGATGGTGACATCCCCAGACAAATGCATCTCCCAGGGCTACGACATGGTCCTCAACGGCTGGGAGATGGGCGGAGGTTCGGTGCGGATTCACCGCGCCGACGTGCAGCAAAAAGTTTTTGATGCGCTGAAGATCAGCCCGGAAGAGGCCCAGGACAAATTTGGCTTTCTGCTGGACGCCTTGCAGTATGGCGCGCCGCCCCATGGCGGCATTGCATTCGGCCTGGACCGCATCGTGACGCTGATGACCGGCGCCGAGTCGATCCGGGACGTGATTGCCTTTCCCAAAACCCAGCGTGCCCAATGTTTGCTGACGCAGGCGCCCGGCTTGGTTGACGAGAAGCAGCTGCGGGAGCTGCACATCAAGCTGCGCAATACCGAGCTGGCAAAGCCAATTTGATCAAGCCCGCGCCCAGCGGGTGTGAGGCAGAATGTAAGGGCGCTCTCTGAGCGCTCTTTTCCATGGCGCAAACTTTCAAGATTCCCCAATCCGTGCTGGTGGTGATTTACACCCCGGCGCTCGAGGTCCTGCTGATCCGCCGGGCCGACGCGCCGGATTTCTGGCAGTCGGTGACTGGCAGCAAGGATGCTCTAAACGAAAGCTACAGCCAGACGGCAGTGCGCGAAGTGCAGGAGGAAACCGGCATCGACTGCGCCCCGGGGTCTGACTTGGCCGATGCGCTGCAGGATTGGCAGCTGGAAAACGTCTATGAGATTTACCCTGGTTGGCGGCATCGCTATGCGCCGGACGTGATCCGCAATACGGAGCACCTGTTTGGCTTGCGCGTGCCTAAGGCAAGGCCTGTGCGCCTGAGCCCGCGCGAACACACCGCCGCACAATGGTTGCCCTACCAGCAGGCGGCCAGCGCCTGTTTCTCACCGTCCAACGCAGAGGCGATCCTGATGCTGCCGCGTTTTGTCACTGTGGGGTTGAGCCCGTGAAGCTGATCCGGGTGGCGACCTACAACATCCACAAAGGCGTGCAGGGGATCGGCCCCCGGCGGCGGCTGGAGATACATAACCTCGGGCATGCGGTCGAACAGTTGGATGTCGACATCGTCTGCCTGCAGGAGGTGCGGCGGGTGCACCGGCGTGAGCAGGCCTATTTCACCCATTGGCCTGAGTTGCCGCAGGCCGAATTTCTGGCCCCAGAGGGCTACGAGGCGGTTTACCGCACCAACGCATTCACTCGGCACGGCGAGCACGGCAATGCGATGCTGTCGCGGTGGCCCGTGGTGGCGCACCAGCATGAGGACATGTCAGACCATCGCTTTGAGCAGCGCGGTCTGTTGCATTCCGAGGTCTTGCTGCACGACACCTCGGTTCATGTCGTGGTGGTGCATCTTGGCCTGATCCGGGCCAGTCGGGTGCGACAGGTGACGCAGCTGCAACAGTTCATCAGCCGGGAAATTCCGCCTGAGGCACCCCTGATCGTGGCCGGAGACTTCAATGACTGGGGCAACCAAGTCCAGCTGGCGCTGGCGCAATCGCAATTGACGGCCTATGCCGGCAAGGGGCAGGCCACGTTCCCTTCGCGCTTGCCATTGGTGCAGCTGGATTATGTGTATGCCCGAGGTTTGGTGCCTGTATCGGTGCATGTGCCGCGCGGCCGGATTTGGGGTCAAATGTCCGACCACTTGCCTTTGATCGCCGAGTTTGGTTTGTCCGACTGACTGGACCTGGAGATGGCGCAACTTCAGCTCGGACACCAACTTCAGTTGCTTCAGGGGGGAAAGGATTTTTTCCCGGCGCTGATACAGGCAATCGACACCAGTGTGCACGAAGTGCGCATGGAAACTTATATTTTCAATGCGTTTGGCAGTGGCGCGCTGGTGGCGGCCGCCTTGGAGCGGGCTGCTTTGCGTGGGGTGAAAGTTTGCCTTGTGATGGACGGCGTCGGCACGCCAGCGCTGGACCCGCACTGGTGCAGTCGGTTCCAGGCCGCGGGTGTGCTCTGGCGGATTTTTGCGCCAATGGGGCGATTTGGGTTGCTGATCCCGAGCCGCTGGCGGCGACTACACCGCAAGCTGTGTGTGGTGGATGGCCAAGTTGCTTTTTGCGGCGGCATCAATGTTCTGGACGATTTTTTTGACCCCAACCATGGCGCGCTGAGCTTGCCCCGCCTTGATTTTGCTGTGCGGGTGACCGGGCCGTTGGTTCAGGAGGTGCATGCCGTGCTGGCGCAGTTTTGGTGGCGCCTGCAAGCCGCGCGAACGGCTCAGCAGATCGACTTGCCGGCCACATGGCTGGCACTGCATCAGGCCATGGCGCTGTCCTGGCCCAGTCAGCCGCCATCGCCAGCCCTTGCTGGGCCCGCCGATGGGGCAAAGTCCCGGGCGGCCTTGGTGCTGCGCGATAACCTGCGCCACCGGGCCGAGATCGAGCGCGCCTACCGCAAAGCGATTGGCGAGGCGACTCGCGAAATCATCATCGCCAACGCCTACTTCTTACCCGGCCGTAAGTTGCGTCGTAGCCTGACCCATGCCGCCCAGCGGGGTGTTCGAGTGCGCCTGCTGCTGCAAGGCCGCTATGAATATTTCATGCAGTACCACGCAGCGCGACCAGTCTATGGTGTGCTGCTGGCTGCAGGGGTGGAAATTCATGAGTATTCGGTCAGCTTTCTGCACGCCAAGGTGGCCGTGATTGACAGCCGCTGGGCCACTGTGGGCTCCTCCAACCTCGACCCCTTGAGCCTGTTGCTGGCGCGGGAGGCCAATGTGGTGGTGGAAGACCTGGCTTTTGCACGCGAATTGCGAGCTCAACTGGAGCATGCGATAGAACATGGCGGCGTGCGCGTGGACCCCAAAACCTACGCGGACAGGTCTTGGCGCCTGCGCCTGCTGGACCGCGTGGCCTTCGGCTTGATGCGAATGGCGCTCTTTCTTACCGGCAATCGCTATTAAAAAAATAGCTAACAATGCCGGCATGACAAGGGTTGCAGCCAAGAAACCCTATTGGCTAAAGACTGTTAACATTTAACCATGTTAATGCAAACCACCAGCCGTATGAACCCAGACGACACAGATGAGGGAACGCCTGTTTCCGTGAAAATCCGGGAGCGGCTACAGGCGGCCCGCCGGCGTTTTCATGCCAACGACAACATTGCCGACTTCATTGAGCCCGGTGAGCTTGAGCAGCTGCTCGACGAGGTAGAAACCAAGATGCAGGGGGTGCTTGGTAGTCTGGTCATTGACACAGATAACGACCACAACACGGGTCAAACGGCACGCCGCGTCGCCAAGATGTACCTCAATGAGGTGTTTCGTGGGCGCTACGTCAAGAGCCCGGCGGTCACCGAGTTCCCCAATGCCGAGCACTTGAATGAGCTGATGATCGTCGGCCCCATCACTGTCCGCAGTGCTTGCAGCCATCATTTTTGCCCGGTCATCGGTCAAATCTGGATTGGTGTGTTGCCCAACGAGCACACCAATGTGATTGGCCTGTCCAAGTATGCGCGTCTCGCCGAGTGGGTCATGGGCCGGCCTCAGATCCAGGAAGAGGCCGTGGTGCAATTGGCGGATTTGATCCAGAAAAAAACTCAGCCTGACGGGCTGGCCATTGTGATGGAGGCTACCCACTTTTGTATGGGCTGGCGCGGCGTCAAGGATGTCGACAGTAAGATGATCAATTCGGTGATGCGTGGTAGCTTTCTGAAAGACGCCAACCTGCGCCGTGAGTTCCTGTCACTTTTACCCAGGAAGGGCTGATCATGTTGGTTCGTTTGCTCTATGCCAGCCGCGCCATTGACACCAGCCCGGGGGCGATCGAGGCCATCCTGGCGCAATCGCGTTCGCACAACCCCGGATGTGGAATTACTGGGATTCTTTGCTATGGCGGCGGTATATTTTTGCAGGCGATCGAGGGTGGTCGCATGCCGGTGAGTGAGCTCTACGGCCACATCCAGCGCGATGGCCGACACAAGGATGTTGTGCTGTTGCACTATGAAGAAATCTCTGAGCGGCGTTTTGGTGGCTGGACCATGGGGCAGGTTGACATGTCGCGCATCAACGCCTCGATCTTGCTCAAATACGCGGAAAAACCCGAGCTCGATCCCTACTCGGTGTCGGGTAAGGTGTCATTGGCGCTGCTGGAGGAGCTGATGGCCACCGCCAGCATCATTGGTCGCGCCTGAGGCCTTGGGGCCCGGCAGTCCCGCGCCAACGGGTGCTGGCGCTCAGCCACGTGCTGATCTGGTCGGCTGTGACTTTTCCAGCAGCCCCTCGCGCCGAAAACCGATTGTGCTTGCCCGCGGCAGTCAGCAGGGCGGCCGGGTTCAGCTGAGCGGGCTGGAGCGGCTGGAATCACTCGATGCGTTCAGTGCCTGGCTACGACAGCCCCTAAGTTGGGTGGGCGGCTTTGATCTCCCCTTTGGCTTACCTCGCGAACTGGTGCAGACGCTGGGCTGGCCCTTGCAGTGGGAGCCGTGTATCCGTCATTACGCTGGCCTGACCCGACCAGACATTCGCCAGCAGTTCGCAGCTTTTTGCGCGCAGCGCCCGGTTGGTGGCAAGTTTGCCCACCGCGCGACGGATCGGCCGGCAGGTTCAAGCCCCTCCATGAAATGGGTCAACCCACCGGTGGCCTACATGCTGCATGCCGGCGTGCCGCGCTTGCTGGGGGCGGGTGTTTGTCTGCCTGGCCTGCACCCCGGTGATCCGCAAGACCGATCAGCCGACGGTCAGGCCCGGCGAGTTGCGCTGGAGGCCTACCCGGGTCTGCTCGCGCGTGAGCTGCTGGGTGCGCGCAGCTACAAGAGCGACGATCGAGCCAAACAGACGCCAGAGCGACTGATTGCCCGTAAGGATCTCATCACAGGGCTGGAAAATGGCCGGACCCGGTTGGGCTTGCAGCTCAAACTGACGCATGCGCAACGCGATGTGCTGGTGGACGATGCGAGCGGCGACGCCTTGGACGCCGTGCTGTGCCTGTTGCAGGCTGCCTGGGCTCAGGTTCGACGGGAGCAGGGCGACCTGTCGTACGGCTTGCCGGCCGCGTTGGACCCGCTGGAGGGCTGGATCATCAGCGCATGATGGCTTCTTGCAACTTGCCCGCCAGCTGAGAAATGGCCAGCGCGGCAGGGCTTCCTGGCATCGACTGCATCAGCAATTGACGTCGCATGATGGCCATTCGCACCTGCGGATCGGCGGGAATGTCTCCCATGTGGATCAATCGCAATTGCCTGCCCGGTTCACTGGGCACAAAGCGGTCAAGCACCTGTTGCAGCTGCGCCGTGATGGCGCGGCCATCGCCCAGGCGTGCAGTCTGATTGACCACCAGACGGATGTTCTGGCGTTTTTGTTGCCCGGCTAATACCTTGATGGTGGCGTAGGCATCGGTGAGCGAGGTGGGCTCGGGTGTGGCGACGACCAGCACTTCGGAGGCCAGTGACACGGCAAACAGGACGACATCGGAAATGCCGGCGCCGGTGTCGAGCAGCACGATGTCATAGTGCGGCGTCAGGCCATTCATGATCCGAAGAAAGTCGTCGCGCACCTCGGTGCTCAGCCGCGAGTACTCGACCATGCCCGAGCCGGCTAACAGCACAGAAAAGCCGCCGGGGGCGCGGACGATCGCGTCTTCTAGCTTGGCTTTGCCGGTAAACACATCGTGCAGCGTGACTTTGGGGTAAAGATTGAGCACGACGTCCAGGTTGGCCAGCCCGAGGTCGGCGTCAAGCACCAGCACGCGGTTGCCACGTTTGGCCAGGGCCGCCGCCAGGTTGGCAGACACGAAGGTCTTGCCCACACCGCCCTTGCCGCTGGTCACGGCCAGCACCTTGCCCACGGGCTTGGGGCGAGTCGGGCTGGCTGCGGGCAGGTCTTTCGGAGGATTCAGCACGTCGGTCATCGTCAATTTACCTTATTCATTGCGCGGCCCGCGGCAATTCGACCGGGGCATCGTTGGCCACACTCTCGATCCAGGCGGCATCGCCTAGGGAGAGATGCCCAAACAGCAGATTTTTCTCTTCCGCGCTGACCGAGATTTCCTGTTGTGCGTCGATGCAAACCCGGTTGCGGCCTTCTGACTTGGCCCGGTACAACTGCAGGTCGGCGCGATCTGTCCACAGTGCGGTGGTGGAGCGGATCCACTCGGGCGCGAAGGCACCGCCAATGCTGACAGTCACCTGTAGCTCAACGCGACTAACCAGTGGTATGCGCAGGGACTCTACTTTCTCGCGAATTCGATCTGCCACAGTGTGGCCAAAGGCCACCTCGCAAGACGGCAGTATTACTGCGAATTCCTCGCCGCCATAGCGCGCCACCGTGTCCATAGGTCGCACACAATCTGCCAAGCACTGGGCAATCACCTGCAGCACCTGGTCGCCAGCCAGGTGGCCATGCGTGTCATTGACCTGCTTGAAATGGTCGATGTCAAGCATGAGCAACAGCGCTGGCTCGCCAGAACGGGCGACCGCATCGATTTCACGGCCCAGCACGTGGCGAAAGTGACGCCGATTAGCCAGGCCGGTCAGGGGGTCTTTCAGGGACAGTTCACATAACTGATCGATCATGCCTTGCAGAAAAGCCGAGGGCGATGTGCTGGGCTCTGGCAATCGGCTGGCTGGATCGTGCCCCAGCAATGCGAGGGCCCCTTCCAGGTGCAAATCACTCAGATTGATCATGGGTTGTCAGGGTGGTTGAAGCCAGGGCGGGGCGATAGTAGGGGCAGTGCAGACCGTTAAAACCAAGTCTAACAGCATGAAATTGCCGCAATCTCCCGAATTGGCGGCCAATGGCGGCGCATCCTCGGTGGTAGCGGTGCCCCACAGGTTTCAAGGCCGTGGGCCGCACACGCTGCACTGCGGGTTGCGCGGCAAGCGCAGCTCTTGCCAAGCCATGGTCCGACCATCCAGCATCAACAGCCGCCCTTTCAGCGCTTGGCCCGCGCCGCTGATCAGTTTAAGCGCCTCAGCCGCCTGCACGGCGCCAATGATGCCTACCAGCGGCGCAAACACACCCATGGTCGCGCAACGGGTTTCCTCAAAGTCGAGATCGGGTGGGAACACACAGGCGTAGCAGGGTGAGTCTTCAGCGCGTGGGTCATAAACACAAATTTGACCGTCAAAGCGGATGGCCGCACCCGATACCAGCGGTTTGCGGTGCTTGACGCAGGCGGCGTTGATGGCGTGACGCGTGGCGAAATTATCACAGCAGTCCAGCACCAGGTCGGCCAGCGCGACTTCGCGGTCCAGCAGGGCCGCATCGGCCCGCAGTGGAATGGCCCGGACCGTGACGTCGGGATTCAGGGCCGCTACGGCAGTTCGCACCGATTCGGCTTTGCCCTGCCCAATGCGATCTGTGGTGTGGGCAATTTGGCGCTGCAGGTTGGTGAGGTCGACCACGTCGTGGTCTGCCACCGTGAGGTGGCCCACGCCGGCCGAGCCCAGGTACAGCGCCACCGGCGAACCCAAGCCACCTGCGCCTACCATCAGCACCCGGCTCGCCAGAATTCGTTCCTGACCTTTGATCCCGATCTCGTCGAGCAGGATGTGGCGCGAGTAGCGCAGCAGCTGATCGTCCGTCATGGGCGCTCAGTCCTGCTTCTTGTCTTCCTTGCGTTCAATCAGCGTCTTGCTGACCAGGACGGGGCGCCCTTTGAGCTGGTTGAGTGCCTGGATCAGCTGGAAATCTTTGTCTGAGCCGTACTCTGGCAGCCTGCGATCCGCCACGGGTTTCTGCATCTCATCCTCGAGTTTTTTGCGGGCTTCTTCACGCGCTTTTTCACGGGCGACGTCTTTCACCTCAGCGCCTTGACCGCTGCCCAAGTGTTTTTCCAGGTCAGCCTCGCGGGTGCGTAGCGCCGCAAACAGGTTACCTTCTTCGGTTTCATCGAGCATGACGTCTGGCACGATCCCCTTGGCCTGAATCGACTTGCCGCTGGGCGTGTAGTAGCGGCTGGTGGTGAGCTTGAGTCCGGCGCTGGGGCAGTTGTCCATGCGGAAAGAGGGGTCTAGACAAACGGCAGTCTGCACCGAACCTTTGCCAAACGTCTGGTTGCCCATCAGGGTAGCGCGCTTGTGGTCTTGCAAAGCACCAGCCACGATTTCGCTGGCCGAGGCCGAGCCCTCGTTAACCAGCACCACCAGCGGCACGGTTTTGAACGCTCCTTTGGTCGCATCATGCAGGCGCTTGAGCGGATCAGAGCCACCGCGCCGCTGGTAAAACTCAGGCGCGGCCTTGTAGATGAACTTGCTCTCTGGTAACTGCCCGTTAGCTGACACCACGGTCACGTTCTCTGGCAGAAAGGCCGCCGAGAGCGCCACCGCGGCATCGAGGTAACCGCCCGGGTCATTGCGCAGGTCAAGCACCATGCCCTTGAGTTGAGGGTCCTGCTTGTAGATCTCCTCGGCCTTTCGGGCGAAGTCTTCTACCGTGCGTTCCTGGAACTGGCTGACCCGGATCCAGCCATAGCCGGGCTCGACCAGTTTGCCGCGCACCGACTGGGTGCGAATTTCGTCGCGCGTGATGGTGACCGGGAAACTGCGGTTCTCTGACTTGCGCAGAATGGTCAGGATCACCTTGGTGTTGGGCTCGCCACGCATGCGCTTGACGGCCTCATTGAGTGTCAGGCCCTTGACCAGGGTGTCGTCGATTTTGCTGATCAGGTCACCGGGCTTGAGCCCCGCGCGGTGTGCTGGCGAACCCTCAATCGGGGAAACCACTTTGACCAGGCCCTCTTCCATGGCAATTTCAATGCCAACGCCAACAAATTTGCCGGTGGTGCCCTCGTTGAACTCCTTGAGCGCTTTCTTGTCAAGGTATTGCGAGTGCGGGTCCAGGCTTGACACCATGCCAACAATGGCGTCGGTGATGAGCTTTTTGTCGTCGAGGGGTTCGACGTAATTGCTTTTGACCATGCCAAACACGGCAGCGAGCTGCTGCAGCTCCTCAAGCGGCAAC
>CAMCZF010000105.1 GCA_945885775.1 Rhodoferax sp. OV413 | reverse complement strand
AACCGGGCGAAGGCGCTACAAAGCGCGAAAACAGCCCGTAGAGGAACAGAAAACGACGCGATTTCGCGGGATTACTCGTGAAATCTCACTATCTGAAAATTAGCCGACCGCTACTCCATTTGGTTAGCGGTTGTTCAGAGCATCCTTAGCGTCATTCGCATCAAGATATCCCAACTATAAGCATTACCTTAGCTTGGAAATTGCACCCTTGTCGTCAATCCCGGCCACGATCGGGAATCCAGGAAGTCATGGATCCCCGCTCAGGTCGGGGATGACGGGGAAAGCCCTGGATCCCCGATCATGTCGGGGATGACAGGGGAAGTCATGGATCCCCGGTCAAGCCGGGGACGACGAGTAACGGAACCCTACATCGAAACGACCAAGATAAACGCTACGATTTAAATAGCAATAAACCCAATAAGCACGTGGCCTAGAGCCCGATTTCACTCATAAACCACAACAGCCTGCCCCTGGTCTGCCTGGGCGCGCCAGCCGGCCAGGGCGGCGTCGCTGGGGTAGAAGCGTGCTTGCTCACCGAGCTGCAGGTCAACCGTGACCGACCCGGTTTGCCCCGGTCGTGACACGGCCAGGCGCAGGGCCAGACCCCGCAGCAGTTCACCCTGCTCGCCCATCTCTCGCAGCGGCGGGTGCGCCGCCAGCAAGCGGGCCACGTCGGGCGCATGGCCGTTGACCGCCACGCGCAGGTACTTGCCAAAGCGACAGCGCGCCTGCTCCAGGCTCCAGAGCTGGGTGACGGTCAGTTGCATACCGCCGGCAAAACGGTCTGGCTGCAGCTTGCCCATCACCACCACAAGCTCGTCGTCCTTGAGCAATTGCCGGTGGGCGGTGATGAGTGCCTCATCGGCGCGCGCGTCGACCGTGCCTGATTTGTCATCAAGCTTGAACAGAGCCAACTTGCCCCGCTGGCCGTTGATCACGCGAAAGTCGGTGATGATGCCGGCCAGCAACTGTGGCTCGCGGGTGTCGATCAGGTCGGCGATCTGGCGCTTGGCAAAGCGGCGCACCTCGGTCACCGACTCGTCAAACAAGTGACCCGACAGATAAAAGCCCACAGCGGCTTTTTCCATGCTGAGCTGTTCGCGCACGCCCCAGGGCGTGGCGGGCAGCAACGGCGGCTCTTGCGTGCTGGCGCCATGTTCGTCGTCGCCGCCCATGTCAAACAGGCTGGTCTGGTTGGCATTGGCCAGCATGGCCGCGCCAAAGTCAAAGGCCAGGTCGAGCGAGGCCAGCAGGCTGGCGCGGTTGCGCTGCAGCGTGTCAAAAGCACCGGCCTTGATCAGCGCCTCCACCGTGCGTTTGTTGATGCGGCTGCGGTCCACCCGGGCACAAAAGTCAAACAAGCTGTCAAACGGGCGGGCCTCATTGGCCATGGGCCCGGTGCCGCGGCCTTCGCGCGCCGCCACAATCGCCTCGATAGCCTGCTGGCCGGTGCCTTTGATCGCGCTCAGGCCGTAGCGGATGACCTGGTTGGAGACCGGCTCAAACCGGTGCGTGCCACGGTTGACATTGGGTGGCTCAAAGTTCAGGCCCATTCGCCGCGCATCTTCAAACAGCACCTTGAGCTTGTCGGTGTCGTCCATCTCCACCGTCATGTTGGCGCAGAAGAACTCGGCGGTGTAATGCACCTTCAGCCAGCCGGTGTGGTAGGCCAACAGCGAGTAGGCTGCGGCGTGTGACTTGTTGAAGCCGTAGCCGGCAAATTTCTCCATCAAGTCAAAAATCTCGTCGGCCTTGGCCGGGTCGATGCTGTTTTTGGCAGCGCCGTCGCGGAAGATCTGACGGTGTTTGGCCATCTCGTCGGCGTCTTTTTTGCCCATGGCCCGGCGCAGCATGTCGGCGCCGCCCAGCGAGTAGCCGCCCAGGATCTGCGCGGTCTGCATCACCTGCTCCTGGTAGACCATGATGCCGTAGGTCTCGGACAGCATCTCGGCCACCAGCGGGTGCGGGTACAGCACCTCTTCGCGGCCGTGCTTGCGCGCCACAAAGCTGGGGATCAGGTCCATCGGGCCAGGTCGGTACAGCGCGTTGAGCGCAATCAGGTCTTCCAGCCGGGTCGGCTTGGCGTCTTTGAGCATGCCCTGCATGCCCCGGCTTTCAAACTGGAACACCGCCTCGGTCTTGCCCTCGGCAAACAATTTGTAGACCCGGGCATCGTCCAGCGGCAGGTCCTCAAAGGCAAAATTTTCCTGGCCCACATGGCGCGTGCGGATGAGTTCGCGCGCCATCTCCAAAATGGTCAGCGTGGCCAGGCCCAAAAAGTCAAACTTGACCAGGCCAATGGCCTCCACGTCGTTCTTGTCGTACTGGCTCACCGCCGAATCGCTGCCGGGCTGCTGGTACAGCGGACAAAAATCAGTCAGCTTGCCTGGCGCGATCAGCACGCCGCCGGCGTGCATGCCCACATTGCGCGTCAGGCCCTCAAGCTTTCGCGCCAGCTCCAGCAGGGTGCGCACATCTTCTTCGCGGCTCTCGCGTTCGGCCAGCAGCGGCTCGGCCTCGGTGGCGTACACCGTCTTGTCGTCCTTGTTGCGGTCGGGCGGCGGCAATTGCAGGCTCACACTCACCCCGGGCTTGTTCGGGATCAGCTTGCTGATGCCGTCGCAAAAGGTGTAGCTCATGTCCAGCACCCGGCCCACATCGCGCACGGCGGCGCGGGCGGCCATGGTGCCGAAGGTGACGATCTGGCTGACCGCCTCGCGCCCGTACTTGAGCTTGACGTAGTCAATCACCCGGTCACGGTTGCCCTGGCAGAAGTCAATGTCGAAGTCCGGCATGGACACCCGCTCGGGGTTCAAAAAACGCTCAAACAGCAGCTTGTACTGCAGCGGATCGAGGTCGGTGATCTTCAGCGCATAGGCCACCAGCGAACCGGCGCCTGAGCCCCGGCCCGGCCCGACTGGGCAGCCGTGGGTCTTGGCCCAGTTGATGAAGTCGCCCACGATCAAAAAATAACCCGGGAAGCCCATCTTCAAGATGGTGGCCATCTCAAATTCCAGCCGCTCCACATAGCGTGGCCGCTCGGCGTCACGCCGGGTGGCGTCGGGGTACAGGTGCAGCAGCCGCGCCTCCAGCCCCTCGTGCGACGCGTGGCGAAAATAAGCCTCGGGCGACAGGCGTTCGCCATTGACCTCTGGCGTCGGGAACTCGGGCAACTGGGGCTTGCCCAGCACCAGGGTCAGGTTGCAGCGCCGGGCAATTTCTAGGCTATTGGCCAGGGCCGAGGGCACGTCGGCAAACAGAGTCTGCATCTGCTCGGCAGATTTGAAATACTGCTCCCGCGTGAAGCGACGCAGGCGGCGTGGGTTGCCCAGGATTTCGCCCTCAGCAATGCAGACCCGGGCCTCATGCGCCTCAAAATCGTCAACCTCGATGAACTGCACCGGGTGCGTAGCCACCACCGGCAGGGCCATGCGGGCCGCCAGGCGGACCGCCGCCGTCACATGGGCCTCGTCATCGGCGCGGCCTGCTCGCTGCAATTCCAGGTAAAAGCGGTGCGGGAACACACTGGCGAGTTGCAAGGCCAGATCAAAGGCGCGTGCCTCGTCGCCCTGCAACAGGGCCTGCCCGACCGGCCCCGCCTGCGCCCCGGACAGCAAAATCAGGCCCTCGTGGCGCTCGCGCAGCCAGTCCAGGCGCACCACGGCCTGCGCCCGGCCACTGCTCTGGGTCCAGGCCCGGGCCAGCAGCTCTGACAGGTTGAGGTAGCCCTGCTGGTTTTGCACCAGCAGCAGGACGCGCGACAGAGCCGAGGCATCCTTGCCCAGGCCTTCGAGCCAGATCTCTGCGCCAATTAGCGGCTTGACGCCGCGCTTGCGCGCCTCTTTGTAGAACTTGATGGCCCCAAACAGGTTGCTCAGGTCGGTAATGGCCAGCGCCGGCTGTTGGTCACGGCTGGCGGCTTTGACGGCATCGTCAATGCGGCAGGTGCCGTCAACCACAGAAAACTCGGTATGCAAACGTAAATGGACAAACATGACCGCTATTGTGCCCCGCCAATAGCCCTGCTGATCAAGCTGTCATGGCATGCAAGATGCCTATGGTGACCTACAATGGCAGAGGGGGTAAGCATGAAAATTTTGGTGGTGGATGACCATGCGCTGGTGCGCGAAGGCCTGAGACAGGTGCTCAAGGGGCTGGACGAGCAGATCGAGGTGCTGGAGGCATCTGCTTGCGCCCGAGCGTTCGAACTGGCTGACCTGCACCCGGACCTTGATCTGGTGCTGATGGACTACATGATGCCGGACCTCAATGGCCTGCTCGGCCTGGAAGCCTTTGGCAAGTCTCGCCCCGAGCTGCCGGTGGTCATGCTCACGGGCTCGGCTGATCCGCAACTCGAGGTTCGGCTGCTGGCGCGCGGCGCAGCGGGCTTCCTGAGCAAGGGTGGGAACAGCCGGGACATGTTGCGCCTGCTGCGCCAGGTGCTTGATGGCGAAGACCCCCGACCCAAGGCCGGCGGAGCCACACAAACGCAGGCCTCAGCGCCCGACCCGACCAAGCCGGCACCCCATTTGACTCAGCGGCAAGAGCAGGTGCTGGCTTTGCTGCTGGCTGGCGCCTCCAACAAGATCATCAGCCGCGAGCTCTATATTTCAGACGAAACCACGCGCAACCACGTCAGCGCAATTTTCCGATTTTTCGGCGTCGAGTCCCGCATTCAAGCCGTACTGGCCGCCGGCCGGGCTGGCTATATGGCTGCACCACCTTCCTCGGAGTCTTCGTCCCCTTTTTGAGCCAGGCCAGGTTCCAGCACCAACCGGTGCACCAGCGCGCGCAGCTTGGCCGGGCGCACCGGTTTTTGAAGCAGTGTGAGACCGACGTCGCGAGCCGCCTGGACCAAAGCCGGTGTGCGGGTGCCGCTCATCAAGCAGGCGGGGATGGGCCGGTTGGCAGCGGCGCGAAGTTGCCGAACGGCGTCCATGCCGTTCACCCAGTCGGCCAACCGGTAGTCTGACACCAGCACGTCTGGCGACCCCTGGTCCTCGATCAATTGCAAGGCCACGGCCAGGCTCTCAGCACTGCGCACCTCAAAACCCCAGCCGCCCAACAAGCTGGCAACGGCCTCACGCGAAAGACGGTCATCTTCCAGCACCATCGCCACCAGGCCGCGCGGCATGGGCAGCGGCAGCGACTCGGGCGGCAGTTGCACCGGCGCGACCATCCCACTTTTTGCCAGCGGCACATCAATCGTGAAGCGACTGCCACAGCCCAGGTTGGAGCGCAGCTGCACCGACATGCCTAGCAGCCGGGCTGTGAGGTCAACGATGTGCAAACCCAGGCCCAGGCCTTTGCTATTGCTGCGGGCCGGGTTGTCGACCTGAAAATAATCTTTAAACACCGCTTCATGGTGCTCAGGCGCGATGCCAATGCCACTGTCCCAGACCTGAATCCGGGCCAGGCTGCCGCCCGAGAGCAGCCGGCACGAGACCAGGACCGTGCCCCGGGGCGTGTAGGCCAGGGCATTGCCCACCAGGTTCAGCAGGATGCGCTGCAATTGCCCGGCGTCAGTCATGAGCCAGGCGCCTGTCGGGCGAATCCGCAGTCGCAGTCCTTTGTCTCGGGCCGCGCTGCCCATGGCTGAGCGCAATTTATCAAACAGCTCATTGAGGGCAAAGGGGTGTACCTGTACCGGGACCGCGTTGGCGTTAAACCGGGAAATATCGAGCAAGGCGTCAAGCAACTCCTGCATGGACTGCACCGAAGCCTCCAGGTTGCCCAGCACCTGCATAGCCTGGGTGTCGTGGGTCAGCTGGCGTAGCCGCTCGACAAACATGCCCAGCGCATGCGCTGGCTGCCGCAGGTCATGCGTGGCGGCCGCCAGAAAGCGACTTTTGGCCAGCGTGGCCTGCTCGGCTTCGTCCATCTTGGCGCGCAAGACACGGGTTGCCTCGGCCACGCGCTGCTCCAGCTGGTCACGCCCGACCTCCAAGCCCTGCACCATCTGGTTCAGGCCGAGTTGCAGTTCACGCAGTGGGGTATGCGACGATTCTGGCTCCCGAACCGACAAATCACCGTCGCCAATTGGTTTGACCATGCGCGACATGCGCACCACCGGCTCAATGAAACCACGTGCCAAGCGCAAAGCCAGCAGGCCGCCAATGAGCATACCAACAAGGGCGACCGCGGCGCCAGCCAACAGGGCCTCATTGCGCCGCTCGGCCAGCCAGTTGTCGGCGAATTCCAGCCGGACATACCCCAGTAAACCGGGGACCCTGACACCCATGGTCAGTGCTTGCTCGTCCAAATGTTCTGGCCAAACCCGCATGGCCCAAACAGGCTGCACCAGGACGTCACGCTCAGCTGCGGCATCCCATTGCTGACCGGCCAGGTGCGTAACGGCAGGCCGCACACTGGCCACGGGCTGCCCCTCACTGGCCAGTACCCGGCCATCGAAGTTCAAAATGGTCACAGCGCGCAGTTCGCGCTCCCGCAGGGCGCTGCTGGCAACCGCGTTCAGTTGGTCCCGGTCTTGAGCTGCCAAGCCCAATCGGCTGGCAACCGCGACTTGCTGCGCCACTGAGCGCAAGCGTTGCTGGTGCGTGGTTTGCAAGTCATTCACATGCAAGGCCATCAAAGCCGCCACCAGGCCCAAGGCGACCAGGGCCACAGGCAGCAGAGCCGCCAGCAACATCCGGTCACGAATGCCCAGCATCAGCTTCATTTTTTACCCCCTTGTTCCTTATTTTGCACCAGACAAACGCCTTTCTTGATTTTTTTCAAAGTGGCGGCTTGACCGACTTCTAGAATAGGCAGGTGCCCAATGTCCTGAATATTTCCGCCTATAAGTTCGTGCCTTCGCCAGATGCCGACGCCTTGCGTGACACCCTGCTGGCGCGTGCCAAAGACCTCCAGCTCAAGGGCACCATCTTGCTGGCCGAAGAGGGCATTAACCTGTTTTTGGCAGGGCCGGCCCTTGCCGTTCGAGATTTTGTGGCGCAGTTGCAGCAGGACCCACGCTTTGCGGACATGGCGCCGAAAGAAAGCTGGTCGCCCACGCAACCCTTCAGGAAGATGCTGGTCAAGGTCAAACGCGAAATCATCCGCATGGACCATCCGGCCATCCGGCCCGTAGACGGTCGCGCGCCGGCCGTGACTGCCCAGACACTCAAACGCTGGCTGGACGCCGGCGTGGACGATCATGGCCGGCCCGTGGTGCTGCTCGACACGCGCAATGGTTTTGAGGTGGACGAGGGCACGTTTGAGGGCGCCATCGACTGGCGACTCGATAAGTTCAGCGATTTTCCACAAGCCCTGCTCGCACACCGCGCCGAACTGAAAGACAAGACCGTGGTCAGTTTTTGCACCGGCGGCATTCGCTGCGAGAAAGCAGCGATCTTCATGCGTGAGCACGATCTGCCGGACACCTACCAGCTCGAGGGCGGCATTCTCAAGTACCTTGAGGAAACCGGCGGTGTGCACTACCGCGGCAACTGCTTCGTGTTCGACGAACGCCGCACCGTCGATGCCCGGCTGGACCCCCAGCCCAACCCGTCATGCCCGGCTTGACCGGCTTGACCGGGCATCCATGGATTCCCGCGTGCGCGGGAATGACAAACTGGGCGGCGTCATGCCCGGCTTGACCGCCCAAACCCGTCATGCCCGGCTTGACCGGGCATCCATGGATTCCCGCCGCAGCCTGCCCTCGACCTGATCGGGGGCGGGAATGACAACGTGGGCGGCGTCATGCCCCGCTTGCCCCCCAGCCGTCATGCCCGGCCTGACCGGGCATCCATGGCTGCTTAGCGGCTGAACTTTTGAGCCAGTTCGGCGATGCGCTGGCCGAATTGGCGGCCGGTTTCCAGGTCGCCGGCGTTCATCTCGGCTGCGCCCGCGTCACCCGGGGTTTGGGCCATCGGGCCGGCGGCTGAGGCCAGGTAGTTGACGTCGCTGCGCTGCGAGGCCTTGGTGTTGTTGTAATTGATGCCGGTGCCCGCCCACACGCCGCCGTGCTGCATAGCCAGGGTCATGAAGTAATGCAGCGTGGAGTGTTTGTCCCCATTCATGTTGGCGCTGTTGGTGAAGCCGCCAAAAATCTTGTCTTTCCAGGCCTGGGTGTACCAAGGCTTGGAGGAGGCATCAGCAAACTTTTTGAACTGCCAGCTGACTGTGCCCATGTAGGTGGGCGAGCCAAAAATAATGGCATCGGCGGCGGCCAGCGTCTCCCAGGCGGCGTCGGGCAGGTTGCCATCGGCGTCAATGGTGAGCAGCTCAGCCCCGGCGCCCTGGGCCACCGATTGGGCCAGGCGCTGGGTGTGGCCGTAACCTGAATGAAAAACAACTGCGACTTTTGCCATGGTGATACTCCTAAATGTGGCGGAAAGAAAGGGGCCGCACCGTGCGAACCCCGGGAAATTGACAGCGGGTGGCGGCTCAGGCGCCGCGTTTGGCGTCCAGGCTCAGCGCGCCCGGGCCGAAGGCGGTGAGCGCCAGCAGGCCACCGGCGATTGCCAGGTTTTTCATGAACATGATCTGCTGCATCTGCATGGCGTCGGCCGGCGCGGCCCAGAAATTATGGAAGAACACACCGGCCACCACGGTGAACAGCGCCATCAGCAGCGCGGCCCAGCGGGTCTGATAGCCGACAAGCAGCGCCAGACCACCGAGCACCTCCAGCGCCACCGCGAGCACCGCGCCCAAGGTGGGTAGGGGCAAACCGACCGAGGCGATATAGCCCACCGTGCCGGCAAAGCCGAACAGTTTGCTCAGTCCGGCGGGCAGGAACAGGGCGGCTAGAAGAATGCGGGCGGTTAGGGAGAAAGTGGATTGGTATTGGTTCAGCATAGAAGGGGCCTTGAAGGGTCAGAAAGGGAAAAGGGGGCATGGATTCCCGCGTGCGCGGGAATGACGAGCGGGGGTGGGGAAGACGGGACTGGGTGGGGAAGACGGGTGATGGGTTGGCGATTCAGGCGCTGAGATCGAACACCAGCACCTCGGCGTCCTGGCCGTGGCTCAAACGCAATTGGGTCTCGTCGGCCAGCAGGGCGGCGTCGCCCTGGTGCAGGGCAGTGCCGTTGACCTGAATCTGGCCACGCAGCACCTGCACGTAGGCTTTTCGCGACGGATCCAGTGGCAAGTCGGCACTCTGCTCTCCATCAAACAGGCCGGCAAACAGACGGGCATCGGCGTGCAAGGTGACAGAGCCCTCTGCACCACCGGGTGCGGCGACCAGGCGCAGGCGGCCTTGCTTGTCACTGTTGGTAAAAGTTTTTTGCTCGTAGCTGGGTTCAATGCCGGTCACGTTGGGCTCAATCCAGATCTGCAAAAAATGGGTGGTTTGCGCAGGCGCATGGTTGAACTCACTGTGCTGCACGCCGCTCCCGGCGCTCATGCGCTGAACGTCGCCTGGCGGGATGCCCTTCACGTTGCCCATGCTGTCCTTGTGGGCCAGTTCGCCAGACAGCACATAGCTGATGATTTCCATGTCGCGGTGACCGTGCGTGCCAAAGCCGGTGCCGGGCGCAATCCGGTCTTCATTGACCACGCGCAAGTTGCCCCAACCCATGTGTTGAGCGTCAAAATAACCGGCAAATGAAAAACTGTGGAACGACTTGAGCCAGCCATGGTCGGCGTAGCCACGGTCGCCTGAGGGGCGGACGGTCAGCATGGTGTATCTCCTGAAACAAGCTCTACTGTACGGGCGGCGCTGGACCTTGAGTGCCAGCGGATTTGATGGCATCATTCAAATTATTTGAATCAGATCAAGCTAAATATGCAAAACCCACACGATGTTTTGACCCCTGATGCCCTTGGCATGCTGCAAACCATCGCCAGCACCGGCAGTTTTGCTGCCGCCGCTCGTGCTTTGGGTATGGTGCCCAGCGCCCTGAGCTACCGGGTGCGCCAGATTGAAGACGCACTGGACGTGCTGCTGTACGACCGCAGCTCGCGCCAGGCCCGGCCCACCGAGGCCGGTGCCGAGCTGTTGCGCGAGGGCAGCCGGCTGCTCGCCGACCTGGAGGCGGTCGCGAACCGGGTCAAGCGCGTGGCCACCGGCTGGGAGCCGCAGCTGACGATTGCCGTGGACAGCATCATCGCCAAGCCAACCGTGATGGAACTTTGTGCGCGTTTCCTGGCGCTCCAGCCGCCCACCCGCATCAAATTGCGCGACGAGACCCTTTCGGGCACGCTGGAAGCGCTGACCTCGGGCCAGGCCGACCTGGCGATTGGGGTGGCTGAGGTGCATCTGCAGGACGGCCTGGCGGGTCAGCCGCTGGGCGAGGTCAGCTTTGTCTACGCGGTAGCGCCGCACCACCCGCTGGCGGAAGCGACTGCGCCGCTGACCGACGACGACGTGCGTCAGCACCGGGCGGTGGCGGTGGCTGACACCATCACCCGCGGCGGCGGTGTGTCGATCGGCCTGTTGGGCGGCCAAGATGTATTCACGGTGGCCACCATGCAGGCCAAGCTCGACGCCCAGGTGCGCGGCTTGGGCAGCGGCTATGTGCCGGAAAGCATGGCCCGGCCCTACATTGAGTCAGGCCGCCTGGTGGTCAAGCCGATGGCACAGCCGCAACGCGTGGTGCCAGTGCATTACGCCTGGCGCCGCACCGCCAAAGAAGGCCAGGGCCGCGCGCTGCAGTGGTGGCTGGGCCAATTGGCGCAGCCGGCCACGCGTACCGCTTTGCTTGAGCGCCACCAAGGCGTGTAAAGTGCATCCAACACCACAACATCAGGAGATCCTCGCCATGACCCTATCTGCCCCCAAGCATTTGGCTGTGATTGGTGCTGGCATGGCCGGCATCGCATGCGCCCGCACGCTGCAACAGGCCGGCCACACGGTGCAGCTGTTCGAAAAAAGCCGGGGCGTGGGTGGCCGCATGGCGACGCGACGCAGCCCGTTCGGCAGCTTTGACCATGGCACCCAGTACTTCACCCAGCGCGACCCGCGCTTCACCCAGGCACTGGCCACTGTGCCGGGGCTGTGCAAACCCTGGAGCGCCAACACCGTGCGGGTGCTGGACGCGCAGGGCCGGGTCACCGCCGCCGCGCTGCCCCCGCGCGATTCGCACTGGGTGCCGGTACCCGGCATGAACGAATTAGCCCGGCAGTGGGCTCAGCCACTGCACGCGCAGTTGAACCTGCAAACCCGCGTCACCCGGTTGGAGCGCGACGCCCTGAATGCCAAACACTGGCA
>CAMCZF010000104.1 GCA_945885775.1 Rhodoferax sp. OV413 | reverse complement strand
CATGGTGTTCAGCGGCGTGCGCCACTTCCGTCATTAAGTATCAAAAGTGCCTCCAGCCCTTATGGGCTGGACCTCTCTAGCTATTTTTTTGGTAGCAAGCCCGTTGCGCCATGGCTGGGCTGTCGGGCTGAATTTAGCGCCAGTACCGTGGGCTGCTTTCCAGAGGGTAAGCCCATTGCAGGTTCACGCCCACCGGGGGGTGGTAGGGACGTGCGTAATGGCTGCGATGGCTGCTCATATAGGTTGGCCGCTCCACGATGATGACCTCTTGTGCCGTGATGGCAGGCTGGCTGTAGGTCGCCATCGGCGCCGGTGCTGGCGTGGCGGCGCTGATCGGGGTCACTTGCAGTTTGACAAACGGCCCAGGGTCTTGCGGCATGGACACGGTGTACTGCTTGCCATTGAACTCGTACACCACGTTGTAGCTGACCGTGCGGTTCTCATAAAAAGTCTGGGTGCTGCAGCTTTGGACGTTCTGTACTTGAGCGGCTGGCGCACCTTCAACCCGATCACCCAATAGGGCACCGCCGAACAAGCCCAGCATGGTCGCCACGGCTCGCCCAGCCCCGTCGCCAATGTTGTTACCGATGGCGCCGCCGGCAATCGCACCCATGGCGGCGCCTGCGCCCGACTTGGTACCGGGGCTGGTCACCTGTTGGGTGGTGCAAACTTGGCGAGGTACGCCGATTTGCTGGATCACCGGTGTGGTGCTGATCACACGGCCGACCTCTTGGGCCATTGACAGGCCGCTTCCCAAGGCCAGCAGCAGGGGCAGAGCAACTTTTTTCATGGTGTCGTTCCTTCTTGAGTCCAATGTGTAATTAGTTTAGGTCGGCACTGGCCGGGTCGGTGTATCGCGGATGTAAAGGCCTGTAACAAATGCGGTGCGCCTCAGGCAGCGCCCATCAGGCGAAAGACCTCGGTGGCAGCACCAATCGTCTGCTCGATGTCGGCGTCGGTATGCGCGGCACTGACAAACCCAGCTTCGTACAAGGCGGGCGCAATGTAGACCCCACGGTCCAGCAGGCCGTGGAACAGTTGGTTGAAGCGCGGGCCGTTGGTGGTCATCACCTTCGGGTAGTTTTGCGGCAACTCAGGCATCAGAAAGAAGCCGAACATGCCGCCTTCGCTGTCGCCGCAAAAGGGCAGGCCCTGGGCGTCGGCGGCGGCCTGCAGTCCGGACACCAGTTGGCGCGTCTTGCGGGCTAAAGCGTCATAAAAACCGGGTTGGCTGATCTGCTGCAATGTGGCCAGACCGCAGGCGGTGGCCACTGGGTTGCCCGACAGGGTACCGGCCTGGTACACCGCGCCCATCGGGGCCAGGTGTTCCATCACCGCGCGCTTGGCGCCAAAAGCCGCCAGCGGCATGCCGCCGCCAATGACCTTGCCCATCACCGTCATGTCGGGCTCAAAACCGGGCAGCGCCCGCGCATAGACGCTTTGAGCGCCGCCCAGTGCAACCCTAAAGCCGGTCATGACCTCGTCAAACACCAGCAGCGCCCCGTGCTCGGTGCAGAGTTCGCGGCAGCGCTTCATGAATGGCACTGAGGCCCGCACAAAATTCATATTGCCAGCGATCGGCTCGATCATCAGGCAGGCGATGTCTTTGCCGTGCAGGGCAAAGGCTTCCTCCAGCTGGGCCACATGGTTGTACTCCAGCACCAGCGTGTGCTGCACCACCTCGGGCGGTACTCCGGCGCTGGTCGGGTTACCAAATGTGGCCAGGCCCGAGCCGGCCTTGACCAGCAGGGCGTCAGCGTGACCGTGGTAGCAACCCTCAAACTTGATCAGCTTGTTGCGGCCGGTGGCGCCACGGGCCAGGCGAATGGCACTCATGGCGGCCTCGGTGCCCGAGCTCACGAGGCGGACCATGTCCATGGACGGCACCCGCGCCAGGATGGCCTCGGCCAGTTCCACCTCACGCTCGGTTGGTGCCCCAAAAGAGAAGCCGTCCAGCACGGCTTTTTGCACGGCTTCCACCACGGCCGGGTGACCATGGCCCAGGATCATGGGCCCCCAGGAGCCGATGTAATCAATGTATTTCTGGTCGTTGGCATCCCAAAAGTAGGCGCCCTGGGCCCGCTTGATAAAGCGTGGTGTGCCACCGACAGCCTTGAAGGCCCGCACGGGTGAGTTCACGCCGCCGGGGATCACGTGCCGAGCACGTTCAAACAGGGTCTGGTTCTGGTCGTGTTGTTGGGTCATAGGGGTCCGTTGAAAGAAATTGGGGCTGAAGAATTTTCGTCGATCTCGATCTCGATCTCGGCCTCGATGTCGGTCTGTGGCTCGTCCGGCGTGTCATCGTCGGACTGGGCCCAGAACATTCGGTCTGGCACCAAGTGGCCCATGCCAGGCCGAAAGCCGCTGTCCAGGCAGCGGTCCAGGTAACACAGCGCTTCAGAGGCGGCCTCGGCCAGCGTGCTGCCGCTGGCCAGCAGCGCCGCCAGGGCCGCCGACAGGGTGTCGCCGGCACCAGAAAAAACGGCTTCAAAACGCTCAAACTTTTCACTGGCCACCACCGCATTGGGCGTGGCCAGCACGTTGTCGATGAACTGGTCTGGTAACGCGATGCCCGTCACCAGCGTGTAGGGCACACCCAATTCATGGGCTGCGCGGGCGATGTCGCGTGCGCCGGGGCTGCGTTCCGTGCTCCAGTCGGGCAGCAGCCAGCGCCACAGCGTGCTGTGGCTGCCGACCAGGACGGTGGTCTGTGGCAAGACCAGCGCCTTGAAGGCGTCCAGGTAATCGTCAATGCGTTGTTCATCCCACCAGGCCAGGCTGGGCATATAGGCCACCAGCGGCGTCTCCTCATAGTCAGCTGCCACACCCGCTACGGCGCTGAGGTTGTCTGGCGAACCGACAAAGCCGACCTTGATGACTTGCACCGCCACGTCTTCAAGGACAGCCCGGGCCTGTTCGCTGACGGCTTCTTCGTCGATCGAGAAATAGCCAAAGATTTGTGCGGTGTCCCGGGCATAGGCGCCGGTGACGACCGGCAGCGCATGCGCGCCCACCGAGGCGATCGCCGTGATGTCGGCCGACAGGCCCCCGGTACCGCTGGGGTCGCTGGCATTGAACACCAAGACACAGGCCGGCCCAGCCATCTCGTCGGGGTCGGCCAGGGCAGCGGCGGGGTCGGCGGTGAGGGTGGGGGGCATGGGCGAAAAGCGACAGTTCTTCGGGCAGAATGGAGCACGTGGTGGCGTGCGATTCAGATCTCGCCAAAGCCCATTTTGTTCAATGATCTGAATTCTATGCGAAGGCTTTTTGTGGAAGAGACCCAAACCTGGATGTGCCTGATTTGCGGCTGGATCTATGACGAGGCGTTGGGTGATCCCGATACTGGCATTGCCCCCGGCACCCGGTGGGCCGACGTGCCGCTGAACTGGACCTGTCCCGAGTGCGCTGCTCGCAAGGAAGATTTCGAACTGGTCCAGATCTGAGTCCGCCAGGGACTGCGCCAGACTGCTCGCCTTCGCCATGCCGGTCATGTCCCCCGCAAATCCCGGCGCCGTCAATTATGGTCCTCAGACCCGTGCCCGCATGGACGCGCTGGTGCTCAACATCATTCGTTCGGCCGATGCAAGTGCAGCGGCCGGCTTGCGTGACCTGAGCCTGGGTCTGGCCGACACTGAGCAGCGTGCCCCCGAGCGGTATTTCTGGTCCGTTTGCGCGACGTTTTTTGAAGCCCTGGCGACGGGCCTGAGTGCTCTGGATGTTGCCGACAAGCGACTGGCAGCGCAAACCCTGCGCGTGTACATGCAGTTGGCGCGAGGGGAGACCCCACTGTGGGACGAGCTCTTGCCCCCCTTGCTGGCCGCCTGCGCCGAGCGAGCTCCCGCCGCTGGCCTGGCGACGCCCGCCACCGAGGCGCTGGCCTCGGAGCCCTTGCGGTTGCTGTCGGGTGGCGATGGTGCTGATGCCCAGGACAGGGTTCGGGTGATTGGCGAGCTAGAGGTGGACATCGCGGCCCACAACCTGTTTTTGAATGACGCCGATGAACTGTCGCGGCAGTTGCTGTTGGACCTCACGGAGTGGACCTTGGAGCCGCATCGGGCGGTGTCGGACAGCACCATTACGTTGGCCCATGGTCTGTCGGCGGCGGCCCAGCAGATCGGGTTTGCTGACCTGGCTGGTTTTGCCGCTTCCTTGGCCCAAGTCCTGCGCCATGTGCAGCCGGGATTCCCCTTGGTGCCTGAGGACGGTGAGATGTTTCTGGCCGCGGCGGAAGCCGTGCGCCGGCTGCTGCACCAATTTGCTGCGGGCTTCCTCAAGCAGCCCGAGCCGGCCATGGTCCAGGCGCTAGAGCAGCGTCTTACCAGGCCAGCCTCACTCCACCTTGGCAAAGAGTGGAGCGGCCTGCTGTCTACCCTGGGTAGCGCCCTGCGCCAGTGGACAGCGCGACCCGACAACCGCAGTGCCGGCCTGGAGGTGATCCGTATCGTGGCCCAGGTCCAGGATCTCGCACGCCAGCTCGGCAACCAGGCCTTGTTGATGGCCGCCAACCAGATGACCGAGCATGCGCAGGCCCTGGACCAGGCTGATTTGGCGTCTGGTCTGACGTCGCAGCTCCAGGCCGATGCGCAACGCCTTCAGGTGGCGGGCAAGGCTTTTTTCACCACGGCGTAGCGCGCCAGCGTCCGCTCCCGTGCCTCGTCGTGCGCCACCACCGGTGCCGGGTAATCGTGTCCGAGTTGCACACCGGCCATTTGCAGCTCCAGGGGCTTGGCGGTCCAGGGCGCATGCACGGCCTTGGTTGGGAGCTGGGCCAACTGCGGCAAATAGCGTCGTATGAACTTGCCTTCGGGGTCAAACCGCTCGCTCTGGCTGACCGGGTTGAAGATGCGAAAGTAGGGCTGGGCGTCGCAGCCGCTGGAGCTGACCCACTGCCAGCCGCCGTTGTTGGCCGACAGGTCAAAGTCATTCAGGTGGGTGGCGAAATAACGCTCTCCCCAGCGCCAGTCAATGCCCAGGTCTTTCACCAAGAAACTGCCCACCACCATGCGCAGCCGGTTGTGCATGTAGCCGGTCTGGTTGATTTGCGCCATGGCCGCGTCCACCAGCGGGTAGCCGGTACGGCCCTCGCACCAGGCGGCAAACAATGCCTGCGCCCGTTCGCCTTTTTCCCAGGCGATGGCGTCGTAGGCCGGCTTGAAGGCGCCTTGCGCCACATGGGGGAAATTGGCCAGAATTTGCGCGTAGAAGTCACGCCAGATCAGCTCACCCAACCAAACTGCGGCGCCACGGCTGCCCTGGCGCTGGCGCGGCAGCGCCAGTGAGGCGAGCTCGCGCACCGAAATGGTGCCAAAACGCAGGTGCACACTCAGGTAGCTTGGCCCTTTGACGGCCGGGAAATCGCGGGTCTCGTCGTAGGTATCAATACGGTCCAAAAAATCGGCCAGCAGGGCCTGTGCACCTGAGCTGCCGGTGGGAATCTTGAGGTCCCGCAAATTACTGGTCGCAAATCCCAGGTCAGCCAGCGTGGGCACCGGTTGCTGCAGGCCAGCCGGCCGTGGCGCCAGCGCCGAGGCCAGCGGTGCCGGGTCGTGCTGCCGCAGATGCCCGGGTGTGACGCTGGCCAGCCAGTTGTTCTTGTAGGGCGTGAAGACGCCGTAGGGTGCGCCGGCCTGGGTCAGGATGTCGCGTCGCTCAAAAACCACATGGTCCTTGCAGGTCTGCAGCAGCACGCCAAGCTCGGCCAGGGCGCCGCGAACCTGGGCGTCCCGAGTCAATGATTGCGGTTCGTCGTCGTGTGCCGCAAATACCGCCTGTACCTGCAGGGTTTGGGCTAAGGCGAGCAATTCGGTGCCAGCCGCCCCGTGGCGCACGATCAGGCCCGCGCCCGGTTGGGCGGCGAGTTCGCGCAGCTTGGTGTCGAGCTCACACAGCGACTCTCGAATGAACTCAACCCGCCGGTCCACACGCGGCAGCGGGTCGAGAATGTCTTTGTCAAACACAAACACGCAGTGCACCCGACGGCATGCCTGCAGCGCCAGGCACAGTGCGGCGTTGTCGCTCACCCGCAGATCGCGACGGAACCACATCAAGCCGGTATCAAATCGTTTGCCCATGTTCACCGCTAAAATTGTTAAATGCCCGGAGATTTTGCCCTGACCAACCTGACCAACCATTTCCTGATCGCCATGCCAGGTCTACAGGATGCGGTATTTGCCCGCAGTGTGGTCTACCTCTGCGAGCATAACGAGCGTGGCGCGCTTGGCCTGGTGATCAACAAACCCTGCGACATTGACATGCGCCGGCTGTTTGAAAAAGTCGACCTGCCGCTGCACCGTGATGATTTGTCGACGGCTCCGGTGTTCCAAGGTGGGCCGGTACAGACCGAGCGTGGTTTTGTGCTGCATGAGTCTATTTTTGGTGCAGCCGACCAGACCATCGCGCCGGTGTACGCCTCCACCATGAGCATTCCGGGCGGCCTGGAAATGACCACCTCCAAAGACGTTCTGGAGGCCATCTCCACGGGCGCCGGCCCACGCCGTGTGCTGGTGTCTCTGGGTTACTCGGCCTGGGCCGAAGGGCAACTTGAGTCTGAGCTGTCGGACAACAGCTGGCTGACCGTGGCGGCAAATCCCAGTGTGATTTTTGACGCGCCAGTGGCCGAGCGTTATGACCGGGCGCTGAAACTGCTCGGGCTGGAGGCCTGGATGCTCTCGCCCGACGTGGGCCACGCATGAGCGAGGCTGCGGCACTGGCCCAGCCAGTGGTGGTGGCCGCGGCCTTACAAACTTTTTTGGGCGTGGATTTTGGCGAAAAGCGCACTGGGCTGGCGCTGGGCAACCGCCTTTTGCGGACTGCGCAACCGCATGGCACGGTGCAGGCCGAGGGCGATGCCCGCTTTGTGGCCATTGCCAAGGTGCTGCGAGAGTGGCAGCCCGACGCGCTGGTTGTGGGCGTGCCGTTCCACCCCGACGGCCAAGCGCATGAGAACACCCGGCGCGCTCGGCGCTTTGCCCGCCAGCTGCACGGCCGATTTCAGTTGCCGGTGTTTGAGGTGGACGAGCGCTACAGCACCACCGAGGCGCTGTCTGCCGGCGCCAAGGATGCCGACGCGGCAGCGGCCTGCATCATTCTGGAACAGTTTTTGAGGAGCCTGCCATGAGCAGTCTGACGCTGGACGCCGAGGCGCTGTACCTGGCGCTGCTGGCTGGGGTGGGCGGCATTTTTCGCCCCGGCATGCGTCTGGTCGGCGTAACCTCGGGTGGCGCATGGCTGGCCGAGCGGCTGCAACGCGATTTGCAGCTGGACGGGCCACCGGGCATCATTTCATCGGCCTTGCACCGTGACGATTTTTCCCGCCGTGGCATGACCGCAGCCGCCCAAACCCGCATTCCTTTTGATGTCAAAGACGCCAACATTCTGTTGGTGGATGATGTGCTCTACACCGGCCGCACCCTGCGGGCGGTGATCAACGAGCTGTTTGACTTTGGCCGCCCGGCCAGTGTGCAACTGGCGGTGCTGGTGGACCGGGGTGGGCGCGAGCTGCCGGTGCAGGCCGAGGTCTGTGCCGCCCGCGTGGTGCTGGCCCCCAGCCAGTCGCTGGCGCTGGCGCGCGATGCTGCCGGCGTCTTCAGCTTTGAAGTGGAGGCGCGCTAGCCATGCTGTCCCGCCGCAACCCGCAGCTCAACGCCCATGGCGAGCTGATCCACCTGCTCTCCATCGAGGGCCTGCCCAAAAGCATCCTGACCCAGGTGCTCGACACCGCCGCCAACTTTGTCAGCGTGAACGACCGCGAGGTCAAAAAAGTGCCACTGCTGCGCGGCAAGAGCGTGTTCAACCTGTTCTTTGAGAATTCGACCCGGACCCGCACCACCTTTGAGATCGCCGCCACTCGCCTGAGCGCCGACGTCATCAACCTGGACATTGCCCGTTCCTCAGCGTCCAAGGGCGAGTCCTTGCTTGACACCATTGCCAACCTGAGCGCCATGGCGGCCGACCTGTTCGTGGTGCGGCACAGCGAGTCGGGCGCGCCCTACCTGATTGCCCAGCACGTGGCGCCGCATGTGCATGTGATCAACGCCGGAGACGGCCGCCACGCCCACCCTACCCAGGGTCTGCTGGACATGTACACCATCCGGCACTACAAAAAAGACTTTGCCAACTTGACCGTGGCCATCGTCGGCGACGTGCTGCACTCGCGCGTGGCGCGCTCCGACATCCACGCCCTGACCACCTTGGGTTGTGCCGAGGTGCGGGTGGTCGGCCCCAAGACCCTGGTGCCCGCTGATTTGGCGCCCATGGGCGTGCGCGTCTGCCACACCTTGGAGGAGGGCATTCGCGACTGCGACGTGGTCATCATGCTGCGCCTGCAAAACGAGCGCATGAGCGGCGCGCTGCTGCCCTCGAGCCAAGAGTTTTTCAAAAGCTTCGGCCTGACGCCCGAAAAGCTGCATCTGGCCCGACCCGATGCCATCGTGATGCACCCGGGGCCGATCAACCGTGGCGTCGAGATTGACTCGGCGGTGGTCGACGGCGCGCAGAGCGTGATCCTGCCGCAGGTCACCTTCGGCATTGCCGTGCGCATGGCGGTGATGAGCATTGTGGCCGGTAATGACGCCTGACGCCGGCGGGTCCGCACGAGGAGTGACACCAACATGAACATGCTGATCAGCGGCGGCCGGGTCATTGACCCCACCTCGGGTTTTGACGAAATTGCCGATGTAGCCCTTGTCAATGCTGAGGTTGTAGCTATAAAAAATATAGCGAATGATTTCCACCCAGACCAAGTCATTGATGCCCGCGGCTGCATCGTGGCGCCCGGCCTGGTGGACCTGGCGGTGCGTCTGCGCGAGCCTGGCCATGAGCATGCGCGCATGCTGCAGTCGGAACTGGCCGCCGCCGTGGCCGGTGGCGTGACGCGGCTGGTTTGCCCGCCCGACACCGACCCGGTGCTGGATGAGCCCGGCTTGGTGGAAATGTTGCGCCATCGCGCTGAAAAGCTGCAATTGGCCCAAGTGCACCCGCTTGGCGCCCTGACCCGCAATCTGGGTGGCGAAACCCTGACCGAAATGGTGGCCCTGAGTGAAGCCGGCTGCGTGGCCTTCAGCCAGGCCGAGGTTCCGCTGGCCAACACCCAGGTGCTGCAGCGTGCCCTTCAGTACGCCAGCACCTTTGATTACGCCGTCTGGCTGCGGCCGCAAGACTATCACCTGGGACGCGGCGTGGCCGCCAGTGGCGCACTGGCCACCCGCATGGGCCTGGCCGGGGTGCCGGTGGCGGCGGAAACCATCGCTCTGTACACCATTTTTGAGCTGATGAAGGCCACTGGCGCGCGCGTGCACCTGTGCCGCCTGAGCAGCGCCGCCGGCGTTGCGCTGGTGCGCCAAGCCAAGCTCGATGGCCTGCGGGTCAGTTGTGATGTCAGCATCAACTCGCTGCACCTGACCGATGTCGACCTAGGCTACTTTGACAGCCGGGCCCGCCTCAACCCGCCACTGCGCCAGCAGCGCGACCGCGACGCCCTGCAGGCCGGTCTGGCCGACGGCACCATTGACGCGCTGGTGTCAGACCACACGCCGGTGGATGACGATGCCAAGGCCCTGCCTTTTGCCGAGAGTGAGGCTGGCGCTACTGGCGTCGAGCTGTTGCTGAGCCTGGCGCTCAAATGGGGCCAGCAACACGGTCTGGGTCTGGCGCAAACTCTGGCGACCGTCAGCAGCGGGCCGGCGCAGGTGCTGGGCACGGCCCTTGGGGCGCAGGGCACCCATGCTGGGCGCCTGGTGGTCGGAGCGGCGGCTGATCTGTGTGTGTTTGACGCGGCCGCCGCGTGGACGGTGGACGCCGGGCACCTGCGCAGCCAGGGCAAACACACGCCGTTCTCCGGGTACGAATTGCCGGGTGTTGTGCGTTACACCCTTGTGGGCGGGCGGGTAGCTTTTCAGGCGGCTTGAGCGGTCTTAGCGAGCGCGCAGGTTTGGCGCCGTGGACGCCCCTCGTGCCACTCAATACGGTGGCGGCTTTCTTGGCGAGCACAGTGGGCGTCCATACCGGCTGGCTTGCGCGCTCGCGGTTCGAGGTGTGGGCGCCTTAACGTGACTGGCGTGAACGCCGCTCGTGAGCACGGCCTCTATGGCAACCGCGAATTGGCTTCAGCCCGCCGGCATGGCCACCCACTGCGCCAGCGAGTAGGTGGGTGGGGGCAGGGGAGTCTGAGCCCCGAATTTCTTTTGCTGCCCTACGTTGCTCGCAAGCTCGTCGGGTGGCTGTGGCGACAGGCCGGAGCTCATTCGCGGTTGCCACAGAGCGCGTTTGTGGTGGCGGCGTGAGACCAGGGGCTCTGCAAACCAGCAAAAATATATAGAAAATCAGCCTCAAGCCTCTGCGATATATAGGTTTGTAGCTATTTAAGTTGTAGCAAAAGGCATGGATACCCTCCTGCGCGGGTATGACGACTTGGGGGTGTATGCACTGTTTGGTTGGCGCACCATCCTTGTTCGTAAGCCTGTCAGGTGGCTGTGGCGACAGGCCGGAGCTCATTCGCGGTTGCCACAGAGTTGGCTGACTATTGTGGTGTTGACGCCAGTCGAGGTGGCCCGCCCAATCAACCGCGAGCACGCAGGCCAGGCGCCACGGACGCCCGGCGGGCCGGCTCGGGTGGCAGCGTGAGACCAGGGGCTCTACAAACCAGAAAATATATAGAAAATAAGCCTCTAGCCCTTGCTGTATATAGGTTTGCAGCTATTTAAGTTGTAGCAAAAGATATGGATACCCGCCTGCGCGGGTATGACGACCTGGGGGCTGTGCGCTAACGCTGAGGCAAGGGTGCCGGCGCGCCAGCCGTGGGGGGGTGTGCACAGGTCAGGTCGCAGGGCAAGTGGCAGAGTTTGCCGCCGGTGGCGGGGCAGAGGCGGTTGAAGGTGACCACGTGGTCGACCTGGGCTCGGATGCCGATCCACTCGCCGATTTTGTGGTCGTGGTGGCTGGGCACATGGGCCATCACCGTCTCACCACTGGCCAGGCGCAGGGTGTACAGAAAGTCGGCGCCGCGAAAGGCTTTGCGCGTGATCTGGGCTTTGACCGGAGCGTCGTCGTCGTGCACGATGTCGTCGGCGCGCAGCAGCACATCGCAAGCGCCTTCAGCAAAGGCGCCCGGCAAGGGGCATTCGGCCACGTCAGTCAGGTCGCCCAGCGGGGTTTGCACCACCACATGCTGGTC
>CAMCZF010000103.1 GCA_945885775.1 Rhodoferax sp. OV413 | reverse complement strand
TTTCATCATGGTCACTGAGCGTTCTGAACACGCGCTTGGGAAGGCGATGGAGGTTGTTCCACCAGCCCGGATACCGGCCAATGAAGTGGTGGCACGCCTGCGTGTCACTGTGCTACCCATGCACTGTCGGGGAAGACGGTGAGGGTTTTTTGTCATGTCATTTATTTATGAAACTTGCTTTTTTGTTTGCACGCTTGGCCGTGCCAGTGGCTGCGCTCGTCTGTGTGCTGCCGACTTCTGCCCAAACGCCAGCGCCAACCCCGATGGCCACGCTGGCCGAGGTTGTGGTCACTGCCACCAGGGTCTTGCAACCCTTGACCGATTTGGTGGCCGATGTGACCATCGTCGACCGCAGTCAGATTGAGCGCAGTGGCGCGACCGGCTTAGGTGATGTGCTGGCCCGCCTGCCGGGGGTTGAAATGGCGCGCAACGGTGGCCTAGGGGGCATCACCAGTGTCTATGTGCGGGGAGCCGAGACCCGGTTTACAGCGCTTTTTATAGACGGCGTGCGTGTGGATTCTCAAGGGACCGGCGGGGCAAGCTGGGACGTGATTCCCCTGTCGCAGGTCGACCGCATCGAGGTCCTCCGCGGCCCAGCGGGTGCCGTCTACGGCTCCGACGCCATGGGCGGTGTGATTCAGATCTTCACGCGCAAAGGCGAAGGCCCGGCTTCGCCCTATATAGGTTTGAGTCTGGGCACCTATGGCACGACCAAGGCCGAGGCCGGTGTCAGTGGCTCGCAAGGCAAATGGGACTACGCGCTAAGCCTGGTTCGCCAAGACAGCAAAGGGTTTAACTCAATGCCGGCCGCCAATCCTGATGACGACGGGTATTCCAGCGAGTCGCTGGCGGCTCGGGTCGGGCTTGAGCTCACCGCGGCGCACCGGTTGGATCTGTCGGTGCTGAGCAGCCAACTCAACGCACAGTACGACAACCAATGGGGTGACCTTACTGTGGATGACCGCACTGTCAAGAAGCTCCAGACCTCGGCGCTGAGCTGGCGTGCGAATTGGTCGGCAGACTACAGCAGCACCCTCAGTTTGACGACGGCGCAGGAGCGTTATGAGACGCTGCCATCGCCCGATTTGACGGTGACCAATTCACGCGGCTACTTGTGGCAAAGCGAATACCGTAAGCTGGGGCAATTGTTCACCTGGGCCTTTGAGCGGCGAGAGGACTCACTCACAAACAGTGAAACGGCACCCCGCGACACCAGCCATTTCCAGAACGCTTTGGCGCTGGGCTACGGCCGGGCAGCCGATCGGCACTCGGTGCAGTTGAACCTGCGCCATGATGTCGACAGTGTGTTCGGCCCACAGACCACTGGCGGGGCTGGCTACGCCTATACGTTCACGCCACAGTGGCGAGCCAAGGCCTCGGCGGGGACGGCTTTCAGGGCGCCGACCCTGTACCAAAGGTTCAGCCCCTATGGGTCGGCCGAGCTGTTGCCAGAGACCAGCCGCAACCTTGATATCGGGGTGGCCTTCGCAGACGGCCCCAAGGCCTTTGGGTTGACGCTGTACCAAAATGACGTCAGCAACCTGGTCCAGTTTGAAGACAACAAGGGCACTTGCCCCGCCAATGACCCGCTGGACCCGTTTGGCGGCTGCTACGCCAACACAGCCAAGGCGCGCTACCAGGGCATGACTTTGACCGGGCGCTATCTGATCGGTAACGTGACCTTGAGCGGTTCCCTCGACCTGCAAGACCCACGTGACAGCGTCACCGGCAAGTTGCTGGCGCGGCGTGCCCAACAGCATGGCAAGTTCTCCGCAGAAACCCGTGTTCAGAGTTGGGCTGTGGGTGCGGAAGTGCAAGCCTCTGGTCTGCGTTACAACGACGCGGGCAACACCACAGAGCTGCCTGGCTATGCACTGCTGGGTCTGCGCGCTGAAAGCCAGGTTGCCAAGAATTGGACCCTGCTGGTTAGGCTGGACAACGCCACCGATGCCAAATACGAGTTGGCCCAGGGCTATGCCAGCGCTGGGCGCAGCCTGTACGCCGGCTTGACCTGGGCACGGTGAGCGCCTGATGTCGAACTCCGACCTGGGTCCCCAACGCATCGTCTGCCTGACCGAGGAGACCACGGAGTGGCTGTACCTGCTGGGGCAAGAAGCGCGCATTGTGGGCATCTCGGGTTACACCGTTCGGCCGCGGCGGGCGCGGCAAGAGAAACCCAGGGTCAGTGCATTTCTGACCGCCAAGATCGACCAGATCCTGGGCTTGCAGCCTGACTGCGTTTTTGGCTTCTCAGACCTGCAGGCCGACATCGCGTCCGCACTGATCCGCCAGGGGGTGCAGGTGACGGTCTTTAACCAACGCAGCATCGCCGAGATCTTTGGCATGATGTTTCAGGTGGCGGCCATGGTGGGGCAGGGCGAGCGTGGCATGACGCTGATTAGGGAGATGCAGCAGCAGTTGGCGGAGATCAGCGCAAGCGCGGCCAGTTTGCCGCGCCGGCCCCGAGTCTATTTTGAAGAATGGGACGAGCCACACATCAGCGCCATCCGCTGGGTGTCTGAGCTGTTGGGTGTGGCCGGCGGCGACGACTGCTTTCCTGAGTTGGCGGTTCAGTCCCTGGGCAAGAACCGCATCATTGCCGACGGCGCTGAGATCGTGCGACGTAACCCCGACATCATCATCGGCTCCTGGTGCGGCAAGAAGTTTAGGCCAGAGAAAGTAGCCGCCCGCCCGGGCTGGGCAGATGTGAATGCAGTTAAAAATAGCCAATTGTTTGAAATCAAGTCGCCCGACATTCTGCAACCCGGGCCGGCGGCGCTTACCGACGGCGTGGCGGCCTTGCATCGCATCGTGGTGCAGTGGGCCCAGCAGCATGGCTGAAGCATTCAGCCTGGCGCGCAGTGAGCTGATCCTGGGTGGCCAGAAAAGCGGCAAGTCGCGCCGGGCTGAGCTGTTGGCGCGGACCTGGCTTGAACGGGGTGGCGGACGCGAGGCTGTGTTGATAGCCACCGCACAGCCCTGGGACGCTGAGCTGCAGGCCCGCATTGCCCGGCACCAGGCCGACCGGGCGGTGCGCGTGCCCAGCATGCGCACTCTTGAAGAGCCGCTCCACCTGGCGCAGGCCATTCAAGTGCACAGCGCGCCCGACACCCTGCTGGTGGTGGACTGCCTGACACTCTGGCTCACCAACTGGCTGATGCCCATGCATCCCAAGGTGTTGCCATCTTCAGAGCCAAATCAGCCTCTAGCCCCTGTCAGCGTTGAATACATTGCTCTACTTTTGGAAGCAATCGCCGCCGCGCCCGGGCCACTGGTGCTGGTGGGCAACGAGATCGGGCTGGGTGTGATTCCGATGGGCGCCGAGGTGAGGGCCTTTGTCGATGCCCTGGGCCTGCTCAACCAGCAGGTGGCGCAGCGGTGTGAGCGCTTCACCCTGATGGCTGCCGGGCTGCCGCTGACCTTGAAGGCGGCCGATTGATGCTGGGGCCAAAATTCTGGCGCGGCCTGGTGGCGGTGCTCTGGCTGGGTGCAGCCTCAGCGCAGGCCCTCCAGATCACCGACGACCGCGGCGTCACCATCAACTTTGCCCAACCCCCTCAACGCATCGTCAGCCTGCTGCCCTCGCTGGCAGAGACCGTGTGCGAACTCGGCCATTGCGGCCGGCTGGTGGGGGTGGACCGCTACACCAATTACCCTGCCAGCTTGCAAAAACTGCCCCAAGTGGGCGGCGGGCTGGACCCGAACATCGAGGCCATCGTGGCGCTCAAACCCGATGTGGTGCTGATGGCCAAGTCGTCTCGCGCGCATGAGCGGCTGGAGGCGCTGGGACTGAAGGTGGTGGCGCTTGAGCCCAAAACCTATGCCGATGTGCAGCGCGTGACGCTCACGCTGGGCCAGCTACTGGCGGTGCCCGACGCCCAGCGGGTCTGGCGCGCCATGGATGCCGGTGTGGCTGCAGCGGCACAGTCGCTGCCATCGCAAGTGCGCGGCACCCGGGTTTATTTTGAGGTGAACCAGGGACCGTACGCGGCCAGCGAGGCCTCATTCATCGGCGAAACCCTGACTCGCCTGGGCGTGAAGAACATTGTTCCCGGCACACTTGGGCCTTTCCCCAAGCTCAACCCGGAATTCATCGTGCGCGCCAACCCGGACCTGATCATGGTCGGCCAGGACAGTGCTGATGGCATGGCGCAGCGCCCGGGCTGGCCCAGCATCCGTGCCGTGCGCGAGCGGCGGGTGTGCGTGTTTCCGACTGATCAGGCTGATGTGCTGGTGCGGCCTGGCCCGCGCATGGCCGAAGCGGCGCGGCTGATGGCGCAATGCCTGACGGACAAAGCAGCCCCGGCCCCCCCGGCGGGAGCGCGGCCTTGAGCCTGCGCCCTTCGACCCTTGCGGTCGTGCTCTTGCTGATGAGCCTGGCTCTGGTTGCGCTGGGCGTCTGCGTGGGCAGCACAGGGTTTGAAAATCTGCTGGGGCCCCTCTTGCACCCGTTGCAAGACCCCGAGCAAACCGCCATAGCCCGCCAGATCGTGGGCGAGATCCGGCTGCCGCGCACCCTGGGCGCCTGGGCCGCTGGCGCCCTGCTGGGCTTGGCCGGCGCCGTGGCGCAGGGCCTGTTTCGTAACCCTCTGGCGGACCCCTACCTGCTGGGCAGCGCCTCGGGCGCGTCGCTGGGTGTGGCACTGGCGCTGGCGGTGCTGGGCGGCAACGCCGGCATGCTGGGTGGCAGCATGATGAACGGCGATGCGGCGGTGAGCGTGTTTTCTGGCAGCGTGTTGGTGCGGATCGGGCTGACTGGCGCGGCCTTTGCGGGGGCGGTGCTGGCGGTGCTGCTGACGTTGGCGCTGTCTCGCGGGGTCCAGCACACGCTGCGCCTGCTGCTGGCCGGCGTGGTGGTGGGGGTGGTGCTGGGCGCGCTGACGCAGTTGGTGTTGCTGCTCTCGCCCGATTCGCTGCAGGCCATGCAGGCTTTCATGCTCGGCTCCACCAGCTTTGTCGGCTGGACCTCTTTCGCGCTGATGCTCTCTGTGTGGTGGCTGTGCGTGCTGGCTGCGTGGCTGATGAGCCGGGTGCTTGACGGCCTGAGTTTGGGTGAGGCCACGGCGCATAGCCTGGGCCTGCCGGTGGCGCCGCTGCGCCTGGCGCTGGTGGCGGTGCTGGCCCTGGCCACTGGCACGGCGGTGGCGCAGACCGGGCTGATTGCATTTGTTGGGCTGGCGGCACCCCACCTGGTGCGATCGGTGGTCAAGTCCACGCACGGCTGGTTGATGTGGCTGGCCAGCTTGATGGGCGGCACGCTGCTGATGGGCGCCGACACGTTAGCCCGCGGTCTGATCGCCCCCCAGGAACTGCCGGTGGGTGTACTCACAGCCGTGCTGGGCGGCGGCTACCTGCTGTGGCTGATGCACCGCAACAGCAGCCGTGGCGGGAGCCTGTGAGCATGATCAATGCTGTAAAAAACATAGCGCTCGAGGCCCGTGGCATAAGGGCTAGCCTCGGAAATAGTCCAGTTTTGAATGGTATTGATCTGGCCCTGCCTGCCGGTCGTTGGACCAGTGTGGTCGGGCCTAACGGCGCTGGCAAATCCACGCTGCTCAAAGTGCTGGCCGGGCTGCTGCCGCACAGCGGCGAGGTGCAGCTGCTGGGCCGGCCGCTGGCCAGTCTGACAGGCCGGCAGCGGGCTGTGCAGCTGTCCTGGCTGGGGCAAAACGAGGCGTCGGGTGACGACCTTACCGTGCTGGACGTGGTGATGTTGGGCCGCCTGCCGCACCAACCCTGGCTGGGCGCGCCCAGTGCGGCCGACCATGCGGCGGTGCAGCATGCGCTGCAAGCAACGCAAGCCTGGGATTGGCGGCAGCGGGCGCTGGGCCAGCTCTCGGGCGGTGAGCGCCAGCGTGTGCTGCTGGCGCGGGTGCTGGCGGTACAGGCCCCGGTGCTGCTGATGGACGAGCCGCTGGCCAACCTGGACCCGCCGCACCAGGCCGACTGGTTGGTACTGGTGCGCGCGCTAACCGCGCGTGGCTATACGGTGGTCAGCGTGCTGCATGAAATTTCCATGGCCCTGCACGCTGATGATCTGCTGGTGCTGGCCGACGGTCGGCTGGCCCACCATGGCCCAAGCGCCGACCCCGCCAGCCACCGCGCCCTGGAGCAGGTGTTTGACCACCGCATCGCCATCCATGCCCTGCAGGGGCAGTGGGTGGCTTTGCCAGTTGCAGTATGACGGTCCCGAATCGGCCATAATTACAAATACAAATTTATAACTTCGATTTGTAAAATGATTCCACGTCACGCTTCCGCCACCCTACAGCGACTGGCGACAGGGTTCCCAGTCCTGGCCATCAACGGGCCGCGTCAGTCCGGCAAGACAACGCTGGCGAGGGCCCTGTTTTCAGACAAGCCCTATGTGTCTCTGGAAAACCCCGAAGAGCGAGAGTTTGCTGACACCGATCCCAAGCGTTTTTTGGCACGCTTCACCGAGGGCGCCGTCTTGGACGAGGTGCAGCGCTGCCCGGCGCTGTTGTCCTGGGTTCAGCTGAAGGTGGATGAGCGTCGGCGCATGGGTGACTTTGTGTTGACCGGATCTGCCCAGTTTGACCTGCTCGCGGGCATCACGCAAAGCCTGGCAGGCCGGGTGGGGCGGGTTGAACTGCTGCCCCTGTCTGGCGCCGAGTTGGGCACAGGCGATCTTCCCGACACCTTGGACGCCGCTTTGCTGAAAGGGGGCTACCCAGCCTTGTACGACCGTGCGCTGTCGCCGCACGACTGGTTCGCCAACTACGTGGCGACTTACGTCGAACGAGATGTGCGCCAGATTCTGTCAGTTCAGGATTTGAGCCAGTTCTACCGCTTTGTGCGGATGTGCGCCGCCCGCTCCGGCCAAATGCTGAATTTGGCGGCGCTGGGTGCCGACTGCGGTATTTCGGCGGTCACTGCGGGCAAGTGGTTGTCGGTGTTGGAAACCAGCTACCTGATGTTCCGCCTGCCGCCCTACCACCGCAACTTTGGCAAGCGTCTGGTGAAAACGCCCAAACTCTATTGTCTAGATGTCGGCCTGATGGCCTGGCTGCTTGGCATACGCGACATCACCACCCTGCAGACACACCCGGCCCGGGGCGCGCTGTTTGAGACCTGGGTCGTTTCTGAACTTGTCAAAAACCGGTTCAATGCCGGGCAGGATGCCGCGCTCTTTTTTTGGCGTGACAGCGTCGGGCAAGAGGTGGATGTGCTGCTGGAGACGCCCCAAGGTCTGCAGGGCATCGAGGTCAAATCAGGCGCCACGTTTGCATCAGACTGGCCGCAGGCGGTGCACAAGTGGGCAGCATTGGCCGACACGGCGACCTTGCCACCCCGCATCATTTTTGGCGGCGACGGCCGCTACGAACGCCAGGGTTGCCAGGTATCGGGCTGGCGCGAATTCGCGCTGAATCCGGCCATTGCCTGAACCGTACCCCACCCTGAAATGACACAGATAACCTTATCGTATCGACAGCCCCCTGCCAATGACCCATCACCTGCCCACCCTGGCCGACATCGCCAACCCCGCGCTGAATCAGGCCTTGCAGCACAAGCTGGACCAGAAGACCAAGCCGCAGGGGTCGCTCGGCCGGCTGGAGGGTCTGGCGCTGCAGCTGGGCCAGATTTTGGGCACCGCATCGCCCGAGCTTGTGGCGCCGCAGATGGCGGTGTTTGCTGGTGACCACGGCCTCACCGCGCGGGGCATCTCGGCCTTTCCGAGTGACGTCAGCTGGCAGATGGTGGAGAACTTTCTGTCTGGCGGTGCGGCGGTAAGCGTGCTGGCGCGGCAGCATGGCATTGCGCTGACGGTGGTGGACTGCGGCGTCAAGCACGATTTTTTGGCTGGGCTAACGGTTGGCACCCAGCGGCCCGGCCTGCAGGTGCGCAAGGCGACGGGTGCCGAACAGGGCACGGCTGATTCGTCCCAGCAGCCGGCCATGAGCGAGGCCCAGTGCGCGCAGGCGCTGGCGCACGGTATGGCGCTGGTGCAAGGGCTGCCAGGCAATGTGCTGCTGCTGGGGGAGATGGGCATTGGCAACACCTCGGCCGCCTCGCTGCTGCTGGCGCGGCTGGCCGGCCTGGACATCGCGCAATGCACCGGCGCTGGCACCGGCCTGGACGCAGCCGCCGTGCAGCGCAAGACGGCGGTGCTGCGCGAGGTGCTGGCCCGTCACGCCGAGGCACAAGCGCCGCTGCAGGCTCTGGCCGCGCTGGGCGGCTTCGAGATTGCCACCATGGTCGGCGCGGTGCTGCAGGCAGCGCACGAGCGGCGCGTGGTGCTGGTGGACGGCTTCATTGCCAGCGCCGCAGTGCTGGTGGCCCATGCCTTACAGCCTCTAGTGCTGCAGCGCTGCGTGTTTGCCCACCGCTCAGGCGAGCGCGGCCACGAGTTCATGCTGCAGCACCTGGGCGTGCAGGCCCTGCTGGACCTGGGGCTGCGCCTGGGCGAAGGTTCGGGCGCAGCCCTGGCCTGGCCGCTGCTGGCCTCGGCCTGCGCCATCCTGCGCGAGATGGCCAGTTTTGAGTCTGCCGGTGTGTCAGAAAAGTCTGCTGCCGACGCCGACGCCGAGGCCCAAGCCGCCGTATTGAACGCCACGCCATGATGTTCTTGACCCGCTTTGTCCGGCATTACCTGCTCTCCCTGCAGTTCTTCACCCGCATCCCGGTCACCGGCCGATTGGCCGAGTGGGTGGGCTTTAGCCCGGCCATGCTGCGCGACAGTGCCGGGCACTTTCCTGGGGTGGGCTGGCTGGTAGGCGGTTTGCTGGCAGGTTTGAGTTGGCTGCTATTAGCATTTTTGCCCGACAGCGTGATGACCCCGCTGGTGGTCGCCGCTTTGGGCACGGCTGCTGGCGTGCTGCTGACCGGCGCCTTTCATGAAGATGGTTTGGCCGATGTGGCCGATGGTCTGGGCGGTAGCCTGGACCGGGAACGCGCGCTGATCATCATGAAAGACTCGCGCGTCGGCGCTTTTGGCGCGATTGCCGTGGGCTTGGCCTTGCTGGTCAAGGTAGCCCTCTTGGCGCTGCTCGGCAGCCTGAGCGCGGAATTGATGTGTGTGGCGCTGTTTCTTGGTCATGTGGTGTCGCGCACCTGGCCGCTGCTGCTGATCCGGCTGATGCCCCATGTGGGCGATGTTGCGGGCTCCAAATCCAAACCACTGGTCGACCAGATCAGTGGCGCCGGCTTGTTGACGGCATTTATATGGTGTTTTAGTGCTCTAGCCCTTGTCCTGTATGGGTCGGATGCTATGGAATTCGTCGTGTTGATTGACGCGGCGCAGGGCTTGGCCGCGCTGCTGGCCGGGGCACTGCTGGCCTCTGGCCTGGCGTTTGCCGTGCTGGGTCGCTGGTTCTGGCGCCGCCTGCAAGGCTTTACCGGCGACTGCCTGGGCACCACCCAGCAGGTGTGCGAGATCGCTTTCTACCTCGGCCTGGCCGTGGCGCTGTAGGCGCATGAAACTCTGGCTGGTGCGCCACGCCCAGGTGCTTCTGCCACCGGGCATCTGTTACGGCGCCACCGACGTGGCCGCCGACGCTGCCGCCACCCTGAGCACCGCACAGGCACTTGCCGCCGAGCTGCCGCAGGGTTTGCCGCTGCGGGTGTCTCCGCTACAAAGATGTGAGCAGCTAGCCCAAGCTCTGCAGGGGCTGCGGCCCGATTTGGCTAATAAAACAACCGAGCTCCGCTTAGCCGAGATGGACTTTGGCCACTGGGAAGGCCAGGCCTGGAGCAGCATCCCGCAACATGCCCTGGACGCCTGGGTGGCCGACTTTGCCCAGCACCGCTTTGGCGGGGGCGAGAGCGTGGCCGAGGTGATGCAACGCGTGGCGCTGGCTTGGGATGCCAGTCGGCAGGCCGGCCAGGACGCGGTCTGGATCACCCACGCCGGCGTGATCCGCGCCGCCAGTCTGTTGCACCAAGGGGTACGGCAGGTCCAGCGGGCCGACCAGTGGCCCAAAGAGGGGCCTGGGGTTGGGGAGTGGCTGACGTTGGGTTGAGCGGTCCGAGCCTTCCTATGGCAGGGCGGTCTGCATGCACCTCGGCGTTAGAAGCAGTGCTCAGCGTGGCGCCAGCGTCTTGGTTTTGAAGTCGCAGCAATCACTCACGGCGCACTGCCAGCACTGCGGCGTGCGCGCTTGGCAAACGTATCTGCCATGCAGGATCAGCCAGTGGTGGGCGTCCACCAGGTAGGCCTTGGGCACGCGCTTGAGCAATTTGAGTTCCACCGCCAGTGGTGTTTTGCCGGCCGCCAAGCCGGTGCGGTTCCCCAGGCGAAACAGATGCGTGTCCACCGCCATGGTGGGCTCGCCAAAAGCCACGTTAAGCACCACATTGGCGGTCTTACGGCCGACACCGGGCAGGGCTTCCAGCGCCTCACGCGTGCGCGGTACCTCGCCGCCATATTGGTCCACCAGAATCTGACAGGTTTGCAGCAAATGCCGGGCCTTGCTGCGAAACAAACCGATGGTTTTGATGTGCGCCTCCAGCCCGTCCTGGCCCAGTGCTAACAACTGCTGCGGCGTGTGCGCGACCGCAAACAGCCGCCGCGTGGCCTTGTTGACGCCCACATCAGTGGCCTGTGCTGACAGTAGCACGGCGGCCAGCAGCTCAAACACCGAGCTGTACTCCAGCTCGGTCACCGGCAGCGGGTTGGCGGCCTTGAGCGTGGCAAAAAAACGTTCAATGGCGGCAGGGTTCATACAGTGGGGTGCTTGGGCTAGAAGGGGTCGGGCGGTGAATCATAATCCGGGCATGCGCTTTTGGTGCGCCGCTTGACGTCACACCACCTCAACCCAACACACCTCAACGCATAGTTGACACCGCCATGCAATTTGCCCAGCGACTGGACGCCATCGAAACCTCCGCCATCCGTGAACTGTTCAAACTGCTGGGCAAGCCCGGCATCATCAGCTTTGCCGGTGGCTTTCCAGACCCGGCGCTGTTCGATGTAGACGGCATTCGCGAGGCCAGCCAGGCGGTGCTGGCCAACTCGCCCGGGCCGGTGCTGCAATACGGCGCCACCGAGGGCTACGGCCCGCTGCGCGCGGGCATCAGCGCCTTCATGGCGGCCAAGGGTGGCGTGGGGAGTGCGGCCAACGCGCAGGTGGCGGCCGAGGGCCTGATCGTCACCACCGGCAGCCAGCAGGCCCTGGACCTGATCGGCAAGACCCTGATTTCGCCCGGCGACACGGTGATTGTGGAAGCCCCCACCTTTTTGGCCACCATCCAGTGCTTTCGGCTGTATGGCGCCCACATCATT
>CAMCZF010000102.1 GCA_945885775.1 Rhodoferax sp. OV413 | reverse complement strand
GGCAGAAACCGAATTATTTCAGTTTCATTTCCTTGTAGTCCACATGCTTGCGAGCTTTTGGATCAAATTTCTTGATCAGCATTTTCTCGGGCATGGTTTTCTTGTTTTTGCTGGTCGTGTAGAAGTGACCGGTGCCGGCTGTGGATTCCAGCTTGATTTTTTCGCGTCCGCCTTTGGTTGCCATGGTGCTACTCCTTAAGCTTGGCCACGTGCGCGCAGGTCTGCGAGCACTGAATCGATACCGTTCTTGTCGATGAGCCGCAGACCGGCGTTGGAAATGCGCAGGCGCACCCAGCGGTTTTCAGTCTCGACCCAGAAGCGGCGGTATTGCAGGTTCGGAAGGAACCGGCGCGTGGTTTTGTTGTTGGCGTGGGACACATTGTTCCCAACCATCGGGCCTTTGCCCGTGACTTCACATACGCGTGCCATGAGGACACTCCAGATTGATATCACGGCGCCCATGACTGAGCGCCTCACCTCGCCAATAAAAAAGGGTGGCGGTAACCCTGTTGCCGAATTGATTGAAACCGAAGGCTTCAACGTTTTCAGCAAAGCCTAGCATTATAGGCGATGCCCTATCATGCAAAGATGCTGTCCGCCCGCACCATAACGCTCACTGCGCTGGCCATGCTGGCTTTTGCCGGTAATTCCCTGCTTTGCCGACTGGCGCTCAAGGACGGTGCCATCGACCCCGCGAGCTTCACCAGTCTGCGCTTATTAGCCGGCATGGTCACACTTTGGCTGGTGGCGCGCTGGCGTTCGTCCGGCAAGGGTGCCGGTCACTGGCTGTCCGGCCTGGCCCTGTTTGCTTATGCTGCCGCTTTTTCCTTCGCCTATCAGAGTCTGTCGGCAGCCACTGGGGCACTGCTGCTGTTTGGCGCGGTTCAGGTCACGATGATCAGCCGTGGTGTCTGGGCTGGCGAGCGGCTGCGATTGCGACAAAGTGTGGGCATGGTGCTGGCCCTGGTCGGTCTGGTGGCACTGCTGTTGCCCGGCCTGGCTGCGCCTCCCCTGACCGGCGCCCTGTTGATGCTGGGCGCGGGCTGCGCCTGGGGCGTCTACTCCCTGCGCGGCAAGGGGGCGGGTGACCCTACCGCGGTGACCGCAGGCAATTTTTTGCTGGCCTGCCCCTGGGCCGTTGGATTGAGCCTGCTGACGGCTGGCACATCGCGCTTGGATGCTGTCGGCGTGGTCTGCGCCCTGGCCTCAGGCGCCTTGACGTCGGGCCTGGGTTATGCACTCTGGTACGCCGTCTTACCGCGTCTGAAAGCGATCCACGCCAGCACGGTACAACTGAGTGTCCCGCCGCTAACGGCGTTCGGTGGTGTGATGCTGTTGGGCGAGCCCCTGACGCTGCGGCTGGCGCTCGCCAGCGTAGCGATCATCGGGGGCATTGCGCTGGTGCTGCGGGACAAAGCGCCAGCCCCAGACCGTTAGTGGGCTGGCGGTACCCGGTCTGATTTAGCCCTGCTCCAGAAAGCGCTGCGCGTCCAGTGCGGCCATGCATCCGGTTCCCGCGCTGGTGATTGCCTGTCGGTAAACGTGGTCTTGAACGTCGCCGGCGGCAAACACACCGGGCACGCTGGTCATCGTCGCAAAACCTTTGAGCCCGCCTTGGGTGATGATGTAGCCGCCAGCCATCTCGAGTTGGCCCTGGAAGATGTCGGTGTTGGGCGAGTGGCCGATGGCAATAAAACAGCCTTTGAGGGTGATGTCTTCGGTCACGCCGCTGGCCACGTGTTTCAGGCGGATGCCGGTCACGCCGCTGGCGTCGCCCAGGACCTCGTCCAGAGTTTGAAAGGTTTTGAGCTCGATTTTCCCGGCGGCCACCTTTTCCATTAATTTGTCGATCAGGATGGCCTCGGCCTTGAACTTGTCGCGCCGGTGCACGAGGTAGACCTTGCTGGCAATGTTGGACAGGTACAGCGCTTCCTCAACCGCAGTGTTGCCGCCCCCAACCACACAGCACAGCTCATTACGGTAAAAAAAGCCGTCGCAGGTGGCGCAACCTGATACGCCGCGCCCCATGAAGGCAGTTTCCGACGGCAGCCCGAGGTACTTGGCCGAGGCGCCGGTGGCCAGAATCAGCGCGTCGCAGGTGTATTCGCCACTGTCTCCCTTGAGCGTGAACGGCCGTTTGCTGAGGTCGACGGCGTTGATGTGGTCAAACAAGATCTCAGTCTTGAACCGCTCGGCGTGTTCCAGAAAGCGTTGCATCAGCTCGGGCCCCTGTACGCCGTGCACGTCGGCTGGCCAGTTGTCCACATCGGTGGTGGTCATCAGTTGCCCGCCTTGGGCGATACCGGTGATCAGCATCGGGCTGAGGTTGGCGCGTGCGGCATAAATGGCCGCGGTGTAGCCGGCCGGACCAGAGCCCAAAATCAGGACTTTGGCGTGACGTGTCGTGGACATGGTAAAAACCTTTTCAAAAATGAGAATCTGGCGTGTACAGTTCGGGTTGGCATGGGGCGGGACATGAGGGCGTCCTGGCCCGGGCTTGGCTCAAGCGGATTTACGCCCGAATAACTCGCCATTGTAAGAACCATGCGGCTGGCCCTTGATGCCGGCGTAATCACCCCTGATGACCTACTCACTCAACACCCTTAATGACAAGCGCAGTGCCCATGTGCCGGTGCGACCGGGGTGGGCCCGCTTCACCGACGAATTTGGCCTTGTGTTGGGTCTGGTGGCTCTGCTGTTCTGGTTATTGGCGTTGTTCAGCTACTCGGCGCAAGATATGGCCTGGTCGACCTCCGGGGCTGGTGGGCCATTGCGCAACCGGGGCGGGCAACTGGGCGCGTGGTTGGCCGATGTCAGTTATTTTCTGTGTGGTTTTTCCATCTGGTGGTGTGTGGTGGCTGGCCTGCGGTATTGGTTGGGCAGTCTGTCGCGTTGGTTGCAAGAGCGCGAGCCAGGTGCCAAATTGGCGGAGCGGGAAAACTCGGTTGATCCGTCGTGGCGCAGGCATCCCGGCGCTGTTTGGGTTGGGCTGGCCTTGCTGTTGGCAGGCAGCGTCAGCCTGGAGTGGGCGCGCCTGCACAGGTTTGAAGCCTACCTGCCGGGCCACGGCGGCGGCATTTTGGGTTATTGGCTCGGGCCGCTGAGCGTGCAGTGGCTGGGGTTTGCGGGGGCGGCCCTGGTCGGCATTATGTTGACCCTGGTGGGTGTTTCGCTCGCGTTCGGGTTTTCTTGGGGCCGATTGGCCGAGTGGCTAGGCGCTTGGATTCACGCCCAAGTCGAAACCCGGCGGGAAAAACGTGAGGTGGCGCAGGACATTGCCCTGGGCCAGCAGGCGGCGCGCGAGCGTGATGACGTGATGATGGAGCCGCGCGACGATGCGGTGTCCGCGCTCATGGCACCCCCAGTGGTGATCGAGCCGGTGCTGGCCGAGATGCCCAAAAGTGAGCGGGTCGCCAAAGAGCGGCAAAAACCGCTGTTCACCGAACTGCCAGACAGCCGGCTGCCCCAGGTCGATTTGCTGGATGGCGCGCTGGCGCGTCAGGAGACGGTGGCGCCTGAGACGCTGGAGATGACCAGCCGCATGATCGAAAAAAAGCTCAGGGACTTCGGTGTGGAGGTGCGGGTGGTGCTGGCCCAGCCCGGGCCGGTGATCACGCGCTACGAGATCGAGCCTGCCACCGGCGTCAAGGGCTCACAAATCGTTGGGCTGGCCAAGGACCTGGCGCGCTCCCTTAGCCTGGTGTCAATCCGGGTGGTGGAGACCATTCCCGGCAAAAATTTTATGGCGCTTGAGTTGCCCAATGCCAAAAGGCAGTCAATTCGCCTGTCTGAGATCCTTGGCTCCAACATTTACAACGAAGCCAGGTCCATGCTGACCATGGGTCTTGGCAAGGACATCATCGGCAACCCTGTGGTGGCCGATCTGGCCAAGATGCCCCATGTCTTGGTGGCAGGCACCACCGGCTCGGGCAAATCGGTCGGGATCAACGCCATGATTTTGAGCCTGTTGTACAAGGCCGAGGCGCGCGACGTGCGCCTGCTGATGATCGACCCCAAAATGCTGGAGATGTCGGTGTACGAGGGCATTCCCCATTTGCTGGCGCCTGTGGTGACGGACATGAAACAGGCCGCCAACGGGCTCACCTGGTGTGTCGCTGAAATGGAGCGCCGTTACAAGCTCATGAGCAAGATGGGGGTACGCAACCTGGCGGGTTACAACGTCAAACTCGACGAAGCCAAGGCGCGTGGCGAGCACATCGGCAACCCGTTCAGCCTGACACCGGAGGCGCCTGAGCCGCTGGATCGACTGCCGCACATCGTGGTGGTGATCGACGAGTTGGCTGACCTGATGATGGTGGTGGGCAAAAAGATCGAGGAGTTGATTGCCCGGCTGGCCCAAAAAGCCCGTGCCGCCGGTATTCACCTCATTCTGGCTACACAGCGGCCCAGTGTGGATGTGATCACCGGCCTGATCAAGGCCAATATCCCGACCCGAATCGCGTTTCAGGTGTCGAGCAAGATTGACAGCCGCACCATCCTCGACCAGATGGGCGCAGAAGCCCTGTTGGGCATGGGCGATATGCTCTACATGCCCAGTGGCACCGGATTGCCGGTGCGGGTACACGGTGCCTTTGTCAGCGATGAAGAAGTGCACCGTGTGGTCAGCTACCTCAAGAGCCAGGGGGAGCCCAACTACATTGAGGGTGTTCTCGAAGGCGGCACCGTCGACGGTGAGGGCGAGAGCTTGGGCGATGGCGGTACCGGTGGGGGTGAAAAAGACCCGATGTACGACCAGGCCGTTGAGGTCGTCCTGAAGAACCGCAAGGCCAGCATCTCGCTGGTGCAGCGCCACTTGAAGATCGGTTACAACCGGGCGGCCCGGTTGGTCGAGGATATGGAAAACGCCGGCCTGGTCAGCAGCATGAGCAGCAGTGGCCAGCGCGATATTTTGGTACCGGCTCGCGCCGAATAAAACACATGATCACATCTTTAAACTCTGCCCGTGTACTTGCTATTTTTTTAATAGCTATAACCCCAGTATTGGCGGGGGCTGGAGGCCTAGAAAGCTTGGAAAACTTTCTTCGGGTGACCAAATCCGGTCGGGCTGAATTCACCCAGCTTGTGACTGCGCCACCCAAAGATGGCGTGGTTGGTCGTGCCAAGTCATCTGGCGGTAGTTTTGAGTTTTCTCGCCCGAACCGTTTTAGGTTCATTTACCGTAAACCGTTTGAACAGACCATTGTTGCTGACGGCCAGACCCTCTGGCTGTATGACGTAGATCTGAATCAGGTCACAGCCCGCAAGCAGGCCCAGGCGCTTGGGGCGACACCGGCAGCCCTGATTGCCTCCGCAGGTGACTTGCGCACATTGCAAAACGACTTTGCCCTGGCCGATGCCCCTGACCGCGACGGTCTGCAGTGGGTGTTGGCGACCCCCAAAGCGCGCGACGGCCAGTTGCAAAGCGTGCGGGTCGGGTTTCGCGGTACAGAGTTGGCGGTGCTGGAAATGCTCGACAGCTTCGGCCAACGCTCGGTGCTCACTTTCAATGCTTTTCAGTCCAATGTGGCCTTGGATGCTGCCAGCTTTCAGTTCAAGCCGCCGGCGGGCGCAGACATCATTCGTCAGTGAGCAGTCGTCCAGGCGTCGGGGCCCCAGGGCGTGACAGGCTCCGTGCCCTGGGCTTTGAAACGCTCCGGTAGGTCCTCCGTCATGTCCCAGGTGGCCGACAGCCTGCCAAAACCGATGCACAAGGCGCACACCATGCCCAGCTCGACCAGCGCTTTTTCGGAAAAATGCGTTTTTAACATTGCATAAAACGCGTCATCGATCGCCAGATGGTTGTTGGCCAACAGATCGGCGTAACGCAGCGCCACCCGCTCGGCCTCACTCAGGTCAGGCGCTTCGTGCGGCTTTTCCAGCGCACACACCAAGTCTTCACTGACGCCGTCGTCTACGGCATCTGCATAGCGCATGGCCATACAACTGCGACACTGGTTGTGAAAGGCAATGCGCAACCGTATTAACTCTCGCAGGCGTGCTGACAGCACTGAATGTGCCTTCAGCGCCCCACCAAAACGCAAATAGGCTTTGGCCAGCTCCGGGTGGTGCGCCCGCACACTGGTGGGCCGTAATTCGCGGTCAGATTTTTGATCTGCATTGAGCAGGCTCCGAAGTTCAGGGTCGAATTCGTCGACCGGGAGTAATCTGATTCTGGACATGGGAATCTCGCTGAGTTAAAGGGCACAGACCTGCGACTAGACACCACCCGTTGCAGGTGCGCTTACCGGTAGCCTGCGGCTGTCGATGTAGGTTTGCAACTGGTCGGGCAGGTCTGCCAATTGCGGCTCGGTGCCGGGCCAGCGCACGCGCAGAGGCTGGTCCAGCCCGTTGGCCAGTTCGCTCAGCGGCAGCACGTAGCGGAACTTCAGCGCGCGCGACTGAAACAGCCAGTGGCCGTCAATCTTGGTGTAAGTGTCCAGGTAGCGCAAGGCGATGTGGACGGCTTGGCCATTGATACACAGTTCGGCGTGCGCGTTGACCACGCCTGAGGCCTCGCGATTCGAAATCAGATCGAAGTGCCAAGTGTGCGCATAGTGGTAGCTGGTCGTGAACAGGGAGGTGCGGTAGCGGTAAAAGGCGACGACGGCGTCTCGACCTTTGACCGCTTGAAACTGGCCATCCGGCGCAAACAGGCGACCCAGATGATCGAAGTCACGGTCATCAACGACCATGCCGTAGCGCGATATCAACTCGGCAAGTTGTTGTCGATCATCAACGCGTTGGATCAGTTGGGTCAGGTGCTGCAGATCGGGGTAGGCGGCGGGTTGTGAGGTTTCCATTGGGGCTCCGGTATCTAGTCGTGAGCAACATTTTGCATTGGCGTGGCCTTGCAGGCAACAGACAATCCGCCAATGGACACCTGACGTATGCAGCCCCCTACGAGGAGGCCCCAAAACCCCAGACAATTATTTATTCCCTGCACTAAGGCTGGAATATCCCTCAAGGCCCGTCATTGCAATTAGAGGCCGATGTGGTGGACCCACCTTGCTGGCACTGTGGCTTGTGCAATACTGGATTTCGTTCAAGCTCAATCCAAAGGATTCCCATGTATATGTTGATCGTTCCACTGTGCGTTAGTGTTTTGGCCACGGCATGTGCCAGCTACACCGCCGGCCCCGTAGCCACTGCCAGATTGGAAGCCACCAAGGGAAATGCGGTTTCTGGACAGGTGAAATTCTCCCAGCGTGGAGATAAAGTTATGGTGACTGGTGAGGTTTTTGGCTTACGGCCCAATGGCGAACACGGGTTTCACATCCATGAAAAAGGCGATTGCTCCAGCGGTGATGGCATGGGAACCGGCGGCCACTTCAACCCTAACGCGAAGGCACATGGTGCACATGGGCATAGCGAGCACCATGTCGGCGACTTGGTCAGTTTGAGGGCCGATGCTGCGGGCGTGGCCAGATTTAGCTACGAGTCCACAGCCATTGCTGTGGGTAGCGGCACCAGCGATATCGTGGGTCGTGGCTTGATCGTGCACCGTGATCCAGACGATTACAAGACCCAACCGACTGGCAATTCAGGGCCACGCGTGGCATGTGCCGTGATCGTGAAGGGCTGACGCCATTCGGCGACTTTGCCAGTTGCCAAGCAAGGGTGAATAGCGCCCAGGCTCTACAAAAAACGGTATGAACGCAACGTCCAGCACCCACCAGCCCCTAGCGGAGCGCTTACGCCCCAAAACTCTAGCCGAGGTAATCGGGCAACAGCACTTGCTGGGTGAGGGCATGGCCCTGCGCTTGGCTTTTGAATCGGGGCAGCCCCACAGCTGTATTCTGTGGGGTCCGCCGGGCACCGGCAAGACCACCATGGCCCGGCTGATGGCGGATGCTTTTGACGCGCAGTTCATCACCATCAGTGCCGTCTTGGGCGGTGTCAAAGACATCCGTGAGGCGGTGGAGTTGGCTCAGGTCGCGCGAAGCCAGGGCCGGCGCACCATTCTGTTTGTCGATGAAGTACACCGCTTCAACAAAAGCCAGCAGGATGCGTTTTTGCCCCATGTCGAAAGCGGCTTGTTCACCTTTATCGGCGCGACCACTGAAAACCCGTCTTTCGAGGTGAACTCGGCCCTGCTGTCGCGCGCGGCGGTTTATGTGTTGCAGGCCTTGTCACAGGCTGACCTGGAGCAAATTGTGGCGCGCGCCCTTGGCAGCGGCGCTGTGCCCCCCATAGAACGCGAAGCCGTCGATCGGCTCATTGCCTATGCGGACGGTGATGCGCGTCGGTTGCTCAATACGCTTGAAACATTGGCTGCGGCCGCCACCCAGGAAAAGCGCGCCGAGGTCACCGATGTCTGGCTGCTCAAGGTGCTGGGTGAACGCATGCGCCGCTACGACAAGGGCGGCGAGCAGTTTTACGACACCATCAGCGCACTGCACAAATCAGTGCGCGGCTCTGACCCGGATGCGGCTCTTTACTGGCTGGTGCGCATGCTCGATGGTGGGGCTGATCCCCGTTACATGGCGCGGCGCCTGATCCGCATGGCCAGCGAAGACATTGGCCTGGCCGACCCGCGTGCGCTGCGACTGGCCCTGGACGCCGCTGAGGTCTACGAGCGAATGGGCAGCCCCGAGGGTGAGCTGGCGCTGGCCGAGTGCGTGGTGTACCTGGCCGTGGCGGCCAAATCCAACGCGGTTTACAAAGCATTTAACGAAGCCCGGGCTTTTGTCAAGAAAGATGGCACCCGGCCGGTGCCCATGCACCTGCGCAATGCACCCACCCAACTCATGAAAAATCTGGATTACGGCAAAGGCTACCGCTACGCGCATGATGAGCAGGGCGGTTTTGCCGCCGGTGAGAACTACCTGCCCGAAGGCATGGCCCCGCCCGGGTTTTACCGCCCGGTTGAACGCGGCTTGGAGATCCGAATCGCGGACAAGCTGCGGCAACTGCGCAGCCTGAACCAGCAGGGAAACTGATGGCCTGAGACTCCTGCTGATGGCTTGCCCGCAGGAGGGTAAACCCCTGCGAAAGCGACTCTGCTCCGGGTGTGTGCTCGCTACAATCTAGATCAACCGCCTGCTCGTTGCGCCATATCGGCAGGGAAATTGCTAGAGGCCTGTTAGCGCCCACAAGGCCGCGCGGCTCGGCGGCAAACCAGCAACGCAAGCGCCGGTCACCCATCGGAGAAGTTTTATGGATACCTTAATACAGCAGATCATCAACGGTCTGGTGTTGGGCAGCATGTACGCCCTCGTCGCGCTGGGCTACACCATGGTGTACGGCATCATCAACCTGATCAATTTCGCCCACGGCGAGGTGTTGATGGTCGGCGCCCTGACCAGTTGGACCATCATCGGCCTGATGAAAGAGGGCATGCCGGGAACCCCGGGTTACGTGATTTTGTTCGTGGCGCTCATCATTGCTTGCGTGGTGGCTGCCGCGCTCAATTTTGTGATTGAAAAAGTCGCCTATCGGCCGCTGCGAAACAGCCCCAAACTGGCGCCCTTGATCACCGCCATCGGCATGTCGATCCTGCTGCAAACGCTGGCCATGATCATCTGGAAGCCCAATTACAAGCCTTACCCCACGCTGCTGCCCAGCACGCCGTTCAACATTGGCGGCGCCGTGATCACGCCCACCCAAGTGCTGATCCTGGCCATGACCGCTGTTTCGCTGGCTGTCCTGATGTGGGTGGTTAACTCGACCCGGTTGGGCCGAGCGATGCGCGCCACTGCTGAGAACCCGCGCGTGGCGGCGCTGATGGGAGTCAAACCCGACATGGTGATTTCGGCCACCTTCCTGATTGGCGCGGTATTGGCTGCCATTGCCGGCGTGATGTGGGCTGCCAACTACGGCACGGTGCAGCACACCATGGGCTTTTTGCCGGGCCTCAAAGCCTTCACGGCCGCTGTGTTTGGCGGCATTGGCAACCTGGCCGGCGCCGTGGTGGGGGGCATTCTGCTGGGTCTGATCGAGTCGATTGGTGCCGGCTACATCGGCGCTCTGACCGGCGGTGTGCTGGGTAGCCATTACTCCGACATCTTCGCTTTCATCGTGCTGATCATCGTGCTCACGCTGCGGCCTTCGGGCTTGCTGGGTGAGCGGGTGGCAGACCGGGCCTGAGCATCGCACCCCCTGACTCAAGGACTGACATGAAACTGAATCAACGCAATCTTGTGGCGCTGGCGCTGTCGGCGGTGGGCTTGCTGCTGCTGCCCCTGTTGTTGCAAGGCTTTGGCAACGCCTGGGTGCGCATCGCCGACATGGCCCTGCTGTATGTGCTTCTGGCGCTGGGCCTGAATATTGTGGTCGGCTATGCGGGCCTGTTAGACCTGGGCTATGTGGCCTTTTTTGCGATTGGCGCCTACATGTACGGGCTGATGGCCTCACCCCATTTGAGTGAGTCTTTTGCTGCGGTGGCCTCGTTGTTTCCAAATGGTATGCACACCCCGCTGTGGATCGTGATTCCGCTGGCGGCCGGACTGGCCGGCATTTTTGGCGTGCTGCTTGGTGCGCCCACACTGCGCTTGCGGGGTGACTACCTGGCCATCGTTACGCTGGGTTTTGGGGAAATCATCCGGGTCTTCTTGAACAACCTGGACCATCCGGTCAACATCACCAACGGGCCTAAGGGTCTGAACCAGATCGATTCACTGAGTTTTTTCGGGCTTAACCTGGGCAAGAAAATCGAAGTATTTGGCTTTGAGCTGGCCTCGGTGTCGCTTTACTACTACCTGTTTTTGGCCCTGGTGCTGTTCAGTGTTCTGGTGTGCCACCGGCTGGAGCAGTCGCGCGTCGGGCGGGCCTGGATGGCTATTCGGGAGGATGAAATAGCGGCTAAGGCAATGGGCATCAACACCACCAACATGAAGCTGCTGGCTTTTGGTATGGGCGCCACCTTTGGCGGCGTGTCGGGTGCCATGTTTGCCTCGTTTCAGGGCTTTATCTCGCCAGAGTCCTTCAGCCTGATGGAGTCGGTGATGATCGTGGCCATGGTGGTGCTCGGGGGCATCGGTCATCTGCCCGGAGTGATCCTGGGTGCGGTGCTGCTGTCAGCCTTGCCTGAGGTGCTGCGTTATGTGGCCGGACCGTTGCAGGCGATGAGCGGTGGTCGGCTCGATTCGGCGATTCTGCGCCAACTGCTGATCGCGCTGGCGATGATCAGCGTGATGCTGTTGCGGCCGCGTGGCCTGTGGCCCGCGCCGGACCACGGCAAGTCCCTGCAAAACACCAAGAGCTGACGAGAGCGCACCATGACAGACACAGTACTTGAGGTGACCGGTGTTTCC
>CAMCZF010000101.1 GCA_945885775.1 Rhodoferax sp. OV413 | reverse complement strand
GATTTTTTCATGTCGAAGTGCACCACGCCACACCGGCACTTGAAGCCGTGCAAGGTGTCGGCGGCGCTTTTGTGATGGTCCAGCAGCACCAACTGGGCTGCACGGGCCTCCACCGCCTGCAGCAGCTCGGGGCCAAATGAAAAATCAAGGATGTAGACGGCCCGGCCAGCCAGCACCGGCAACGCATCGACCGACGTGATCTGCCCATGGTCCAAGGCCAAAAATTCTGCCTGCCCCCGGTAAAAGCGCCAGGCCGCGAGCGCGGCGGCAAAGCCATCCGGGCAATTGCGGCCGTGGTAGATCACCAGCGGCTGCGGGTCGTTAAGGTCAGGCCGAATCAGCAGGCCTAAGGGAAGAATGGTGGTCATAGGCAAAATCATACGCCCTGCCTAAAATCAAACCATGAGCCTGTCCGTGCCGCCCCCGTTTTTCACAGCCACGGCGCTGCCCGAAGGCCAGCCCTGCGACGCCTGGCCCGAACAAACGCTGCTGACCTCGCTGGAGCTGGGCGGCATCGACTGGCCCAGTTCCTGCCGCAATGGCACCTGTCGCACCTGCCTGGGGCTGATGGTGAACGGCACCGTGCGCTATGACATCGAGTGGCCCGGGCTGAGCGCCGAAGAAAAAGCCGAGGGCTGTGTGCTGCCCTGCGTGGCCTATCCCTGCAGCGACCTCACGCTGCAACGGGGCTCATGACGGCCTCGGGATTTGCTTGAAGCGGATCTTGCGGTCCAGCTCGATGGCATCTTTCTTGACCTGACGCTGCGCGTCGAGTTGTTGCCCCGCCTGCAACCACTGGGCAAACTCCAACGGTGTTTCCAGCGTCACTCGGCCCAGCGCTGCCGCGCGGAAATCGTAGATGACGATTTCGGCCGCCTTTTGCAGGTTGACGCGCTGGCCCGACTGCAGGGCCCCGCGCTGGCGGCCTATGGCTGTCAGCAGATCCTCATCACTGAGCGCCTCCACCTGGGCCAGCTTGTAACGCGATGCCAGTGCCTGCGGGTAATGAGTTTTCAGGTACTCGAGTAATTCGAGCGCCACCTCTTCCTCGTTGAACGCATTGCGTCCGATAGCACCACTGGCGGCCAGGTTGTAGCCGCTTTTGGCCACAATGATGCGCGGCCACAGCACGCCCGGCGTGTCGTACAGGTAGAAGTCGTCTGCCAGCGTGATGCGTTGCTCTAGCTTGGTGATACCGGCCTCGTCGCCGGTCTTGGCGGCACGCCGAGCAGTGAGGGTGTTGATCAGGGTCGACTTGCCCACATTAGGAATGCCGCAGATCAGCACCCGCATCGGTTTGGCCATGCCGCCCCGGTTGGGCGCGAGTTCATGACAGGCCTGGACCAGCGCACGCGCGGGGGTTGACATGCTGGCGTCCAGCGCCAGGGCACGGGTTCCGGGCAGGGCGCTGTAATGGGCCAGCCAGCCGGCGGTTTGCGCCGGGTCGGCCAGGTCCTGCTTGTTCAGCACTTTGAGTGCGGGTTTGTGCCCGGTCAGCTCGGCCAGCATCGGGTTGGCGCTGGAGCCGGGCAGGCGAGCATCGAGCAGCTCAATCACCACATCGATCGCCTTCACACGCTCCTCGATGGCTTTTTTGGTCAAGTACATGTGACCGGGAAACCACTGAATAGCCAAATTTTTCTCCTGTTACCAACAAAGTCTGACGCGCCGATTGTCCCTTGACCGGTGCGCCGTTCAGACTCAGTCCTTCACGGCACCCCGCAAGGCCTTGGTTTGGGAGCGCTGACTCTTGTCTTCACGCCGCCGCTGGCGCGCGCCATAGGTAGGCCGAGTGGCGCGCCGCTGCTTGGGCGCCTGCGCCACGCTGTTGACCACCTCGTGGAGCCGTACAAAGGCGTCCAGCCGGTTCATCTCTTGGGTGCGGTGCTGTTGGGCCTTGATCACCAGCACCCCCGCCTTGGTGATGCGACTGTCGTGCAGCGCCAACAAGCGCTCTTTCACGTCGTCGGGCAGGGACGAGGCTGCGATGTCAAAACGCAAATGAATGGCGCTAGACACCTTGTTGACATTTTGTCCGCCCGCACCCTGGGCGCGGATAGCCGTGACCTCGACCTCAGACTCCAGAATTTCCAGGTTTGGTGGGTCAAGGTCGGTCGCCATGGGGTATCGCAGACATCATGGCCAAGATTATCTTCGGCCATCGGTACCGCGCGCACACCCGAACCGCTGGAGCGTTGTTGGCGCACTGTTCTTGGCGCACTGGAGGCATGCGTAAAATGAAACTGCTGGAGGCTCGCTGCCCAAGCTGCACCCTGATTGAAAACAAAATATTACCTTCAACTGGTGGCCCTGTCCGGTCTATGGGGCGCCTCCTTCCTGCTGATTCGCATCGCCAGCCCCTTGCTGGGGCCGAATGTTCTGGCGGCGCTGCGCATTGCCATGGCCAGCGTCACCTTGACGCTTCTGATGCGCTTGATGCGGCACAGTTGGCCACGCCATCACTGGCGCGAATTGGCCCTATTGGGCTTTTTGTCGGTGGCCGCCCCCTTTATGCTCTTTGCCTGGGCCGCGCTGCACTTGCCGGCGGGTTACAGCGCGCTGCTTAACTCCACCGCCGTGATGTTCGGAATTCTGGCTTCCGCCCTGCTGAAGGAAGAACGTTTGACGTTGCGCAAATTGGTCGGCTGCGTCTGCGGCTTTGTAGGTGTATCGCTGATTGTGGGGCTGGGGCCGATCGAGCCCTCTGCCACAGTGATCCTGGCAGCCTTGGCCTGCATCGCGGCCTCCGCCTGCTATGGCTGCTCAACACCCTTCATGAAGCGCGCCCTGACGCGCATGCAGCCTCTGCAAATGGCCGCTGGCATCCACGTGCTGGCCTTGACCATGATGATGCCCATCGCTGCCTGGAGTTGGCCGCAAGCGCAATTCACGCCTGCAGCACTGGCTGCAGTGGCGGTCATGGGCATTGCAACCTCTGGGCTGGCCTATTGGCTGCACCTTCGCATCATGGTTCATGTGTCGACAGCCGCCGCAACCAGCCCCTTGTTCTTGATCCCTGTCTTTGGCGTGACCTGGGGGCATCTGTTTTTGGGTGAGCCGCTCGGGGCCGGCATCTACAGCGGTGGCGCACTGGTGCTGCTCGCCAGCGCGCTGGTGACGGGCTTCAACCCCTTGCAGAAATGGCAAGCTGTTGCGAGCGCCAAACCCTGAAAGCGCAATCGGGGACCGACACGCTATAGGGTCAAGGCACCGGCAATGGGCGCCAGACCAGATCGAACGTCGCCACACTGAGCGCGGTGCTGCAAGGCATGCTCGATGATCACCAGCGCCAGCATGGCCTCGGCAATCGGTGTGGCGCGGATGCCCACGCAGGGGTCGTGCCTTCCCTTGGTGATCACCTCAGTGGGCTGACCGGCAGTGTCAATGGACGGGCGCGGCGTCAGGATAGAGCTGGTCGGCTTGATGGCGATGGACACTTCAAGGTCTTGCCCGGTGCTGATGCCGCCCAGCAGGCCGCCGGCGTTATTGGACAAAAAGCCTTGTGGCGAGAGGGCGTCGCCATGCTGGCTGCCGCGCTGCGCCACGCTGGCAAACCCGGCGCCAATTTCGACGCCTTTGACGGCATTGATGCCCATCATGGCGTAGGCAATGTCGGCGTCCATCTTGTCAAACAGCGGTTGGCCCAGGCCCGCTGGCACGCCCGAAGCCATGACACGAATGCGGGCACCGCAAGAGTCGCCCGATTTGCGCAGCGCGTCGACATAAGCCTCCAGCGCAGCCACATCGGCCATGGGCGCGAAAAACGCGTTATGGGCCACGTGGTCCCAGCTTTCGAAACCGACCGGCAACTCACCCACCTGGGTCATGCAGCCACGCACCACGGTGCCATACTGGGCCAATAGCCATTTCTTGGCCACAGCGCCGGCTGCCACCATGGGCGCCGTCAGGCGGGCCGACGAGCGGCCACCACCGCGCGGGTCTCGAATACCGTATTTTTGGAAATAACTGTAGTCGGCATGGCCGGGACGAAAGGTCTGAAGAATATTGCCGTAATCCTTGCTGCGCTGGTCGGTGTTTTTGATCAGCAGGCAGATTGGCGTGCCTGTGGTCAGGCCCTCATAGACCCCTGACAGGATCTCCACCGCATCCGGCTCATTGCGTTGGGTGACAAAGCGGCTGGTGCCTGGGCGGCGCCGGTCCAAGTCGGGCTGAATATCCGCCTCGCTCAGTGGCAGCCCAGGCGGGCAGCCGTCAATCACGCAGCCGATGGCTGGACCGTGGGACTCACCAAAATTGGTGACCGCAAAGAGTTGTCCGAAAGTGTTGCCGCTCATAACGGGTGATTATCCCCGAGCGGCCTGCCACGCAGAACCGTTCAGGGCAACTTAGGGCGCGGCGGCGGCAGAACCATCTTCCGGCCAATCCCGGATGTAGGCCTTGAGCATCTTGTTCTCAAAGTTCTGGCTGTCCACCACGGCCTTGGCCACATCGTAAAAACTGATCACACCCATCAGCATGCGTTGGTCCATCACCGGCATGTAACGGGCATGGCGCTCCAGCATCATGCGGCGCACCTCGTCGAGTTCGGTCGCGGTGGTGCAGGTCAAGGGCGCATCATCCATCGCGGTACGCACCGTGGTGGACCCGATCGTGCCGCCATTCTTGACCAGGGTCTGGATCACCTCACGAAACGTGAGCATGCCGACCAACTCACCATGACCCATGACGACCAGGGAGCCGATGTCTTTTTCGGCCATCAAGTTCAGGGCTCTGGACAGCGGCTCCTCGGGTGTCGCCGTGTAGAGGGTACCGCCCTTGACCCGCAAAATATCACTGACTTTCATTGTTGTTTCCTCCTTGATGACGGGGCACAGCGTCCCGGGTTGGGTCACTGTCTCCAAAATATAGCCCACAATTGGCATCGTCGGCTGGCAAATTTCATGGCCAGTCACCCAGTCCACCCAAACTGCAGAAACGAAACTCGATGTCTGGTTATTCTGACCCCGGCTTTGACACCCTGGCGCTGCACGCCGGCGCAGCGCCTGACCCGGCGACGGGCGCCCGCGCCGTGCCGATCCACCTGACGACCTCTTTCGTGTTCGAGTCCAGTGAGCACGCGGCCTCGCTGTTCAACCTAGAGCGGGCTGGCCACGTCTACTCACGCATCAGCAACCCGACCAATGCGGTGCTTGAGCAACGCGTGGCGGCGCTTGAAGGCGGCATTGGCGCCATCAGCACAGCCAGCGGCCAGGCGGCGCTGCACCTGTGCGTGGCCACGCTGATGGGCGCGGGCTCGCACATCGTCGCCTCCACGGCACTGTATGGCGGCTCGCAAAACCTGCTGCACTACACCCTGCGCCGATTCGGCATCGAGACCACCTTTGTCAAGCCGGGCGACATTGACGGCTGGCGCGCTGCCGTACGACCCAACACCAAGCTTTTCTTTGGCGAGACCGTGGGTAACCCCGGGCTGGATGTGCTGGACATTCCCACCGTGTCGGCCATCGCGCATGACGCCGGCGTGCCCCTCTTGGTGGATTCCACCCTGACCTCGCCCTGGCTGATGAAGCCGTTTGAGCACGGCGCCGACCTGATCTACCACTCGGCCACCAAGTTTCTCAGCGGCCACGGCACGGTGATTGGCGGTATCGTGGTCGATGGCGGCTCGTTCGACTGGGGCGTCACGGACCGTTTCCCCGAGCTCAGCGCCCCCTACGAGGGCTTTCACAACATGGTCTTCACGGAGGAGTCCACCGTGGGCGCCTTCTTGCTGCGGGCCCGGCGCGAGGGCCTGCGCGACTTTGGCGCCTGTCTGAGCCCGCATTCGGCCTGGCTAATCCTGCAGGGTATCGAGACCCTGTCATTGCGCATGGCACGGCACATGAGCAACACCGAGCGGGTGGTGGAATTCCTGAGCCAACAGGCGCTGGTGGCACGGGTCGGTCACCCCATACTGGAGAGCCACCCCAGCCACGCCCTGGCGCAGCGCTTGCTGCCGCGCGGCGCCGGCTCGGTGTTCAGCTTTGACCTCAAGGGCAGCCGGGCCCAGGGGCAAGCCTTTGTTGAAAGCCTCAAGGTGTTCAGCCACCTGGCGAATGTGGGCGACTGCCGAAGCCTGGTGATACACCCCGCCAGCACCACCCATTTCCGACTCAGCGACGAGGCCCTGGCGGGTGCCGGCATTGCCCAGGGGACGATTCGCCTGAGCATTGGCCTGGAGGACGCCGATGATTTGATTGACGACCTCAAGCGCGCCCTCAAGGCCGCTGAGAAGCTGGCATGAAGATCCGCCCCTACGCCGACGCCGACCAGGCCGCCGTGGTGGCGCTGTGGCAGGCCTGCGAGCTGACCCGGCCCTGGAACGACCCGGTCAAAGACATTGCACGCAAACAAGGCGTCCAGCCCGAGTGGTTTTTGGTCGGCGAGCTTGATGGCGCGGTGATCGCCAGCGTGATGTTTGGCTACGACGGCCACCGCGGCTGGATGAACTACCTGGCCGTGGCCCCAGAACACCAGGCCCAGGGCTATGCCAAGGCCCTGATCGCCCACGGAGAAGCCCTGTTGCTCGCAGCCGGTTGCCCAAAAATCAGCCTGATGGTGCGCCGCAGCAACACCCGGGTGCTTGGTTTCTACCAGGCCTTGGGCTACGCGCAGGATGACGTGGTCAGCCTGGGCAAGCGTTTGATTCCCGACCATTGAACCTGATTGCCGAGTCTCCCACCATGCACATCATCGTCAACGGCCACGCCAGCTACTGCTACACCGGCGGCAAACCCTTCGATGCCGCCAAGCCCAGCATCGTCTTTATCCATGGTGTGCTGAACGACCACAGTGTCTGGATCTTGCAATCGCGCTACCTGGCGCACCACGGCTGGAACGTGCTGGCAGTCGACCTGCCGGGCCATTGCCGCAGCGCAGGGGAACCCGCCAGCACGGTGGAGGCTGCCGCTGATTTCATTTTGGCGCTGATGGACGCCGCCGGTCTGGCCCGGGCGGTGCTGGTGGGGCACAGCTTTGGCGCGCTGGTGGCCCTAGAGGCCGCCGCCCGGGCGCCAGAACGGGTGCCACAGTTGGTGCTGGTGGGGGTGGCAGCGCCCATGAAGGTGTCGCCGGCCTTGCTGGAGGCCTCTCTGCACGAGCCCATGAAAGCCCTGACCATGGTCAACATATTTTCACGATCCACCTTGACAGCACCGCCCTCAGCGCTGGGGCCAGGCACCTGGGTGTATGGCGCCTCGATGGCGCTGGGGCGCCGGGTGCTGGCCAGCAACCGCCGCGTCAACCTGTTCCACACCGGCTTTCTGGCCTGCGACCGCTATACCGGCGCCGAGACCGCCATGGCCAAAGTGCTGTGCCCGGTGCTGTTTCTGCTCGGCAGCGTGGACCAAATGACGCCACCCAAGGCCGCGCAAAGTCTGGTGAAAAAAGCCCGTGACGGCCGGGTAGTACTGCTGCCCGGTGGCCACCACCAGATGAACGAAACCCCTGAGCCGATGCTGGCTGCCCTGAAGCAATTTCTGATTTGCTATAAAAACTAGAGCGCATCCCTCAACAACAACGCGGGCCAGCGGCCGATTTGCCATAAATTTTCAGTGCTGGGTTCGCGCTTGAGCAGCAGCGCTTGCAACAAGGGCGCCAGCGGCGTGGCATCAGGGTCTACCAACAGCACCAACCGGGGCTCGGTACCGTCCTGCAGTTCGTCCAGTGGAGCCACCCAATCTAGCCCACGCAAAGTGGCCAGCACTGGCTCAAGCCGCGCCACTGCCACGCGCAACTGACCAGCCAACTGCGCTGATGTCAAGCCCCGGGCGACACCGCTGCGGGCCTGGTCCAGCGCTTGCAGGGTCTCCAAGGCCAACTGAAAACTCTGGCCCGGCGCCCGTGGCCGCTGATTGATGGCCGACTGCAGACTGGGCAGGCTGGCCGCGATCACGGCGCCCAGCAACACAATGATCCAGGCGACATAAATCCAGATCAGCAAAATGGGCAGGGTGGCAAAGGCGCCATAAACCAGGGAGTAAGTGGGCACTTTGGCCAAGTACAGGGCCAGCAGTTTTTTGGCCAGCTCGAAGCCAACCGCCACAAAGACACCGCCGGTCCAGGCGTGGCCCCAACGAACCCGGGTGTTGGGCACGTAGTAGTAAAGCGCAGCCATGCCCCCGGCCATCAGGACAAACTGCAGCAGGTCCAAGGCAAAGCCTAGGCCGCCCGGCATCACCCCCACAATGCCACGCGATGCTTTCAAGGCATACGAGGTGGCCGTCAGGCTGGCGCCCAGCAACAGGGGGCCCAGTGTGATCGCCGCCCAGTACACCAGCACCCGCTGCGCGAACGGTCGTGGCTTGGGCACCCGCCAAATAGCGTTCAGGGTGCGGTCTATGGTGAAGAACAAAGCCAGCGCAGTGGTCAACAGAATCACCAGGCCAGCCGCACCCAGCTTGCTGGCCTTACCGGCAAATTGGGTCAAATAACCCAGAACCTGGCGCGCAATGTTGTCAGGGATCAGGCTCTCAATCAGCCACTTCTGCAGCACATCCTGAAATTTGGCAAACATCGGGAACGCCGTGAACACCGCCAGCGCCACGGTGATGAAGGGCACCAGGGCGATGGTGGTGGTGAACGTCAGGCTGCTGGCCGTCAAGGCCAGGTGGTCTTCGCGAAAACGTGCACGCAAAAGAAGCGCCGTGCTTTTCCAGGGGAAGGCCCCGACACGCGCCAGCAGCGAACCCCATCGACCTCCCTGGCTACTTGGGGATTCAGGGAGGGGTGCGGAATTCAGACTCATGGCCAGTATGATGCCATCCCAATGACTATTGCAACCCAAAAAGCATCGCCCTCCGTGGATGCGACCCGAATTCTGGCAGTGGGCAGCCTGCTCGGCCTGATCATTCTTGGCCTGGCCTGGGAACTGGTGCTGGCACCATTGCGCCCCGGCGGCACGCTGCTGGCGCTCAAGGTACTGCCGCTGTGCGTGCCGCTGGCCGGCCTGCTTAAAAACCGCATGTACACCTACCGCTGGGTCAGCCTGTTGGTCTGGCTGTATTTCACCGAAGGCGTGGTGCGGGCCTGGAGCGACAAACCGCCGGGCAATCTGCTGGGTCTGATCGAAACCGCCTTGTGCATCACGTTGTTCATCGCCTGCGCCCTGCATGTCCGAATTAGGCTAAAGGCTGCGGCACTGAAAGCCTGAACCATGCAAGCCCTGCTGGATCAATTGCGCGCCACGGTGGGCGCCGCCCATGTCCTGACCGACGGTGACCTGAGCGCCTGGGAACAAGACTGGCGCAAGCGAGACCGGGGGCGTGCCCTGGCCGTGGTGCGACCGGGCAGCACCGCCGAAGTGGCGGCTGTGGTGCAGGCCTGCATCGCCCAGCGGGCACGGCACCCGCAACAACCGGTCAGCATCGTGCCCCAGGGCGGCAACACCGGGCTGGTGATGGGCGGCACGCCCGACCACTCGGGCCGCCAGTTGGTGCTGAGCCTGCAACGCATGAACCAGTTGCGTGGGCTCGACCCCGACAACCTGACCCTGACGGCCGAGGCGGGCTACATTCTGGCCAGCTTGCAGCAGCAGGCCGAGGCCGCCGGTTTTTTGTTCCCGCTCAGCCTGGCCGCCGAGGGCAGTTGCACCATAGGCGGCAACCTGGGCACCAACGCCGGCGGCACCCAGGTGCTGCGCTACGGCAATGCGCGTGACCTGTGCCTGGGCCTAGAAGTGGTGACAGCCCAGGGCGAAATCTGGCACGGCCTGTCGGGCCTGCGCAAAAACAACACCGGCTATGACCTGCGCGACCTGCTGATCGGCTCGGAGGGCACGCTGGGCATCATCACAGCGGCCACACTCAAGCTCTACCCCCTGCCCGCGGCAAGGCTGACGGCCTGGGCCGCCGTGCCGTCTCTGCCGCAGGCGCTGACGCTGCTGCGGCTGGCGCATCGCCACCTGGGCGCCGGCCTGACAGGCTTTGAGCTGATGGGGCAGTTTGCCCTGAGCCTGGTCGACCGGCACCTGCCCCAGCTGCGGGTGCCCTTGTGGCGCCAGAGCCCCTGGTGCGTGTTACTGGAAAACTCGGACCATGAATCCCAAGCCCACGCGCGTGAGCAGTTTGACCGCCTGCTGGAGGCCGCGCTGGAAGACGGTTGCGTGAGCGACGCCGTGGTGGCTGAGAACCTGACCCAGGCACAGCAGCTGTGGCAGGTGCGTGAGAGCATCCCCCTGGCACAGGTGGCTGAGGGGCTGAACATCAAGCATGACATTTCGGTGCCGGTGTCGCGCATTCCAGACTTTGTGGCGGCCACTGACCGCCTTCTGGAGCAGGCCATTCCTGGGATCCGCCTGGTCAATTTTGGCCACCTGGGCGACGGCAACCTGCATTACAACGTGCAGGCCCCTGAGGCCATGGATGCGGCACTGTTTTTGAAGCAATATGAAGAACAGGTCAACCACCTGGTCTTTGACTCGGTGCAAGCCTTCGGCGGTTCCATCTCGGCCGAGCACGGCGTGGGCAGCCTCAAGCTCGCGCACCTTGAGCAGCACAAGTCGCCGGTGGCGCTGAGCATGATGCGCGCCATCAAACTGGCGCTGGACCCGGCTGGCTTGTTGAACCCGGGTCGGGTCATTCGCCTGTAAATACAATCCAAGTCCATGAGCAGCCCGATCGTCCGCGCCCAATACGAAGATTTCATGCGCCACGTGGCCAGCAGCGGCGTGGCCAAGGCCGACCGCACCGGCACCGGCACGCGCAGCGTGTTTGGCTACCAGATGCGCTTTGACCTGCGGGAGGGCTTCCCCCTGGTCACCACCAAAAAAGTGCATTTGAAGTCGATCATCCTGGAGCTGCTCTGGTTTCTCACCGGCTCCAGCAACAACCAATGGCTCAAAGACCGTGGCGTCTCAATTTGGGACGAATGGGCCCGCCCGGATGGCGACCTGGGCCCGGTCTACGGCGTGCAGTGGCGCAGCTGGCCCACTCCCGACGGGGGTCATATTGACCAGATCGCCGAGGTGATCAAGACCCTGCGCACCAACCCGGATTCGCGCCGCATCATCGTCAGCGCCTGGAACGTGGCTGACCTGAACAAAATGGCGCTGATGCCCTGCCACGCTTTCTTCCAGTTTTACGTGGCGCCCTCGCCGGTGGCGGGTGAACGCGCCCGGCTGAGCTGCCAGCTGTACCAGCGCAGCGCCGACATTTTTCTGGGCGTGCCCTTCAACATCGCCAGCTATGCGCTGCTGACGCACATGGTGGCGCAGCAGTGTGATCTGGACGTGGGTGACTTTGTCTGGACCGGCGGTGATTGCCACATCTACAGCAACCACTCAGAACAGGTGGCGTTGCAAC
>CAMCZF010000100.1 GCA_945885775.1 Rhodoferax sp. OV413 | reverse complement strand
TCGGCGGCTGGACTGCCTTAAGCGAAAAGCGTCTCAACCAAAAAGCCCTGGCGCAGACCCTGCGCCAGATTGCTGAGCTTGGCGCCAGCGCGCTTTATACGGGCGACCTGGCCAGCGCCATGGTGAAAGACGTGCGCGACAAGGGCGGTTGCCTGGCGATGTCAGACCTGGCGGCCTACCGGGCCGAGGTGGTCGACCCGCTGGTCATACCCTACCGCGGTCACCAGCTTTTCGCGCCACCCGGATTGACGGCTGGGCCAAGCTTGCGCCATTGCCTTGACATGCTGGCACCGGCCCTGTCACCACAGCTCGGCGTGCCGGGTGCCGACAGCTACCTGGCCTACGCGCGTGCCCTGGACGCGGCCTTTCGTAACCGGCTGGCGCATATGGGCGACGCCGAAGCACCCCATGCACCGTCTTGCACCACCCACTTCAGTGTCGTGGACCGCCACGGCAACCTGTGCGCGTCCACACAGACGCTGCTGTCAATTTTCGGTTCGCGCGTTGTCTCGCCCAGTACGGGCTTGCTGATGAATAACGGCATCATGTGGTTCGACCCCGAACCCGGCAAACCAAACTCCATTGGTCCGGGCAAGCGTTGCCTGGCCAATTACTGCCCCGTTGTGGGCCAAGATGCCAACGGTCGTCAATTCGCCCTTGGTGCATCGGGCGGTCGGAAGATTTTGGGCACCGTGCTGCAGATCAGCTCGTTTCTGCTCGACCACGGACTGAGTCTGGAGCAGGCCTTTCACCAGCCGCGCATCGATATGAGCGGCGGTGCCACCTTGATTGCCGACCAAGCCTTGCCCGCCGAGGTGCTTGCCGCGCTGTCGCAAGCCTTCCCTACCGTGACAACGCGGCGCACGGTGTTTCCTTACGCTTTCGCCTGCCCTGCAGTGGTGCTGCGCGAAAACGGCATGAACATGGGCTGCACCGAGGTCATGTCGCCGTGGGGCGATGCCGTGGCGGAGCGTACGTCGGCCTGAAAATTCAGTCATCCGTTGGCACAGGCGGTGGCTTGCTTCTGGCAACACCCTGTGTGGCAAGCAAAAGATCTACTTCGCCAGACGTTGCAGCGCTGCTTCGATTTCTGCGCGGATTTCCTCTTCGCTGTTAAGGGGCGAGGTGGCATCAGCCATCGGCGTGACAACGTTGGTGACCGGGTCCCAGTCGACCGCACCATAGATGGCCGGCTTGCCAGTCTTTCTTAGAAACTGGTCGTAAGCATCGCCACTGGAATAGTGCCAGAACTCCCACGGGTACTCGACAAAACCATGGTCGCGCATCAATACGGTGATTTTTTGGCGATGCCTCAGCCCTTCGGCCGAGACAAACGGAGAGTTCATCGGCGTTAGTTCAGATAGCTCGATGTACGGCCCACCGCGGTCGACTTCGAGCGCAGGGTCATTGAGTCTCACCACCGAGATATCAATCGCACTACCGGACATATGAGTCGCAAATTTAGGCACTGTAGCGACCAACGCGCTACAGCGGCGGAACATGAACTCCGGGCTCGGAACCTTGCCATCTAGTTCCCACATCACGCGCTGGAGCACGGCGTCAAACACCTTCGGCGTGAGGCCAAGGTACTTCTGAATTTCCCGAGTCCGATAACCATCCTCGACGCGCAACACCCAGCCCAGTTCATTCATTTTTTTGGCCGCGCCCACAAAGTTGGGGATTTGACCTTCACGTAAATAAAACAACCGGTCAAGGTCTTTGACATGCTTGAGTGAGGAAAACGCGACGACGACATCGGCCTGCGCTGCCGCCTCTCGCAAAGAAACAAAGGGCTCACCGCATTCCACTACCGGGTAGGGCAGGATGCTTTCAAACATAAAGGCGTAAGCCGCTTCGAGCTGCTGTGTCCAATAGGCGCGCCGCGCCACGTCGTCAGATTGCATATTAGGTTCCTGCGAATTGGTAGGGGAGTTATTCGTAGCGTTCGGTCAAACCGCGTTTATTTGAAGGGCGCGCCCATGCTGGGCGTACATAAAAAAGGGCCGCTCAAGAGCGGCCCTTTTGGCTCGCGCCGGCTTACTTGCCGCCGGGGATCTTGCCTTCCACGCCCTTGACGTAGAAGTTCAGGCCACCGAGGAACTTGTCGTCGGCTGCTGCATCTTTGGCGATCTGCACTTTGCCTTTGTTGTCGGTGATCGGGCCCTTCCAGATGACAAAGCTGCCATCGGCCAGGCCCTTTTTCACGTCTTCGACTTTGGTCTTGATGTCGGCGGGCACATCTTCGGCGATGGACACGAGGTCAATCGCGCCTTCCTTCACGCCCCACCACACGCCGGTGCCGCCCTTCCAGGAGCCGTCCAGCGCCTCTTTGGTGGTCTTGATGTAGTACGGACCCCAGTTGATGATGGCCGAGCCCAAATGGGCCTTGGGGCCGTAGGCGGTCATGTCCGAATCCCAACCGAAGGCGCGCTTGCCCTTGGCTTCTGCCGCCTTGAGCACAGCGGGTGAGTCGGTGTTCTGGAACAGCACGTCAGCGCCGCCGTTCATCAGCGAGGTGGCGGCTTCGGTTTCTTTCGGTGGGTCAAACCAGCCGTTCACCCACACCACCTTGGTCTTGACCTTGGGGTTGACCGACTGGGCACCCAGCGTGAAGCTGTTGATGTTGCGGATCACCTCAGGAATTGGGATCGACGCCACCACGCCCAGCGTGTTGGACTTGGTCATCTTGCCGGCGATGATGCCAGCCATGTACGCGCCCTCATAGGTGCGGCTGTCATAGGTGCGCATGTTGTCGGCCTGCTTGTAGCCGGTGGCGTGCTCGAACTTGACGTCCTTGAAATCAGGCGCAATCTTGAGCATGGGCTCCATGTAGCCGAAGGTGGTGCCGAAGATCAGCTTGTTGCCTTGCGTGGCCATGTCGCGGATCACGCGCTCGGCGTCGGCGGATTCAGGCACGTTCTCGACAAACGAGGTCTGGATCTTGTCGCCGAATTCTTTTTCCAGCGCCTTGCGGGCGTTGTCGTGGGCAAAGGTCCAGCCGCCGTCGCCGACCGGGCCGACGTAGGCAAAGGCGATTTTGAGCGGCTCGGGCTTGGGTGCCGGCGCAGATGCAGCCGCGGCAGGTGCAGGTGCCGGTGCCGGCTCCTCTTTTTTGCCGCAACCCACCAGCGCGGCGGAGGCCACAGCGGTGAGTGCAGCGATCTTGAATGTCAGCTTATGCAGATCGGTCATGTCTTTTCCTTCTTTACAGGGTGGTTGGCGACAGGGTTGGGAAAACGGCAATTATGGACTGGAAAACGTCAGGAGCCAGGGTAAAACGGCTTGCCGATCGAGGCCGGCATGTTGACCCGGATCCACTGCGGGTTGCGCGAGATCAGCGCCAGCACCACGATGGTGGCCAGGTAGGGCAACATGGTCAGGAACTGGCTGGGCACCTCGACACCGATGCCCTGCAGGTGAAACTGCAGCATGGTGACGCCGCCAAACAGGTAGGCCCCCAGCAGCACCCGGGCCGGACGCCAAGTGGCAAAAGTGGTCAAGGCCAGCGCGATCCAGCCCTTACCGGCCACCATGCCTTCGACCCAGAGCGGGGTGTACACCACCGACAGGTAGGCGCCGGCCAAGCCGCACAGGGCGCCGCCGGCCACCACCGCCAGCAGCCGGATGCGGCGCACCGGGTAGCCGAGGGCGTGCGCGGACTCGGGGCTTTCGCCCACGCTGCGCAGCACCAGCCCGGCGCGGGTGCGGTACAAAAACCAGATCATGGCCAGCGCCAGCAGCACCGTCAGGTAGACCAGGGGGTGCTGCCGGAACAGCGCCGGCCCGACCAGCGGCAGGTCGGCCAGCCACGGCACGGCAAAGCTGGGCCGCTCGGGCATTTTTTGCTGCACGTAACCGACGCCGACAAAGGCCGAAAACCCGGCGCCAAACAAGCTGACCGCCAGCCCGGTGGCGTACTGGTTGGTGTTGAGCCAGATCACCAGCAGGCCGAAGATCAGCGCCAGCAACGCACCGGCCCCGATGCCGGCGGCAAAGCCAAGCACGTCGCTGCCCGTATGCACCACCGTGGCAAAACCGGCAATCGCGGCGCACAGCATCATGCCCTCGGCACCCAGGTTGACGATACCGACTTTTTCATTGATCAGCAGACCCAGCGAGGCCAGTGCCAGCACGGTGCCGGCGTTGAGTGTGGCGGCGATCAGCAGTGCGTAGGATTCCATGGCCTCAACAGCCTCCGGTTAGTCGGCGGCGCATCGCCGGGCACAGCCAGGGCCGCGTCATTTGGCCCACCGCAGGCGGTAGTTGAGCAGCGTGTCACAGGCCAGCAGGGTGAAGAGCAGCAGGCCCTGGAACACGCCGGTGAGTGAGCGCGGCAAGCCCAGACGCGACTGCGCCAGCTCGCCGCCGATGTAAAACATGCTCATCAGAATAGCCGACAAGACCATGCCCACCGGGTGCAGCCGGCCCACATAGGCCACGATGATGGCGGCAAAGCCGTAGCCGGCCGGCACATAGGGCGTGAGCTGGCCGATCGGGCCGGCCACCTCCAGGGCACCGGCCAGGCCGGCCATGCCGCCCGACACCAGCAGCGCCACCCAGAGCGCGCGCCGCGACGAAAACCCGGCGTAGCGGGCTGCCGCCGGCGCTAGGCCACCGACCTGCTGCGCAAAGCCGGCACGCGTGCGAAACAGAAACACCCAGACCCCGACCACGCCGATCAGCGCCAGAAAAATGCCGATGTTCATGCGCGAGCCGGTCAGCAGCCGAGGGATGCGGGTGGCAGCATCAAAGGTGCGGCTCTGCGGAAAGTTGTAGCCCTGCGGGTCTTTCCAGGGGCCGGAGACGATAAAGCTCAGCAACATCACCGCCACATAGACCAGCATCAGGCTGACCAGGATTTCATTGGCATTGAAGCGGTCGCGCAGCCAGGCCGTCAGGCCGGCCCAGACCATGCCGCCCAGGATGCCGGCCAGAATGATGGGCAACACGATCCAGCCGCCGGTCGTTTTATCGGCCAGCAAGGCCACCCCGCTGGCGGCAATGGCGCCCAGCACGTACTGGCCTTCAGCGCCGATGTTCCAGACGTTGGAGCGGAAACACACAGCCAGCCCGAGCGCGATCAGCAGCAGCGGCGTGGCTTTGACGGTGAGCTCGCCCAGCGCGTAGGGGCTTTTGATCGGGTCCCAAAAGAACACCCGCAGCCCGCTGACCGGGTCTTTGCCCAGCGCCACGAACAACAGCACCCCGATCAGCACGGTGACGGCCAGCGCCAGCAGCGGGGAGCCGTAGGTCCAGCCCGGGCTCGGTTGCGGTCGCGCCTCAAGCTTGAGCATGGACCTGCTCCTGGGTGGGCGCCAACGCGGCCTGCACATCGCTGTGCCACAGGCCGCTCATCCATTCGCCGATCTGCGTCACTGTGGCCTCGGCCGCCGCGATGGACGGTGACAGCCGGCCACGCGCCATCACATGCAGGCGGTCGCTGAGCTCAAACAACTCATCGAGTTCCTCGCTGACCACCAGCACCGCGCAACCGGCATCACGCAGCGCCAGGATTTCACCGCGGATCTGCGCGGCGGCGCCGACATCGACGCCCCAGGTCGGCTGCGACACGATGAACAGACGGGGAGCCGCGTCAATCTCGCGGCCAACGATGAATTTTTGCAAATTGCCGCCCGACAGCGAGCGCGCCACCGCACGCGGGCCACCGGCCTTGACGTTAAAGCGTGCAATGATGCCTGCCGCCTGCTGCTCCAGCTCACGCAGGCGAATCCAGCCGCCGGCCCAGCGCGGGTAGCGAATGGCCTCTTGGCGCGTCAGCAGCAGGTTGTGCGCCAGCCCCATTGTGGGCACGGCGCCGCGGCCGAGCCGCTCTTCCGGCACAAAGTGCAGACCAAGTTTGCGCCGTGCGCCAGGATGCAGGGCGCCGGCGTCGGTGTCGCCGATGCGGACCGTGCCCGCTGGGGCGCGGACGTCTTCGCCAGACAGGGCGTACAGCAATTCTTTCTGTCCGTTGCCCGAGACCCCGGCAATGCCCACCACCTCACCGGCCCGCACCTGCAAGGCTACGTCCAGCAGGTCCACGCCAAACTGGTCGGCGCGGGCCAGATTCAGGCCCTGCACCTGCAGCACGGGCACGCCAGGCTGCTGCGGCCGGTGCATCAGCTGCGGCGGCTCGGCGCCGATCATCAGGCGCGACAGCGAGGCGTTGGACTCCTGCGCCGGGTTGCAGACACCGGTGACGCGGCCACCGCGCAGCACGGTGCAGGCGGTGCAGAGCTCACGGATTTCATGCAGCTTGTGGCTGATGTACAGAATGCTGCAGCCCTCAGAGGCGAGCTTTTTCAGCACCACAAACAGCTTCTCTACCGCCTGCGGCATCAGCACCGAGGTGGGTTCATCCAGAATCAGCAACTTGGGGTTGGTCAGCAGCGCGCGGATGATTTCCACCCGCTGCATCTCGCCCACGCCCAGCGTGTGCACCGGGCGTGTCGGGTCGATGTCCAGCCCGTACTCTGCCGCCTTGGCGGTGATGCTGCGTGACACCTCGGCCAGGCTCAGGGTTTTGCTCAGGCCCAGCCAGACGTTTTCAGCCACGGTGATGGTGTCAAACAGGCTGAAATGCTGGAACACCATGCTGATGCCCAGCGCCCGCGCCTCCTGCGGGTTGCGCACCTGCACCGGCTGCCCGTCAAACAGCACCGTGCCGGCGTCGGGCTTGACCGCGCCATAAATGATTTTCATCAGGGTGGACTTACCCGCACCGTTCTCGCCCAGCACAGCGTGGGTCTGACCCGGCAGCACCGTCAAACCGACCTCGCTGTTGGCCACCACGCCGGGGTAGCGTTTGGTGATGCCGCTCAATTGCAGCCGCGGCGTGCTCATGCGGCCAGCCCCTGCGGCTGGAGCGCAGCCGCCACCGCCTTGACGCGCTCGCGCAACCAGCGGCCACTGGCCGAGGTGTGGCTGCGTTCATGCCAGAGCTGGTAATACATCATGCGTGGGAATTGAATGGGGCAAGGCAGGATGGTAAGGGGTAGCTGGGTCAGGTAGCGTTCGCAGTACTGACGACCGGTGGTCAAGACTAGCAATGTTGATGCCACCATTGCTGGGATCAGGCCGAAATGCGGGCAGCGCGCGGTGATGTTGCGCTGCAGGCCCTGGGCATCCAGATGGCTGTCAATGACGCCGCGCGCACCAGGGTGCAGCGCACCCGGGGCGATGTGCTCGGCCGCCAGCCAGGCCGCAGCGTCCCAGCCGCGGCGCACCGCAGGGTGGTGGTTGGCCACCAGGCTCACCACCTCGTCGCCAAATAGGCGCGCCAGGTGCAGGTCGTCTGGTGGCGTAGGCCAGTTGCCGATGACCAGATCGACCTCACCCTGCGCCAGTTGGGCCCGGTAGTCGACCGAGGCGGTCAGCGGCTGGATGTCGATCTGGCACAGCGGTGCGCCAGACTTGAGCTCGGCCACCAGCTGCGGCAGAAACAGCGGGTCCAGGTAATCGCTGGCGGCCAGGCGGAAGGTGCTGCGGTCAAGTACCGGGTCAAAACCACGGGCATCAGAAAACAGCATCTGCGCCGCACGCAAGATGCTGGCCGCTGGCGCCACCATGCGCAGCGCGGCATCGGTCGGCACCATCTGCGCGCCCGAGCGCACCAGCAGCGGGTCGCCAGCAAAATCACGCAGACGTTTGAGCGACGCACTGACCGCAGGCTGGTGCATGCCGAGCCGGACGGCCGCTTTCGATACGCTGCGTTCTGTCAACACGGTATGCAGGACCTTGATTAAATGGAGGTCAATCTTGTCGAAAAGAACGTCGTCTCGCATACCTGGGTCTGAATGGGTCCCATATGCTAGTCGATATGAGCGCGCCAGCGCTCCTGCTTTACCCTAGGCTATGAGGACTTACCCATGATCACCCGCCCCTTGCAATTTGTCCGCCGTGGCCAGACCGTCACGCTGCACCAGGTGCCGCCCGACCGCACCCTGCTGGAGTTGCTGCGCGAAGACCTGCAGTGCAGCGACACCAAAGAAGGCTGCAACGAGGGCGACTGCGGCGCCTGCACCGTGGTGCTCGGCCAGGCCGATGGCGAACGCATCCAGTACCGCGCGGTGAACAGCTGCATCCGGCTGGCGCATTCCATTCAGGGCCAGGCGCTGTGGACCGCGCGGGACCTGCTGGGGCCAGACGGCAGCCTGCACCCGGCGCAACAGGCACTGGTGCAGTGCCACGGCAGCCAGTGCGGCTTTTGCACACCGGGTTTTGTGATGAGCCTGTTTGGCATGTACCAGAACCATGTGACGCAGGGCCGCCCGATCACGCGGGCGCTGGCGCAGCAGGATTTGTCGGGCAACCTGTGCCGCTGCACCGGCTACCGACCCATTCTGGACGCCGCCCAGACCATGGCTGAGCTGCCCCGGGTGTCTGTGGACGAAGCCGAGACGCTACAAAAACTGAAGCAGCTGAGCCAATCAGGACAAGGTCTAGAGGCCGATTTGGCCTATTTTTTGCCGAACACCCTGACCGAGCTGCTGCGCTTGCGCAGCAGCCACTCCAAGGCGCAACTGGTGGCGGGCTGCACCGACGTCGGGCTGTGGGTCAACAAGGGGCACCGCCGCTTGCCCCAGGTGCTGGACCTGAGCCGCGTCGCCGAACTGCGCCGGGTTGAGCACTACCCGCACCACTTGGCGATTGGCGCGGCAGTGCCGCTGACCGAGGCTTTTGCCACGCTGGTGGCTGAGCGGCCGCAGCTGCAGACCTTTGCTCAGCGCTTTGCCGGCCTGCCGGTGCGCAACTCGGGCACGCTGGGCGGCAATGTGGCCAATGGCTCGCCCATCGGCGATTCGATGCCGCTGCTGATTGCGCTGGGCGCTAGTGTGGTGCTGATGAGCACACGCGGCCACCGCGAGCTGCCGCTCGAGCAGCTGTACACCGGCTACCGGCAAAACGTGCTGGCAGCCGACGAGGTGCTGGCCTGGATCAAGGTACCGAAAGCGGTGCCGCAGGAATTCAGCCGCGTGTACAAAGTGTCCAAGCGCTTTGACGACGACATCTCGGCGCTGTGCCTGGCCGTGGCGCTGCGGCTGGACGGCGGCCGCGTGGTGCAGGCCTCGATTGGCGTGGGCGGCGTGGCCGCCACGCCGGTGCGCGCGCGCCAAACTGAAGCGCTGCTGACTGGCCAGCCCTGGCGCCAGGCCACGGTAGAGCGGGCCATGGCGGTGCTGCGGCAGGAATTCGCCCCGATTTCCGACCTGCGCGCTAGCAGCGCTTACCGGGTGCAGGTGTTGGGCAACCTGCTGCAGCGCTTCTGGCTGGAGAGCCAGGGCCAGCGCGCCATCAACCTGGAGAGTGTCGGGCTTGAGGAGCTCACAGCATGAACGCCCAGCCGAAACTGCCGGTGCCCGCCAGCGCCAGTGGCATGTCGACACCGCACGAGAGCGCCGCCGCCCAGGTGGCTGGCGCCGCCACCTATATTGATGACATGCTGGAGGCGCGCGGCACGCTGTATGCCGCGCCCATCCTGTCGCCGGTGGCGCACGGCACGCTGCGCAATGTGTCGAGCACGGCGGCGCTGGCGCTGGCCGGCGTGCGCGGCCTGGTGCTGGCGGCCGATATTCCGGGTGATCCGATGCTGGCCGCCTTTGCCGGCGACGAGCCAGTGTTTGCGCAGGGCACGGTGCAACACGTGGGCCAGGTGGTGGGGCTGGTGGTGGCCGACAGCGTAATGCAGGCGCGCCGCGCCGCGCGCCTGGTGCAACTGCAGATCGACCCCCTGCCTGCGGTGCTGAGTGTGCGCGAGGCAATGCAACAACAGCACTTCGTGCTGCCGCCGGTGTTTGTGCGTCGGGGTGATGCTGACGCCGCGCTGGCGCGCGCCCCGCACCAGCTCAGCGGCACGCTCGAAGTCGGCGGCCAGGAGCACTTTTACCTGGAGGGCCAGGTGGCCTACGCCCTGCCGCAGGAGCAGGGCCAGTGGCTGATCCACAGCAGCACCCAGCACCCAGGCGAGGTGCAGCACTGGGTGGCCCATGCGCTGGGCTTGTCCAACCACGCGGTGAGGGTTGAATGCCGGCGCATGGGTGGCGGTTTTGGCGGCAAGGAGACCCAGGCTGGCCACATGGCGGTGTGGGCGGCGCTGGCGGCGCACAAGTTCAAATGCCCGGTCAAGCTGCGGCTGGACCGCGACGACGACTTTATGGTCACCGGCAAGCGCCACCCAATGGCCTGCGACTACACGGCTGGCTTTGACGCCAGTGGCCGGCTGTGCGGCCTGCGCCTGATGATGGCGATGAACTGCGGCTTCAGCGCCGACCTGTCGGGCCCGGTGTCCGACCGCGCCATTTTCCACGCCGACAACGCCTACTTTCTGGAAGATGTCGCGATCGCCTCCTACCGCTGCAAACTGCACACCCAAAGCCACACCGCGTTTCGTGGCTTTGGCGGGCCGCAGGGCATGATCGTGATCGAGGCCATCATGGGCGACATCGCACGCCGGCTGGGCCTGGACCCGTTGGCCGTGCGCCAGCGCAACCTGTATGACGACACGCTGCTGGCCGATGGCCGGACACGGCGCGACACCACCCACTACGGCATGCGGGTGGAGGACAACATCGTGGCGCCATTGCTATCGAAATTAGAGCAAACTTCCCAATATCAGCAAAGGCGCGAGGCCATTTTGGCTTGGAACGCCAGCCAGCCGGTGATCCGGCGCGGGCTGGCGCTAACGCCGGTCAAGTTCGGCATTTCGTTCACCGCCACGCTGTTCAATCAGGCCGGCGCGCTGGTGCATGTCTACCTGGACGGCAGCGTGCAGGTCAACCACGGCGGCACCGAGATGGGCCAGGGACTGAACACCAAGGTGGCACAAATCGTGGCCGACGAGTTGGGCGTGCCGTTGGCCCGGGTGCTGGCCACCGCCAGCGACACCAGCAAGATCCCGAACGCCTCGGCCACCGCCGCCTCGGCCGGCACCGACCTCAATGGCCGCGCCGCCCAGTTCGCGGCGCGCCATGTGCGCGACAACCTGGCCGCCTTTGTGGCCGGGCTGGACGGCTGCGGCGCTGGCGCGGTGCGCTTTGCCGGCGGCCTGGTGCACTCGCCCGGCGCCAGCCGGCCGTTTGACGATGTGGTGCGCCTGGCCTACGCCAACCGCATCCAACTCTGGAGCGACGGCTTTTACCGCACCCCCAAAATCCACTACGACAAGACCACGCTGACCGGCCGGCCCTTCTACTACTTTGCCTATGGCGCCGCCTGCACCGAGGTCGCCATCGACACCCTGACCGGCGAAAACCGGGTGCTGCGGGTGGACATCCTGCACGACGTGGGCCGCTCCATCAACCCGGCCATCGACATCGGCCAGAT
>CAMCZF010000099.1 GCA_945885775.1 Rhodoferax sp. OV413 | reverse complement strand
GTAGCGGCCATCCAGGCGCAGGCTGCGCGGCTGCGCCAGCGCCAGCCCGTGGGCCAAGGCCTGCTGCTTGACAGCGGACGGTTGCAGTTTGAGACCTCGCCCAGCGGGCCGGTCAGGCTGGGTCAGCACCAGCGCAATCTCGAAGCCGGTGGCCTGCAGCTGCGCCAGCGCCACCCGGGCAAATTCGGGTGTACCAGCAAAAATTAGCCTCAACGTTCGGCCTCGCGCTGGGCCTTGAGCATTTTGGTCTTGATGCGGTTGCGTTTGAGGGGCGACAGGTACTCGACAAACACCCGCCCCATCAGGTGGTCCATCTCGTGCTGAATGCAGACTGACAACAGGCCGTCGGCCTCGATGGTGCGCGACCGGCCGGCGCCGTCGAGCGCGCGCACTTGCACCGCGTCAAAGCGCTGCACGCCGTCATAGATGCCAGGCACCGACAGACAACCCTCCTCATTGAGGTGGGAGGTCGGGCTGGTCCAAACCAGCTCGGGGTTGATCAGAACCAGCGGCTCGTCACGCTCTTCGGAAACGTCGATCACAATCAGCCGCTCATGCACATCAACCTGGGTGGCCGCCAGGCCGATCCCCTTGGCGTCGTACATGGTGGCAATCATGTCAGTACACAGGGTTCTGATACGCGCGTCAACCGCGGCCACCGGCTTGGCCAGGGTGTGCAGACGGGGGTCGGGGAAGCAGAGAATGGGAAGTAAAGCCATGGGGAGATTTTGCAGAATGCCGGTATTTTCGCCATTTTTGACGGACCTCGCCCGCCTCAGGTCGGTCAGGCGTTGCCCAATTTAGAGCCAGGGCGCAAAATGATGCGAGACTCAAGCCGATTCGTACACACGACCATGCCGCAGCACAGGATCTACAAATGTTGGTGATCGCCCATGCCGCCCCGGGCTTGCGGATGCTGGCCGCCAGCATCGCCGCTGTATTTGGCGCGCTTGGCGCGCTGCCGCTGACCGCTCAAACCCCGCCGGTGACGCCGCTCCAACAGGCAGTGGCCAAGCGCACTGCCACCGCCGGCCTGCCCTTGAATGAGCTCAAGGCTGGCGCACCTGAGCGCTACACCGTCAAGACCGGCGACACGCTGTGGGGTCTGTCCGCCGCCTTTTTGGCCCAGCCCTGGCGATGGCCAGAGTTGTGGGGCATGAACCTGCAAGACATCCGCAACCCCCACCTGATTTACCCCGGGCAGGTGCTGCTGCTCGAGAAGCAGGACGGCCGGGCGACGCTGCGCCTGGCCACGCCGGTGGTCGACACCCCAACTGAGGGGCCGAGTGTTCGGCTGTCGCCACGCATTCGGGTCGAGGTCACGCCCGACGCGGCCCTGCCAGCGCTCAAAAGCAGCATGATTGACGCGTTTTTGGCCGAGCCAGTGGTGGTCGACGACAACGCGCTGCAACAGGCAGCGCGCATTGTGGCGGCCCAGGACAGTCGGGTGCTGCTGACCCAGGGCGACCGGGCCTACGCGCTGGGCAGCCGTGGCAGCCCACTGGTGGACGACCCTCGCCAGCCGCAACAGGCTTTTCGGGTGCTGCGCAACGCTACCCCGCTGAAAGACCCGGTTAGTGGCGAAGTGCTGGGTTTCGAGGCCCAGTACATTGGGCGCGCGCTGCTGGTACGTGGTGAGTCGGTACAAACCACCACCGGCGCCCAAAGTAAAGCCGTGTCGGAAGTGATCCCGGCCACCATCGACATCGTCGCCGCTCGGGAAGAAATCCGGGTTGGCGACCGGCTGCTGCCCGAACCAGCGCTGACCTTGCGCAGCTATGTGCCGCGCGCGCCGAGCGCTGCCATTGAGGCCCGAGTGGTCTCGGTCTACGGCAATGCCGTGGCCAACGCCGGTCAAAACCAGGTGGTGGTGGTCAATCGCGGCTCGCGTGAAGGGCTCGAAAGCGGCCACATGCTGGCCATTCTGACTGACGGCGCCCGCTTGAGCGACAAGACGGACCCGGCGCGCACCGCACTCAAACTGCCAGACGAACGAAAAGGCCTGCTGATGGTGTTTCGCGCCTATGAGCGGCTGTCCTACGCACTCGTGCTCGAAGCCACGCAGGGCGTTCGCGTTGGCGACAGGCTGGTCAATCCGCGCTGAAAGCCCGCCGTGGAGCGCGACGAACTTCAAGCCTGGCTAAGACTGACCCTGACCCCCGGCGTTGGTCTGGACAGTGCGCGCAAGCTGCTGGCGGCCTTCGGACTGCCGGAGCAGGTCTTCGGGCAAACTGCGGCAGCCCTGCGCCAGGTGGTCAGCGCGAACCAGACCACGGCCCTGCTGACCGAACCCGCCGACCTGGACGACCTGCTGACCCGCACCTGGGACTGGCTGCACGAGCCGCGCGACGATGGGGTGCTTGCCCAACTGATCACACTCGGGGACGACCGTTACCCACCCACCCTGCTGCGGCTGGATGACCCGCCCTTGATGCTGTACCTGCTTGGCACCGGCAGTTTTGCATCAAATAAGGCGCCAAGGCGTGACGGCATTGATAAGCATGCTACTGATTCAATAGCATTTGATGTGCTGCACAGTATTGCTGTGGTTGGCAGCCGTAACCCGACGCCGCAAGGCGCGGCCAATGCGCACGACTTTGCCAAGGCTTTAGGGCAGGCCGGTGTCACCGTGGTGTCTGGCATGGCACGTGGCGTCGATGCGGCGGCTCATGAAGGGGCGCTGGACAGCCTCCCGGTTGGAGCGCCGCGCCTGGCCACGGTGGCGGTGGTCGGCACCGGGCTGGACCGGGTTTATCCGAAAAGCCATCTGGAGCTGGCCCGGCGCATCAGCCGCCACGGCATGCTGGTGAGCGAATACCCGCTGGGCACGCCGCCACTGGCGGCTAACTTTCCGCGCCGCAACCGGCTGATTGCTGGTCTGGCGCAGGGCACGCTGGTGGTCGAGGCGGCGCTCAAATCAGGCTCGCTGATCACCGCACGGCTGGCCGCAGAGCAGGGCAAAGAGGTGTTTGCCATTCCCGGCTCCATCCACTCGCCGCAGGCCCGTGGTTGTCACGCCTTGATCAGGCAGGGTGCCAAACTGGTGGAGTCGGCGGCCGACGTGCTGGAGGATATGGCGCTCGACCTCGGCTCTGGATTTGCTTCTAATTCAATAGCAGAAGAACCATACGCTGTAAGGGCTAGCGGCCATTTTGGCTCAGAAGATGTGGTCTTGGCTGCATTGGGTTTTGACCCGGTTGGGCTGGATGCACTGGCGGCCCGCTGCGGGCTGGACGCGGCGCAACTTCAAGCCCGGCTCATGCTGCTTGAGCTCGACGGACAGGTGGCACGACTGCCTGGCGGCCTGTTTCAGCGGCTGGACAGCGCCTGATCTGCCGAAATACGGGCAAAGTCGGATTTGGCCGTTAATTGCTGGGTTTGACCCGCCAGCAGGACAGCTACAGTTGCACCATGTTTGAAGTCCTGAACTACCTTTGCAACAACTACTGGCGCGGCCAGACCTGCCCTGAAATTGCCGAGCTTGAGCACAAGCTCAATGCGGTCGGCTTTGACACCGACCAGGTGTCAGAGGCCCTGATCTGGCTTGGCGAACTCACCCAAGCTGCCAGCGGCCACAGTCTAGCGGCAGAGACGGGGGCAGCGCCAGAGTCGGCGTCAGCCGCTGCGCCATCGACGCTGGCACTGACCATTGCCCCTAAGGCGAACAGCTGGCGCATCTACACCCGCTCGGAGCAACACCGGTTGGGGACCCAATGCCTGGGGTTCATCCATTTCCTGGAGTCTGCAGGCGCCTTGCCCCTGGCCATGCGCGAGTTGGTGGTGGACCGGGCTGTCGCCGCCCGCGCTGCGCCTTTGCCGCTGAATGATCTGAAAATGATCATCAAGATCGTTTACCGCAGCCTGGGGTACCAGCCCGGGCCGCTGATCATTGACGAGCTGGGCAGCGACCACCACGAGCGGGTCTGCCACTGAGCCGGGCGGCCCGGCCTGGCCTCAAACCGTCGCGCCGGCGTTCGGGTCTTTGGGGTCGCCGTCTTTGCGGACCGGGGCCTTGATCAGGTCTTCGCGCTTGATGCCCAGCCACATGGCAATCGCCGCGGCCACAAAGACTGACGAATAGATACCGAACAGAATGCCGATGGTCAGCGCCAAGGCAAAGTAATGCAGTGTGGCGCCGCCGAACAGCAGCATGGACAGCACCATCAGTTGGGTGGAGCCGTGGGTGATGATGGTGCGGCTGATGGTGGAGGTGATGGCGTTGTCAATGATCTCCACCGTGTTCATCTTGCGGTAGCGCCGGAAGTTTTCTCGAATCCGGTCAAAGATCACCACCGACTCATTGACCGAATACCCCAGCACCGCCAGCACGGCGGCCAGCACCGGCAGAGAGAACTCCCACTGAAAAAACGCAAAAAATCCAAGGATGATGATGACGTCGTGCAAGTTGGCAATGATGGCCGCCACCGCGTACTTCCACTCGAAACGAATCGCCAAGTAGATCATGATGCCCACCACCACGAAGGCCAGCGCTTTCAGGCCGTCGGCCGCCAGCTCATCACCCACTTGAGGCCCGACAAACTCGGTTCGCCGCATGCTGGCTGAGGCATCGGTAGCCTTGAGCTCGGCCATCACTCGGTCGCTCTGCTGTGCCGAGCTGACGCCTTTTTGTACGGGCATCCGGATCAGCACATCACGCGCCGTGCCGAAATTTTGCACCTGCACATCGTTCAGGCCCAGCTTGGCCACACTGGCCCGTATGGCATTCAGGTCGGCCGGTTGCGCGTAGCTGACTTCCATCAGCGTGCCGCCAGTGAACTCCACCGACAGGTGCAGGCCGCGGCTGAACAAAAAGAATACGGCTGCCAGAAAAGTCAGCAGTGATACCAGGTTCAACACCAGCGCATGGCGCATGAACGGGATGTCGCGCCGGATCTTGAAAAATTCCATGGGGTGGTCCTGTAATTCGTCGCGGTGGGATCAGGAGGCCTTGACCTCAGCGCCGGTATCCGGCCGCCAGACGGTGCCGATCGACACACTCTTGAGTTTTTTCTGCCGGCCGTACCAGAGGTTGACCAGACCGCGTGAGAAAAACACCCCTGAGAACATGCTGGTCAGAATGCCCAGGCAGTGCACCACGGCAAAGCCGCGCACCGGCCCGGAACCAAAAGCCAGCAGCGCCAAGCCAGCGATCAGGGTGGTGACGTTCGAGTCAATAATGGTGGCCCAGGCGCGGTCGTAACCGGCGTGAATGGCAGCTTGTGGCGAGGCGCCGTTGCGCAGCTCTTCCCGCACACGCTCATTGATCAGCACGTTGGCGTCGATCGCCATGCCCAGCACCAGCGCCATGGCCGCCATGCCAGGCAGAGTCAGCGTGGCCTGCAACATGGACAGCATCGCCACCAGCAGCAGCAGGTTGAACGCCAGCGACACGCTGGAGATCACGCCAAATAGCAGGTAATACAGGCACATGAAAACCGCCACCGCCACAAAGCCCCAGGTCACGCTGTTGAAGCCCTTGGCGATGTTCTCGGCCCCCAGGCTCGGGCCAATCGTCATTTCTTCAATGATCTCCATGGGCGCAGCCAGTGACCCGGCGCGCAACAGCAGCGCTGTGTCGGTGGCCTCCATGGCCGTCATGCGGCCGGAGATTTGCACCCGCCCGCCACCGATTTCGGAGCGGATCACCGGGGCGGTGACCACCTCGCCCTTGCCTTTTTCAAACAACAAAATGGCCATGCGCTTGCCAACGTTCTCACGCGTCACATCGCGGAAAATGCGTGAGCCCTTGGCGTCGAGCGTCAGGTTGACCACCGCTTCCTGGGTCTGGCTGTCAAAGCCGGGTTGGGCATCGGTCAGGTTTTCTCCGGTCAGGATCACCTGCTTCTTCACGATCACCGGCTGGCCGCTGCGCTCCAAATAGCGCTCAGCGCCCAGCGGCACCGCGCCCGCGCCGGACTCCGCCGCACGCGCCTCACCGCTTTCATCGACCAGGCGCACTTCGAGGGTGGCGGTGCGGCCCAGGATGTCCTTGGCCTTGGCCGTGTCCTGCACCCCTGGCAACTGCACCACGATGCGGTCCAGGCCCTGCTGTTGGATGACCGGCTCGGCCACGCCCAACTCGTTGATGCGGTTGTGCAGCGTGGTGATATTTTGTTTGAGCGACTGGTCCTGCACCCGGCGCGCTGCCTCTGGCTTGATGGTCGCAGTCAGCTTGAACTCGGCGCCGTCGGGCCCGTCGGTGGCCTGCAGGTCAGGGAACTGGTCTTGAAGCACCGCGCGGGCTGCTGCCAAAGCCGCAGTATCCCGGAAGCGGACCTCGATGGTCTGGCCGTTGCGGCTGATGCCACTGTGGCGCACGCTTTTTTCACGCAGGGTAGTGCGGATATCCCCAGCCAGTGACTCGGCCTTCTTGGTCAGCGCCGCCTGCATATCGACCTGCAGCATGAAGTGCACACCCCCGCGCAAATCCAGACCCAGGTACATCGGCACCGCGCGCATAGCGCTCAGCCACGCCGGCGAGCGCGACAACAAATTGAGCGCGACCACATAACCGGCGTTGGCGGGCTCTGGCACCAGGGCCTTCTGGATCGCATCCTTGGCCCGGAGTTGCGTCTCGGTGGTGTCAAAACGCGCTTTGATCGAGTTGCCTTCCAGCGTCACCACCTGGGCCACCAGACCGCCGGCCTTCAGCGCCGCCTCGACCCGGGCCAGGGTGCTGCTGTCAATCTTGACCGCCGGTTTGGCCGCCGACACCTGCACCGCAGGCGATTCACCAAAGAAATTGGGGAGCGTGTACAGCCCTCCCACCAATAGCGCGATCACGATGACCACGTATTTCCAGACCGGATAACGGTTCATGATCTCGCCTCTGCGGTAACGGGTTTACTTGATGCTGCCCTTGGGCAGCACCTGCACCACCGCGCTACGCTGGATCTGGATCTCGACCCCGTTGGCAACCTCAAGGCCCAGATGGCTGTCGCCCATGCGGCTGACCTTGCCCAACAGACCACCGGCGGTCGCGACTTCGTCGCCCTTGGCCAGCGCATCAATCATGGCTTTGTGTTCTTTCTGCTTCTTCATTTGCGGCCGAATCATCACGAAATAGAGCACGACAAACATCAAAACCAGGGGCAGCATGCTCATGAGCGAGGACTGCATGTCACCGCCGCCAGCAGCGGCAGCGGGTGCGGTTTGGGCGAACGCGGAAGAAATAAACACAGGCAACTCCACAGGGATTAACAGAAAAGACCCGAGACAGCGCAGGGGCTGCTTGGGCGTGCGGCCACCGGACAGGTGACGCCGCGTCGGTTACGGCGCATTGTATGACGGGGACCAATACCCCGATACAGCCTCGAGATCACCCCGACATCGGCAAAGATTGCCCCCAGATTGCGCTGGACTGCCTTGTCGGCCAAGGCCCTCAGGCAGCCCGCTGCGCCAGCGGCGGGTTGCGAAACAGCGCCAGCAGCCCGTCCCAGGCCAGACGTGCCGCATGCAGATTGCGCGCCTTAACATGGCCAAAGCCCTTGATCTGCTCGGGCACGCGGGCAATGTCCAAAGCCAGCCGGTATCGCTGTGCCCGCCACTCCGGCGTGCCATCGGCAACCAGCCCGGCCAGCAGTTCGTCGATGCTGGCCAGGTAGTCGCTGATCAAGGCGCGCTCTTGCCGCCGTTCTTCAGTGCGGCCAAACAGGTCGAATGACCCACCACGCAAACCTTTGAGACGCGCCAGCAGGCGAAAAGCGACCAGCATGCCAGGACCGAAGCTGCGTTTCTGCAGTTCACCCTTGTCGTTCTTTTTTGACAACAGCGGGGGCGCCAGGTGGTAGTTCAGCTTGTAGTCACCTTCAAACATGCCAGCGATGCGGGCATGGAAAGCGGTATCGGTGTGCAGCCGGGCCACCTCGTACTCATCCTTGTAGGCCATGACTTTGAACAGGTAGCGCGCCACAGCTTCAGTCAGCGCCAAGCGGGCTTCGCCCTCAGTCTGGTCCACGCGCCGGACCCGCTCCACCACGGCCTGGTAACGCGCGGCGTAGGCGGCGTCTTGGTAATCGGTCAGAAAAGCCACTCGGCGGGTAATCAGCTCGTCGAGCGGGCTGCGTTTAACCAGCGTCACCACCTGACCCGGGTTAAGCAGGCGATCGAACGCCTGTGGGTCATGGGCCGCGCGCCGTCCCCATTCAAACGCCGCTTTGTTGTTGTCCACTGCCACGGCGTTCAGTTCGATGGCGCGCAACAGGGCGGCCTGCGTGAGTGGGATCCAGCCCTTTTGCCACGCAAAACCCAGCATCATCGGGTTGGTGTAGATGCTGTCGCCCAGCAGCGCCGTAGCGGCCAGGTCGGCGCTGAAAGCACCCAGTGCCGCGGTACCCACCGCCTCACCGACTTGGCCGACGCAGGCCTCAGACGGGTTTTGCCAGTTACCGTTTTTGACAAAGGCCGCCGTGGGTGTGGCGTGGGCATTGAGCGCAACCCGGGTCCGGCCCTCGCGCATGCGCAGCATGGTTTCCTTGGCCACCGTCACGATCGGGTCACAGCCGATGACCAGATCAGCCGCCGCCAGACTGACGCGGGTGGTGCGAATGTCGCTCTGGCTGGCACCGATCAGCACATGGCTCCAGGTGGCGCCGCCCTTTTGCGCCAAGCCACCCGCGTCCTGGGTCACGATACCGCGCCCGTCCAGGTGCGCGGCCACGCCCAGCAACTGGCCGATGGTGATCACCCCAGTGCCGCCGACGCCAGCCACCACAATGCCCCATACCGGCTCTGCCACGCCGCCCAGCAGCGGCAGCGTCGGCTCGGGCAGCGCGCCTAGCGCAAACGGTGACGGGCCCACGCCTTTGCTCTTCTTTTTGAGCTGGCCACCCTCGATCGTGACGAAACTGGGGCAAAAGCCCTTGGTACACGAATAATCCTTGTTGCAGCTGCTCTGGTTGATCTGGCGCTTGCGGCCAAACTCGGTCTCCAGCGGCTCCACGCTCAGGCAGTTGGACTGCACGCCGCAGTCGCCACAACCCTCGCACACCAGTTCGTTAATCACCACGCGCTTGGCTGGGTCCAACAGCGAGCCGCGCTTGCGCCGGCGGCGCTTTTCCGTGGCGCAGGTCTGGTCGTAAATGATGACCGTGGTGCCCTTTATGGTACGGAACTCACGCTGGATCGCGTCCAGCAGGTCGCGGTGCGCCACCGCCACGCCCTCAGGCAGGCCAGTGACGCCGGTGTATTTGTCTGGCTCGTCGGTGACGATGGTGATGCGCGCCGCTCCCTCGGCGCGCATGCTCTGGGCGATCTGCAGCACCGAGTGGCCCTCCGCTCGCTCGCCAATCTGCTGCCCGCCGGTCATGGCCACGGCGTCGTTGTACAGGATTTTGTAGGTGACGTTGACGCCAGCGGCAATGCTCTGGCGTACCGCCAGCAGACCACTGTGAAAGTAGGTGCCGTCACCGATGTTGGCGAACATGTGCTGGTCGTGGCTAAAGGGCTGCTGCCCCACCCAGGGCACGCCCTCGCCGCCCATCTGGGTGAATCCGACAGTGGCGCGGTCCATCCAGATCGACATGAAATGGCAGCCGATGCCGGCCATGGCGCGGGAGCCCTCGGGCACCTTGGTGCTGGTGTTGTGCGGGCAGCCCGAACAAAACCAGGGCTGACGCTCGGGCAGAGCCTGTACCAGTTGCAAAGCACGCTCTTTGGCATCCAGGATCGCCAACCGGGCATCCATGCGCGCCGCGGTGTCGGCATCCACGCCGAGTTTCTTCAGGCGTTGGGCAATGGCGCGTGCAATCAGGGTGGGCGACAGATCGGCATTGGCGCGCAACAGGGTGTTGGCGGTTGGGTTGGCGTTGGACCACTCGCCGCCACTGAAGTCACCCTCAGACTCAATGAACTTGCCCAGCACATGGGGTCGCACGTCGGAACGCCAGTTGTACAACTCCTCTTTGATCTGGTATTCGATGACCTGGCGCTTTTCTTCCACCACCAGGATTTCCTGGAGGCCGGTGGCAAATTCGCGGGTCAGCTGCGCCTCCAGCGGCCAGACCACCGCCACCTTGTGCAGCCGGATGCCCAGGCGTTGGCAGGTGGCGTCATCCAGGCCCAGGTCCAGCAGGGCCTGGCGCGTGTCATTGAAGGCCTTGCCGCTGGCGATCAGGCCGAACCGGTCGTTCGGGCCTTCAATCACATTGTGGTTGAGCCGGTTGGCGCGGATGTAGGCCAGCGCCGCATACCACTTGTAATGGAACAGGCGAGCCTCCTGCTCCAAGGCGTGATCAGGCCAGCGGATGTGCAGGCCGCCGGCGGGCATCTCGAAGTCGGTCGGGATTCGAAGCTGGACCCGGTCCGGGTCGATCATCACTGTGGCGCTGGACTCGACAATTTCCTGGATGGTCTTCATACCGGCCCAGACACCCGAGAAACGGCTCATGGCAAAGGCGTGCAGCCCAAGGTCCAAAATCTCCTGCACGCTGGCCGGGAAAAACACCGGCGTGCCGCAGGCCTTAAAGATGTGATCGCTCTGGTGCGCCGCCGTGGAGCTTTTGGAGATGTGGTCATCGCCCGCCACCGCAATCACGCCGCCCCAGGGCGTGGTGCCGGCCATGTTGGCGTGCTTGAACACGTCGCCGCAACGGTCGACCCCGGGGCCCTTGCCATACCAGATGCCAAACACGCCGTCGTACTTGTTACTGCCCTGCGGGGCAAAGCCGAGTTGTTGGGTACCCCACAGCGCGGTGGCGGCCAGTTCCTCATTGACTCCCGGCTGGAATACGATGTGGTGCGCCTTTAAGTGCGGCTGCGCCTTGACCAGCGCCTGGTCATACCCGCCCAGCGGCGAGCCACGGTAGCCACTGATGAAGCCAGCCGTATTTTTACCCTGACGCTGGTCGCGCAGGCGCTGCAGCATGGGCAGCTTGACCAGCGCCTGCACGCCGCTCATGAAAGCCGGGCCGTGATCAAGCGCATATTTGTCATCCAGGGTGACGGTTTCGAGCGCCTGACGAATATGGGGTGGCAAGGGGGCGTTCATGGCGGGCAGATCTCCATTCTTGTGTCGGCAAAGTGTAGGCGGGCAAGCCAGATATGTCTTTGCTTTATTTACCCTGAAATTGGCGCAGCGGGTAGGCCTGAGCGCGGCCCCTGTTGGCGTCGCGTCAAAAGCCTGGAGGAGTCCGGCTTCATCACTGGGTACCGGGCCGAGATCCATCGGCAAAAGATCGGGCTCGGGGTCTTGGCCTTCGTACGACTGGACGCCGACCGCAACAGCAGTGACGTGCTGCACACGCTGGAGGAATCCATCCGCACCATTCCGGAGGTGGTGAGCTGCCCCTAGCCCCTTTGGGAAACTCTGCATAACTCCCCATGAAATGTGTTGAAAAAAGCCTCAGTTTGCTATAAAATACATAGCATGAAACAAGCCTCTTTGAACCTCAATCTGCAACTCAAGAAGACCCGCAAACAAGTGTTCCTTGAGCAGATGGAGCAAGTT
>CAMCZF010000098.1 GCA_945885775.1 Rhodoferax sp. OV413 | reverse complement strand
TCTTCGGGCTGCAGCAGTTGCTGCCCGGCGATCCGGCCAAGATTCTCGCGGGCGAAGAGCAGGACCCGACTGTGGTGGCCTACCTGCGCGCCAAACTGCATCTGGACGAGCCGCTGCCGGTGCGCTATGGCTACTGGATCGGTGGCGTGTTGCAGGGGGATCTGGGTGAGTCGGTACGGACCCAACAGCCGGTGCTGACGCTGGTGCTGAAAAAATTACCGGTCACGGTGGAGCTGGCCCTGCTGGCCATGACCATCGCCCTGCTGATCGGCATCCCGGCCGGCATTGTGTCCGCGGTGGGGCGCGGCACCGTCTGGGATACGGTGGCCAATGTGATGGCGCTGTGGGGCATTTCCACGCCTAATTTTTGGTTGGGCATCCTGATGATCATGCTGTTCTCGGTGCAGCTGGGCTGGTTGCCGGCGTCGGGCTATGTCAGCCCGTTCGAGGACCTGGGCGCCAACCTGGCCGCCATGATCATGCCGGCCTTTGTGCTCGGCAACGCGATTGCCGCAGTGCTGATGCGCCACACCCGCAGCGCCATGCTGCAGGTGATGTCAGCAGACTATGTGCGCACCGCTCGCGCCAAGGGCCTGAGTGAGCGGGTGGTGGTGCTGAAGCACGCGCTGCGCAATGCGCTCACCCCCATCATCACGCTTGGCGCGCTGGAGCTGGGCACCCTGCTATCAGGCGCGGTGCTGACCGAGCAGGTCTTCACCATCCCGGGCTTCGGCAAGTTGATCGTCGATTCGGTCTTCAACCGCGACTACGCGGTGGTGCAGGGCGTGGTGCTGGTCACGGCCACCACCTATATTGTGCTGAACCTGCTGGCCGACCTGGCCTACTTTGCCGCCAACCCGCGGCTGCGGAGTTGAATCGGTGACCCGAGTGACTGCGAGCCCGAGCCGGCTGGCCTTGCGCCGCTTTGCGCGCCGGCGGGCGGCCCTGCTTGGGGTGGTTATCGTGCTCGGCTTTATCGTGCTGGCATTGGGCGCTTCCTGGATCGCGCCGCTGGACCCGATCGCCACCAGTTGGGGCGCCATCCGCAAGGCGCCGAGCGCCGCGCATTGGTTTGGCACCGACGAGATTGGCCGCGACGTGTTGTCACGCGTGATATGGGGCACCCGTGCCTCGCTGCTGGCGGGCGTGGTGTCGGTCTCGATCTCGCTGCTGCTGGGCGTGCCGATCGGGCTGGCGGCCGGCTTCATGGGTGGCGCGGTGGACACAGTGATCTCGCGCATCACTGACGCCTTTCTGGCCTGCCCCTTCCTGATCCTGGCCATCGCGCTGGCGGCCTTTCTGGGGCCAAGCTTGAGCAACGCCATGATTGCCATTGGCGTGTCGGCCACCCCGATTTTTGTGCGTCTCACCCGCGCCCAGGTCATCAACGTGAAGGTTGAGGACTACATCGAGGCCGCGCGCGCCGTGGGCAACCCGCCCTGGCGCATTGCGCTACGCCATGTGCTGCCCAACATCACCGCACCGCTGATCGTGCAGGCTACGCTGGCGATTGCCGCCGCCGTGATTGCCGAGGCCAGTCTGTCCTTTCTGGGCCTGGGCCAGCAGCCGCCAGCGCCCAGCTGGGGCAGCATGCTCAACACCGCCAAGAACTATGTCGACAACGCGCCCTGGATGGCGATCTGGCCGGGGCTGTCGATCTTTCTGCTGGTGCTGGCCTTCAACCTGGTCGGCGACGGCCTGCGCGACGCGCTGGACCCGCGGCAGCGGTAACCTGGGCCCGTCCCCCATGTCATTCGCCGCCGCCCCCGACGGCACCCGCCTGTGTTTTGAGACCCATGGCACTGGCACGCCCCTGGTGCTGCTGTCAGGTCAGGCCAGCGACCACCGCGAGTGGGACGGCGTACGTGCAGACTTTGCCGCCCACCACCGCGTGATCGTGCTGGACCAACTGGGGATTGAGCGGTCACATGTCTATGGCGTTTCCATGGGCGCCACCACCCCTGGCAATGCACACGGCATGGTGCGTGAAGCCACAACCACCCAAGCCATGCAGCGCGGCGACTGGGCCAGCCTGCGCCACACGCTGGTGTCGCCCGAGTGGAGCCGTTCCCACCCCGACTTCGAGCAACGTATGGCGGCCATGGACGCCTCGCCGGGGCCGGCCTTCGCGCGAGGGCTGCATCACCAGGCCAGCGAAGGCCACGACAGCAGGCAAGCGCTGCCCGATATCACTGCCCCGACCCTGGTCATCCACGGCAGCCAGGATGAGGTCATCCCCAGCCCCAACGGCGCGGTGCTGGCGGGCCGGCTCCACTCGGCCGAACTTGAACTGATCAATGGCGCACGGCACAGACATGTTGAGGAGTTCCGCGCGGTCGCGAGCCCGCTTGTGCTTAAATTCCCGTCGCGCCTTCCGCTTCCTGCCTGACGCCGGCAGCCCCCATCGTAGAGCCACCGAGACACCATGTCCACGCCAGAACATAGCCCCAACCCCCTTGTGGTTCAACAACTCGCGCCACATGGCGTGCTTCGCGCCGGCATCAACATGGGCAACTTTTTGCTGGTCAACGGCAAGAACGAGAGCGGCAACCCGGTGGGCGTGGCGCCGAGCATGGCTGCCGAAGTTGCCAGGCTGCTGGGTGTGAGCCTGCAACTGGTGCCGTTTGCCAACCCGGGTCTATTGGCCGATGCTGCGGGTACGGACACGTGGGACATCGGCTTGTTCGGTGCCGACCCTCTGCGGTCACAAACAACCGCCTTCACCCCTGCCTATTGCGAGATCGAAGCCAGTTATTTGGTGCCGCCTGGCTCCCGCTTGAAATGCGTGGCGGACGTGGACCAGCCCGGTGTGACGATCGCCGTGTTCGGCCGCGCCGCCTATGGCCTCTGGCTAGAGCGCAATAACCAGCATGCGACGCTGCTGCGCTGCGACGGAGGCAGTGCGGCACTCGATCGCTATCTCAAGGAGAAGGTCGACGCACTGGCCGGGTTACGTCCTGGGTTGATGGGTGACTTGGCCAGGGCGCCCGGGCATGTGATCCTGCCAGGCGGGTTCATGGCGGTACAGCAAGCAATCGGCTGTGGCAAAGACCAGCCCGAAGCAGAGGCCTTTCTCCGCTACTTTGTCGAGAACGCCAAGGCATCGGGGATGGTGGCCAGCCTGATCGCCCAGCACAAGGTGCAGGGCCTGTCGGTCGCGCCGGCCGCTTAAGACAAACCCTGATCGGCCTGTGCCATGTTTGCCACCAGGTAATCAATGAACACCCGCACCTTGGCGGGCAGCAGGCGGGTAGCCGTCAAGGCGTAGGCGGAGACCACCGGCGGCGTCCAATCCGGCAACACCCGCACCAGGCGCTGAGCAGCCAAGTCCGCCTGGACCCAACTGTCGGCGGTCTGGACAATGCCTTGGCCGCTCAAGGCCAGTTGCTGCAAAAGACCCCGGCTATTGGCGATGAACTGTCCGCCCACTTCAACGCTTTGGCTGCTGCCGTCGCGGTGGAACAGTACCCAGGGGGCGTCTTTCATGCGCAGGCATTCGTGGCCTGACAGGTCTTGCGGCTGCTCTGGCGAGCCGCGCCGCTGCAGGTAGTCGGGTGCAGCCACCAGCACCGTGCCCAGCCTGGCAATCGGGCGGGCGATCAAACTCTGGTCTTTCGGCGGCCCCATGCGAATGGCCACATCGACCGGGTCACCCACCAGGTCGGCTTGGTTCGGGGTCAGGTCCAGACTGAAACGGATGCCCGGATAACGGCGCGAAAAATCGGCCAGCAGCGGGCTCAGGTAGATCACGCTGAAGTCCACCGGCATGGAGGCCCGTATCACGCCGCTGGGCTGAGCTTGCAGGTGGGTGAGTTCCTGGTGCGCCAGCGTCGCCTCCTGGATGATCCGCTGGCAGTTGTCGAAGTACAGGCGGCCGCCCTCGGTCAGCTCGACCCGGCGGGTACTGCGGTTGAACAGGCGCAGACCCACATCGCGCTCCAACTCGGCGATGCGGCGCGACACCGTGGAATTGGGCAGGCCCAGCACGTCAGCGGCGCGGCGAAAGCTGCTGGCCTTGGCCACCTCAACAAAGAGGTTCATGTTTCTGAAGATGTCCATGGCCAGATTGTGCCGCCAATGCAGCAATCCATTCCATTTTATGGGCTTTATCCCGCTGGCATTGCTTCTGACAATGGCCTCTTGCTCAACTCAGCCCAAGACACTGCCATGAACCCCTCAAACCCGCTGCCCGTAACGGGCACCGCCGCCAAAATTGGCGGTTGGCTCTTCGCGCTATGGAGCGTGCTGCACATCTGGGTTGGCGCCGAAGGTGTGCACCAGTACCTGAAGGGCGGCACCCCTGGGCTCTGGAACATGCTGATCGGTGGCCGCGCCATGCCGCGGACGGCCTTTGTGCATGCCACCGACCCGGCGACGCTCTTTGCGCAGGGGCAACTGATCCTAAACTTTTGCCTGGATGTCGGCGGCTACGGTGTGCTCGGCTTGTTTGTCGCCTGGTTGATCATCAAACGGGCGTCTTGGACGGGCTACCTCATCGGCCTGCTGGCGATTGGCGTCGCCGACTTGGCTTTCCTGTTCGCCATGGTATCGGCCGGCGTCATCGAATTCAACGCCGGTACCGTGGGTGGCCCGGTGTTGTGGTTCCTGGCGGTCCTGATCACGCCATTTGGCCTGCCGACCTGGCGCCGGGCCTGAGACTGGTACAGACAAACTCCCATCATCGCCACCCCCTCTCAACGGAGCTCGAATATGACTACACAAACCCTGCGTCACAGCCTCTTCGCCCTGCTGCTGGCCGCCTCCACGGCGGTCATGGCCCAAATTGCGCCGGCCCGCACCTGGCCGGAACTCAAGCAAGCGGTGCAGGAACGCACCGACGCGCAACGCTATCCGATGACCGGCTTTGACAGCAAGGAGGTGGCCGAGATTTTGGGCCGGGTCCAGACGCTCGACCGCGATGAGTGGGCCCGCTCCTGGATCCAGAATGGCGATCACCATTTGAAGCAGGGCCAGTCTCTGGCCGCGGCGTCACCCGCCTTGGCCCGCGAAGCCTACATGTCAGCCTGGCGCTACTACGGCTTTGGCGCCTGGCCAACCCAAAATTCACCAGAAAAGCGCCGCGCCCATGCCTTGGCGACCACCGCTTTTCAGGCTTATGCCGGCCTGGCGAGCCCGACCATCGAAGTGGTACGCATCCCCTTTGAAGGCAAGGAGATCATTGGCTACCTGCAGCGCCCGGTCGGCGTGACCAAGCCACCTTTGGTCCTGACCATTGGTGGTCTGGACAGCTACAAGGAGTTTGTGGTCGACCAGTTCGGCGCTGCATACCTGAAAGCCGGTCTGGCCTATCTGGCGCTTGACATGCCGGGCACTGGTGAGTCCCCCGTCAAGATAGAGCCTGGTGTCGAACGCTTGTTTTCTCGGGTCATTGATGCCTTGCAAAACCGCACCGACATCGACCCTGATCGCATTGGCTTCCAAGGCGGCTCCTGGGGCGGCCATTGGTCCGCCCGGGTGGCGTACGCTGAGCCGACCCGCCTGAAAGCGGTGGTCAACTGGGGTGGTCCGGTCCACGCCTACTTTCAGCGCGACTGGCAACTCAAGGCGCTCGGCACCCGCGAGTACCTGTTTGACCTGTTTCCGGCGCGCGCTGCCGTATACGGCGTCGACACATTGGAAGACTTTTTGGCCTACGGCCCCAAGATGTCGCTCAAAGACACTGGCGTGCTGAGCAAACCCTCAGCGCCGATGCTGCTGGTCAACGGCGAGAAGGACACCCAGGTGCCGATTGAGGACCTGTACATCCTGCTCAAGCAGGGTGCACCCAAAGAAGCCTGGGTGAACCCGGAAGGCGGCCACATCGGTCGCGGCAAGGGCTGGTCGGACGGGCGCATCCTCAATGAGGTGGTGGTGCCCTGGTTGGCGCGCAAGCTCAAACCATAGCGCCCCTTGCGCTTGCTTATCTTGTTAACGAAGGCCGGTGTGCCGGCGTCTCTTTTCCATCAAAGGTATTCTCATGTCCGCTGAAAAAATTCTCGTGCTCAATTCCACCGGCAAAGTCGGGCGCAATGTTTGCCGGGCGCTCCGGGAAGCCGGTTTTGAGGTGTATGGCACCACCCGGTCCAGCAATAACACGCTGGCCGCCCAAGGCGTGAAGCCGGTGGTTTGCAATTACACGCTGCGCGCGGACCTGGACCGAGCCTTGGCCCAGACTGGCGCCAAAAAATATTCGTCATCACCGACTACTTTGGCGCGGCCAAGAAAAGCGCAGATCTGGAATTTCAGCAAGGCCGTTACGCCATCGATGCCGCCAAAGCGGCCGGGATTGAGCACCTGGTGTTCATGAGTGTGGCCGACGTCGAGTTGTTTGACGAGCATGTCAAACACCTGCACGCTAAGCTGGCCCTGGAGAAATACCTGCTTGCATCTGGAGTCCCGTTCTCGATTCTGCGACCCTGCGCCTTCTTTGAAAACCTGGACGACGCCGCCAACTGGAACCCCTTGAAAAAAGGCGTGGTGAAGTTTCTGTCGCTGCAAGACTGCAAATACAGCGCCACCTATGACGTTGGCCGAGCCGCCGCGATTCAGTTGAAGAACCCGCAACAATGGCTGGGCAAGACGCTCGATGTGATCGGCTGGCAAGGCGACTTGTCGCAAGTGGCGGTAGCCATGTCCAGGGTCAGCGGCCTGCCCGTCAAAGCCCGACTGGCGATGCCGATGTTTTTGCGCCGCTTGCTTCTCAAGGATTTGCACCACATGTTCTTGTACTATGAAGTGCAAAAGGGCCCACGCGGAACACCCCAAGAGTTCAAGAAAATACTGCCGGATGCGTTATCCGCCGAAGACTGGTTCCACTTTCACGGCCAATACTCAAACGGCGACAAGATTGTCCAAGGTGCCTAGCCGCACTGGCCCGGCTTGTCCCTAGCACCAACCCATGAATGAAAGCACACCATGACACCATCCCAACCGGTCAATTCGCAGGACGTGGCACCCAAAGGCTACTGGATCGTCTTCGCCACTGTTAACGAGCCATCGCGCTTCGGCAACTACACCAGCGTGGCGGGGCCGCTGATTGCCGCCCAAGGCGGCCGCGTCTTGGCGCGCGGTGACGTGGCTACGGTGGTTGAGGGCACGGTGCCGGGGCGGCCCTACCTCATCGAGTTCCCGAGTTACGCGGCAGCGCAGGCCTGCTTCAACTCTGCGGGCTACCAAGAGGCCATCGCTCTGCGCGCCGGCGTGGCGCAGTTCCAGATCGTTATCGTCGAAGGGTTTGTACCGCCTGCAGCTTCACCGCGTTAATGCCTACACTGGCCATCTCTAATTCAATTGCCAGCCATGCCTAGTTCAAGACCTCTCATCACCCGCACCACCGGCCGGCGCCACGGCCCGATCACACGGCTGATGAGCCCGGGTGACATCGGGCAACTGATCAAACCTTTTATTTTTTTGGATTATGTGGAGGCACCCGGCGGCGGTGGGCCTAATTTCGGGTTTCACCCGCACTCCGGCATCGCCACGCTGACCTACCCACTGACCTTTGACATCCAGCACGAAACCTCCTCGGGGCAGGTGGATTTGGTGCGACAGGGCGGCATCGAATGGATGGCTGCGGGCCAGGGCATCTGGCACCGGGCGCAGCCGATGCCAGCCGATCCGCCGGCTAAGGCGCTCAAGGCCTTTCAGATCTGGTTCGCGCTGCCGCCCTCGCATGAATTGGCGCCAACATCGGCCCTGTTCCTGCCGCCCAATGAGGTGCCGATTGCCGGCCCGGTTCGGGTGCTGCTGGGTGCGTGCGGTGAAGCCGTCAGCCCGATCCCGGCACCCTGGGACCTGAACTATTACTGGGTCACCCTGCAAGACGGCGAGCGCTGGCACTACCAGCCACCGGCCACGCATCAGGTGGCATGGACGTTTGCTCAGAGCGGCACGCTGCACGTCGCCGGTACGCGTCTGGTGCGAGAACTGGCGGTGTTTGAAGACGGTAACACCGGCATCGATTTCAAAGCCGAGGGCGACTGCGCGTTTTTGCTGGGCTCAGCAGCCAAACACCCCCACGAGCTGGTGCTGGGCCCCTACTCGGTGCACAGCTCGGCGGCCACCTTGGCATCCGGAGTGCGCCACATTGCGGCGTTGGGCGAGCAGTTACAACGGCAGGGGCGGCTGCCATGACGGCTCATGCCGTGTTGGACTTCTGGTTCAAGGAGATCGACGCCAAGCAGTGGTGGACCAAATCGGCCGAGTTTGATCGGCTGATCTCTTCGCGCTTTGGCAGCCTGCACGCCGCCGCCGCGCGATGCGAGCTTTACGCCTGGCGCGAGACGCCGCAGGGAAGCTTGGCCGAAATCATCGTGCTGGACCAGTTTTCGCGCAACATGTACCGGGACCAGCCACAGGCCTTTGCCTGCGATGCGCTGGCTCTTGCGCTGGCACAAACTGCCGTGGCTGCTGGTGCCGATGCCGCCCTTGAGATCCAGCAACGGGCGTTCGTGTACATGCCTTTCATGCACAGTGAATCGCCACTCATCCACAGCACCGCTCTGGCGCTGTTCAGCCAGGCTGGGCTGGAGAGCAGTCTGGCCTCAGAACACCAGCACAAGACCATCATCGACCGCTTTGGCCGCTACCCGCACCGCAACGCTATCCTTGGGCGGGCTTCCACCGCCCAGGAGATTGAATTCCTGGGCGGCCCGGGCTCGTCCTTCTGACAGTTTTCTCATTGCATAACCCATGTCCAGGGCATGCAGCCACATCGGCACCGCACGGGCCGAAGCCGGGGACCGAGGCGTCAGCTCAAGTTCGACGGTAGCGCATCAGTAGGCCTCGGGTCGCCCCGGCATAGTCGGCCGGGCTGACCGGCAACAACCAGTGCTTCAGGCGAGTCAGCGCGCCCAAGGGCAGCCGGATGTCTTGCAACAACTCGTCCACATGGTGCAGGGAAAACGGCACCACATTGGTCCCTTTGGCATGCTTGCCCTCATTGCGCTTGTCGATCCAGTTCAGCCGTTCGGTGATGTCGCTGTCCTGCGCCGCCGGTGGCGGCAACTGGAGTTGCCCGCCCAGCAGGTCGGCGATCCACAGTGCGGCGACTTCGCAGCTCAACTGACTGAACAGCGATGAGTTGTAGCCATTGAAAGCCAACCGCGGCACGTGGACCGGCAAGATTGACCGGTACAGTCGGAAGTTACCTTTGGCATCTGTGACACTGGCCATGACCGTGTCTGGCAAAAATGGCACGCTCTGCCGCCAACCTGTGCCGCACACCACCATGTCGACAGGCAGGCGCTCGCCCGAGCTCAGCTCGGCAAACTTGCCCTGAGGCCCTGCCACCAAACGCCGGATCGTCGCGTCCCGGCAAACCTTGATCTTGCCGGCCGCCACGCTTTCAAAAAAACCGTCGGTGACCAAGCTCACCGTGCTGCGTGAAATGGTCTCGAAAGGAATCGATGGCAGCAGCCCCAGCGCCTTCAGCTTGCACTGTACCGTGACCACCCATTGCACCTGACTCAATAAGCTGTTGCGCACCGGCTTACCCGGCCCATGCAAAAAGCGCTCGAAACCCCTCACCCGGATGTACTCAAACAGTGCCTCACCCATGCGCGTGAGCAACAGGTATTTGTAATTGAGCACATTGAGTAGCTTTTTGGGCATCTTCCAGATCAACTGGCGTACCACCACGGTCGTCGACGCAGCATTGCTGGAAACCGCCTGAGCCAGGTCACACGACGATTTGCCATAACCGACCACCATCACATGCCGACCTTTGACCAAGGCATCACCCGGCCACTGACTGCTGTGACAAACCACGCCACCGGCGGCCTGGAACGCTTCTGCACCCTCAAAGTCAGGCAGCATGGGCTGCGAGAAGGTGCCGTTGCATACCACCAGGTAATCAAAACTGTGCTGCGCTGCTTGGCCGGTGACCAAATCCACGCTGGCCAATTGCCAGCCCTGTCCGTCTGCCGCAGGTTCCGCTCGGGTCACTTCAGTGTGCAAATGGATCAGCGGCACCAACTCAAAGCGTTTGGCGTAGGCCGCCAAGTAACGCTGCACCTGCTCGCCCGAGGGCCACTCCGGGTAGTCGTTGGGGTAGGGGAAGTCCGACAGCGCATAGGTGGAGCGCACATTTTGGGTCGTCAGGCCGGGGTAGCGGCGCGACCCAGCCCAGACGCCACCGACTTCGCTGTCTTTTTCATAAACCGTGACCTCATGGCCCATGGCCTTTAGGATCTTGGCCGTACTCAGACCAGCAAAACCTGCACCAACCACTGCGATTTTCATGGCAACACGCTCCAGCAATAAATCAGACTCGCGGCTGTAAAGAGTTGGTACTTAGAACCGCCGGGGCTCTCTGTACCGAAAAGTTGACACCCATTTTAGTCAGCGGCATGCACAGGCTGCACAGCATCTGGGCCAGGCGGTGCAAAGCGCCCCACCCGTCCTGCGGCCAATGGGGCTGCTTGAGCCCTTTAACAATGCCATCAACGTCATGGGCCGCCTGCAGCAACTCGGCCAGCTGCGCTTCGCCCAGCCGCGGCAGGACGCGCTCGAACAGCCGCTCCTTCACACCCCAGACCCGCTGCTCACGCAAAGCCATCGGTAATGGGCGCCCTTGGACCATGGCGTCCTTGACGCGTTTGAGGGCGCGAATGTCTTCGCTCAAGGCCCAATGCACCAACACCGCGGCCTCGCCCTCGGCCTGCAAACCGTCCAGCATGCGCTGCACCCGCGCCGGTTGGCCCGCCAGCACGGCCTCTGACAGCTTGAACACATCAAAACGGGCGACATTCAGCACCGCCGACTCGATTTGCTCAAAGCCCAGCTCGCCGGCTGGATAGAGCAAGCCTAGTTTTTGGATCTCCTGGTGCGCCGCCAGCAGGTTGCCCTCCACGCGATCAGCAAAGAAATGCAGGGTGCGTTGGCCTTCTTCGCCACCACGCACCCGTTGCCCTTGCGTAGACAGCCGCTGAGCAATCCACTGCGGCAGCGCCTGCCGCTCAACCGGCTCCACGGGCAGCGTGACGCCGTAGCCATCGAGCGCGAAAAACCAGGCACTGGCGCGGGTGGCCTTGTCCAGCTTGGGCAACATCACCAGCGTGAGCGTGCTGTCATTGCCCTGGGCCGCCTCCGCCAAGCGCTGCAGCGCCACGCTGCCATCCTTCCCCGGTTTGCCCGAAGGAATGCGCAACTCCAAGATTTGTCGGTCGGCGAACAGGCTCAGGCTGCCACCAGCAGCCAGCACCTCGCTCCAGTCAAAATGGGCGCCGGCCACAGTGTAGGAATTCCGCTCAGTGAACCCCTGAGCGCGGGCAACAGCGCGAATCGCGTCGGCTGCCTCCTGGATCAGCAGCGGCTCGTCCCCATACAGGGTGTAGAGGCTCTTGAGTCCGCGTTGCAGGTGGTTGCCAAGCTGGCTGGCGGAGAGTTGCATGGGCTCAGGGAGGCGTCAAAGACTTGACCGCGGCCAGCCGCCGCAGCAACTGCTGCACGATGTCGGATTGCATGTCACGGTACAGCAGACCCTCCTCGGCCTCTTTGGCCAGCACGGCAGACTCATTGAAGC
>CAMCZF010000097.1 GCA_945885775.1 Rhodoferax sp. OV413 | reverse complement strand
AAAAACTTTTTGCCCTCCTCTGTTTGAGGGAACGCCAGTATCAATGTCTTGAGGCGTTGAAGTTCTGCCGCCGGTAGCCCCGGGCTGGCCATCACCAGAAAGCCTGGCAATTTGGCGATTTCGGTGACGATGCGCAGGGTGTTGCGCATGGCCTCTGGCTTAGCGCGGAACTCGCCCATGCTCATGATGGCCAGTGGCGCCTCGCCCGTCCGCAGTACCGCACCCAAACTGTCGTCGTTGGCAGCGGTCACGGTTTTGAAATCAGCACCCAAGCGCAGGCCCTGGCCACCCAGCCACTCCAAGCCAGCCAGTGCCACCAGTGACTGTGGGTTGGCCAAGGCCACAGATTTGCCACGCAACTGCGTGACTGAGGCGTTGGGGTTGTCGGCCAATGCCACCAGGATGGCTGGTATTTTGGGGTCGTAGATGGCCAGCGGGTGCCAGTTGCTGTCCACTTGAGCGATCCGCCCAAGGTTGGCCGCAGTCACGATCAGGTTGTAATCGCCACGCCGGGTGTTCTCGGCAAAAGCCCGGAAATCTGGCGCGGTCGCGATGTCTACACCGCGTTTGAGCTCCCGCTCAAAATACTCGCGCATGGGCTGGTAGCTGGTCACGATCAATCGGGCGCTGACATTGGGCAGGACCCCGACCCTGAAAGGAGCGGTACTTTGCTGGGCAGCGGCCGGCGCCAGCATGGTGAGGCCCAACAAAACCATGCCAAAAACCGATATCGCCCACTTGAGAGACACAATCACACGCATGGCTTTACTCCAGAAGAAATGAAAAGTCGACCGGCGAGCGCCTCAGTCGAGTCCATCATAACCGTCAGCTGTCGCGATCAGCCCTCGCGCCCAGACGGCAAAAGCACCTAAACCACGCGAAGAGGAATCGTCACTGGGCCATCGTTAACCAGGTGCACCTGCATCTCGGTGGCAAAGCGACCGGTCTGGACCACGGCGTGCGCACACCGCGCTTGCGCCACAAAATAGTCAAACAGTCGCCGGCCGTCCTCAGGCCGGGCCGCTGCCGTAAAACTGGGCCGGTTGCCGCCAGTGGCATCCGCCGCCAAAGTGAACTGACTCACCAGCAACAGCCCACCGGCAGCGCCGTTGCCGTCCATATCCTGCAAGCTGTGGTTCATCTTGCCTGCGGCGTCGTTAAAAATGCGCAACTTTAGAATCTTGGCCAGCATGCGGTCACACTGCACCTCGCTGTCGGCGCGCTCCACACAAACCAGCACCAACAATCCAGCGGCAATCTCACCCACCAATTCATCAGCCACCAGCACCCGCGCCTGGCGGACGCGTTGCAGCACGGCGATCATGCGACAGTCTCGGTTACATTCATCAGACCATTGTGCCGAAACTCAAACACCCCAAACAGCCAGTTCCAAGCCACCAGCCAAGGCCTGCGCATAAATAGACGCCACGACGCGGCAGCGGCCAGGCTATTTTTGATAGCAAGTTTTCTCTAGTTGAACCATGCGTCCTGTGTCGTCACTCAGCCCGGTCGAGCCCGGCCCACCCGTCAGCGCCTGGCTACAACTGGCTGAGCGTCTGGGGACATGGCTGCCCGCATTGGTTTTTTTGGCGGGGGCGTGCTTGGCCGCTGGGCTGGGCTGGCGCGCGCACGCCGACATTCAAACCGACAAGCGAGCTGAATTCCGGCACGAGCTTGAACGACTGACCGCCGAGATGGCACGGCGCAGCACCCTGCCGGTCTACAGCCTGAACAGCGTGCGTGCGGCGGTCCAAGCCCAGCCCCAAATGAAACGGGCGGATTTTCAAAAACATGTCGCCTCTGGAGCTGTCAGCGAGCTATTTGGCGCACAGGGCTTCGGCTGGATTGAACGGGTACGGCCACAAGATGACCTGTACATCGTCCGATTTTTCGAACCCGTACCTGGCCAGGCCGATTTTCTTGGCTATGACCTGGGCGCCCACCCTGCGATCCGGGCAGCGATTGCGCGCGCGGTGGGCAGCGGCGAAGCCACCCTCGCCAGCCAGCCGGGGGAGGCCGGATCTGAAGGCCTGTCACCCAAGCTGCTGATGATCCTTCCCGTTTACTCGAGCGGCAGCGCCTTGGGTACGCCAGAAGACCGACGCGCCGGGCTGCTGGGCCTCGTCTTTTCACCGGTGACATTCGGCAAAATGATGGCGGGCCTGTTTGACGCCTCCGACCGGCGGATTGACCTGGAGATTTTCGATACTGTCGGCACCCCGCCTGGAGGTCCCCCGCTTTATAGAACCGGGCCGAGCACAGGCGATTCGGCAAAAGCGAACGACATCCTGTCCGGTCCGCAACTAACGGCCCGCCAGACGGTGACGCTTGTGGGACACGAGTTCACGCTTCAAGCCCAAACCACCCCCGCCTTTGACGCCCTGTTTCCGCGCTGGATACCCTGGATTCGCTTGGCAGGCATCATGGTGATGACCCTGCTGCTGTCCGGGGTGCTTTGGCAGCAGGTCACTCTGCGACGGCGTGCAGAGCAAATGGCGCAACGCATGGGCGCCGAGGTCGCAAAACTTGGCTTGGTGGCGCAGGAAACCACCAATGCAGTCCTGATCATGGACACCGAACGGCACATCACCTGGGTTAACGCGGGCTTTGAGCGACTTTCGGGCCTGAAGGCCGCCGCAGTGATCGGGCGCCGACCTGTGGAAATCGGGCTGACTCGGCAATTGACGCCACAGGCCATGGACCGCTTATCGACGGCCCTGCTGGCGGGGCGCGCCATCCAGGAGGACTTGCTCATCACCAGGGGCAGTGGCGATGAAAGGTGGGTCGAATTCCAGTTCCAGCCGCTGAACGGCACCGACGGCTTACACCAGGGGTTTTTGGGACTAGCGATCGACGTGACCGAGCGCAGGCGCACCCAGCGACTTCTAGAGACCGCATTGCGCGACAACGATGTGCTATTGCGTACGCTGGACCTGCACTCCCTGGTCTCCATGACAGACATCAGCGGCCGCATCATCCTGGTCAATGACCGGTTTTGTCGGACCACCGGCTACAGCCGGGAGGAACTGCTGGGGCAAAGCCACCAATTGATCAGCTCTGGCCAGCAGGCCGACAGCTTTTGGGCCAGTATGTGGCAGACGATCAGCTCGGGACAGGTCTGGCATGGGGAGGTTTGTGACCGGGCTAAGGACGGCACCCTGTTCTGGGCCGATACCGTGATCGCACCTTTCCGAGGGGTGGATGGCGAAATCGAAAAATACGTCTGCATCCGCCATGATGTGACCGCCCGCCATCACGCCGAGACCCGGGCCGCGCAGCAGGAGCAACTGCTCCGCGGCGCCATCGACACCATCGACGAGGCTTTTGTACTATTTGATGCAGAAGATAAGCTGGTGTATTGCAACGACAGGTATCGGCAGCTCTATGTCACTTCTGCCGACCTGCTGGTGCCTGGCGTCACTTTCGAGCATCTGGCACGTGAGGGCGTTGTGCGCGGGCAATACCTGGCGGCCATCGGTCGGGAAGAAGCATGGGTGGCCGAACGCATGGCAATCCACCTCAGCGGCGACAGCACACTGATTCAAAAAATTGACAGTGGTCGCACCCTGCGCATCGTTGACCGACGTATGGCAGATGGCCACACAGTTGGGTTTCGGATCGACATTACCGAAATTATCCGAGCCCGGGAGCTGGCCGAAGAAGCCGTGTTGGCCAAGAGCCGATTCCTGGCCAATATGAGCCATGAAATCCGTACGCCCATGAACGCCATCTTGGGCATGTCGGCACTCTTGCAGCACACTCCACTCGACAACCAGCAGACCGACTACGTCAGCAAAACTGAACGCGCAGCCCGATCACTGCTGGGCCTGCTCGATGACATTTTGGATTTGGCCAAGGTAGAAGCGGGCAAACTCAGCCTGGACCCGCAACCTTTTCGCATTGATCAGCTGCTGCGCGATCTGTCGGTGATCCTGTCGGCCAGCGTGAACCATGATCAGGTCGATGTGCTGTTTGACATCGACCCAAGCATTCCGCAGCACCTGGTCGGCGATGCACTGCGCTTGCGCCAGGTGCTGATCAACCTGGGCGGCAATGCCATCAAATTCACGGCCAAAGGCGAGGTGGTGGTGAGCGCCTTGCTGTTGCAGGCGGGTGCCAACGAGGCGACCCTGCAGTTCGCGGTGCGCGACACCGGCATCGGTATCTCACCAGAGAACCAGTCCCGCATCTTCACCGGCTTTACACAGGCCGAGGCATCCACATCGCGCCGCTTCGGCGGCACTGGCCTGGGTGTTGCCATCAGTCAGTCGCTGGTCACCCTGATGGGCGGGACGCTTCAGTTGGAGAGCCACCTCGGCGTTGGCAGCCGGTTTCATTTCTCTATCACGATGCCGCTGGCGCCGGCCGCTAGCGAGACCCTGGTGCCAGCCAAGGACCCTTTAAATGCCTGGCGTGTTCTCGTGGTCGATGACAACCCCACTGCCCGTGCTGTGCTTGAACGCATGGGGCTATCACTGGGCTGGACCGTGGAGGTGTGCAACAGCGGGGAGGCCTCGATTGAACTGGTGCAGCAGCGGGCCAGCGCGGGCATCCACTACGAAGCGGTGCTGCTGGATTGGCAAATGCCAGGCCTCGATGGTTGGCAGACCTGCCAGCGAATTCGTGCGCTGCCCGGGCTAGCGCGGCGGCCCGTCGTGGTGATGGTCAGCGCCCATGGCAAAGAGATGTTGGCCGATCGCAGCCCGTCAGATCGGGCAATGATTGACGGCTTCTTGATCAAGCCAGTGACCGCTTCCATGTTGCTGGATGCCATCGTTGACGCCCGGGCCGACCATGCTCCGCGCAAAAACCCTGAATTGAAGCCCACAGGCCATCGCCTGGCTGGAATGAGGCTGCTGGTGGTGGAGGATAACTTGGTCAATCAGCAGGTGGCGCGCGAATTGCTGCAAAAGGAGGGCGCTATCGTACAGACCGCCAATGACGGACAGGAGGCGATAACGATTGTGGCCGCCGCCGATCCAATTTATGACGTCGTACTGATGGACATGCAGATGCCCGTCATGGATGGCCTAAACGCCACCCGCCATATCCGGCAGGTGCTGGGTCTGACACATTTACCCATTGTGGCCATGACCGCCAATGCCATGGCCGCCGAGCGGCAAGAATGCCTGGATGCCGGTATGAACGAGCATGTGGCCAAACCGTTCGAACTCAACCACATGGTTAAGGTTCTGCGCCATCAGGCCGGTTGGCAAGACAAACTCAAGCCAACGTAACCCGGGCAAAGCGACGTTTGCCCACTTGCAGCACGTAGGTGCCAGCGCCTAGCTTCAAGCCCTTGTCACTGACCAGACTGGTATCGACACGCACACCGGCGCCATCAATCAGGCGGTTGCCCTCGCCACTGGAGGCCACCAGCCCGGCCAGCTTCAGCAGTGCACCAATCCCCACCGCTGCGCCGTCCACGCCCAAAGGCAGCGTCAGTTCAGTGATCTCGTCAGGAACGCCGCCTTGGCTACGGTTGATGAAATCCTGCTCCGCAAGATCAGCAGCCGCCGGCGAGTGAAAACGCGCCGTGATCTCCCGTGCCAAAGCCACCTTGGCCTCTTTCGGGTTGCGCCCGCCCTGTACCTCGGCCTTGAGCGCCTCGATGTCTGCCAGACTGCGAAAGCTCAGCAGGGTGTACCAGCGCCACATCAGGGTGTCAGAAATACTCAGCACTTTGGCAAACATGGTGTTGGCATCTTCCGAGATGCCGATGAAATTGTTCTTGCTCTTCGACATTTTCTCGATGCCATCGAGCCCCTCGAGCAGCGGCATGGTCAGGATACATTGCGGCTCCTGGCCGTATTCCGCCTGCAAGTGGCGCCCCACCAGCAGGTTGAACTTTTGATCAGTACCACCGAGCTCGAGGTCGCTCTTGAGCGCCACGCTGTCATAGCCCTGCATCAGCGGGTACAAAAATTCATGCACGCTGATCGGGGTGCCGGCCTTGAATCGATCATGGAAATCATTGCGCTCCATCATCCGCGCCACCGTGTAGCGGGCCGCCAATTGGATCATGCCGCGCGAACCAAGGGCGTCGCCCCATTCGCTGTTGTAGCGGATCTCGGTCCTGGCCGGGTCTAGCACCATAGAGGCCTGGCGGTAGTAGGTCTGCGCGTTACTTTCAATCTGCTCACGGGTGAGTGGTGGACGTGTGCTGTTGCGACCCGACGGGTCACCAATCAAGGTCGTGAAGTCGCCAATCAAAAAAATGACGGTGTGACCCAGGTCCTGCAACTGCCTCATTTTGTTGAGCACCACGGTATGCCCGACATGGATATCAGGTGCCGTTGGGTCGAGCCCTAGCTTGATGCGCAAGGGTGTGCCAGTGGCTTCAGATCGGGCCAGTTTCTTGACCCAGTCATCCTGCGGGATCAACTCTTCGCAGCCGCGCAGGGACACAGAGAGCGCCTCCCGGACACGATCCGTAACAGGAAACTGAGTGGCCAGAGCTTGATTCATAAAGGAATTAGTGGGTAACAGGGGTTCAGCGAAGTTATACTTTGCTTCGATTCAACCCCTGGATTTTAGTCGTCGGCTCGCGGTGTACCCTTCTGCCGTTATTGCCGCCGCCCTGGTCCCGTCCGAAAGCCTGCCTTTTGCCCTATCGCCTCGTCACCGCCGCCCAGAATAGCATTCAGTGGTCCCGCCAGTTGTTGGAGCACTACCCCAAGCATGTCGCCGCCGTATTGGCCAGCGCGTTGTTGGGTGCCGGGGGTGCGACTTACGCGCTGGCCGCCCTGGCCCCGGATCCGGCTGATCTGACAGTGCAAGAGGTCTTGGAGGTCGTGCAACGGACTGAACAGCGTACCGACCTGGCGTCAAACGGGCCTGCATTCACCCTTTTTCGGTCAGACATCACCCGTTCAACCGACACGGCGGACAGCCTGCTGCGCCGCTTGGGCGTAGACGACACAGCTGCGGCCAACTTTCTTCGCTCTGACCCGGTCGCCCGCCTTTTGCTCGGCCGCAGTGGTCGCAGCATCAATGCCGAGACGACCGAGCAGAACACCCTGCGCAAACTCACCGCACGCTGGAGCCCCGACGATGACGGACAGTTCAAGCGCTTGGTGGTCGAGCCATCGCCCAGCGGCTTTGTGTCGCGCCTGGAAACCGCTGCCCTGACCGCCTCGACCCGGCTCGCCAGCGGCACCATCCAGAGCTCCCTGTTTGCCGCCACCGACGAAGCGCGCGTCCCGGATGCCATTGCCATCCAGGTCGCCGAGATGTTTGCTGGTGACATTGACTTTCACCGCGCGCTGCGTAAAGGCGATCGCTTCTCGGTGGTCTATGAAACCCTGGAAGGCGATGGCGAACCGCTACGCAGCGGGCGGGTCTTGAGTGCAGAATTCGTCAACAGCGGCACGAGCTTTCAGGCCATGTGGTTCAGTGAAACCGGCGCCACTGGCAAAGGCGGTTACTACACGCTGGGCGGGCAAAGCTTACGCCGCGCCTACTTGGCGTCTCCGATGGAATTCTCCCGGGTCACCAGTGGGTTCAAGATGCGTTTCCATCCCATCCTGCAAACCTGGCGTGCTCACCTGGGCGTAGACTACGCCGCGCCAACCGGCACACCGGTGCGCAGCGTTGGTGACGGCACTGTCGAGTTCGCGGGGGTGCAAAATGGCTTTGGGAATGTGGTCATGGTCAAGCACCGCAACCAACACACCACCGTCTATGCTCACCTGAGCCGTATTTCGGTTCGCAAAGGCCAAAACGTGAGCCAGGGCCAAAACGTCGGCGCGGTGGGTGCCACTGGTTGGGCTACTGGGCCGCACCTGCATTTTGAGTTCCGGGTCAATGGCCAACACCATGACCCCATGACCATCGCACGGCAAAGCGAATCGGTACCGGTGAGCGCAGCTGCACGCCCGGTGTTTAATCAGGCTGCAGCGAAGACACGCGTGGCACTGGCCGGCGCAGCCTCCCTGCAGCGCGGTACGGCCGAATAGCCCAGCGCTTGGCCTTGACCGAGCTCTACCTGGGCCTGATGTCTGGCACCTCACTGGACGGTGTCGACGGCGTGCTGGTCGATTTTTCCAAGACACAGCTGACCGTGCTGGCTGGCGCGAGTGCGCCAATGCCGCCCGCCTTACGCCAGGAATTCCTTGCCCTCAACCAAACTGGCCACAATGAACTGCATCGCGCTGCGTTGGCTGCCAATGCGTTGACGCGTGCCTATGCCGGGGTGGTGGACGCACTGTTGAAGCAGGCGGGCGTTGTTCCCGCCGCGGTGCGGGCGATCGGGGCACATGGCCAAACGGTTCGGCACCAGCCGCAGGCCTTCGATGGCACGGGCTATACGCTTCAGTTGAACAACCCCGCACTGTTGGCAGAGTTGTGCGGCATCGATGTGATTGCCGATTTCCGCAGCCGCGATGTGGCAGCCGGCGGCCAGGGCGCGCCGCTGGTCCCAGCCTTCCACCGCGCGGTGTTTGGCCGCCCTGGGTCCGAAGTTGCTGTCCTGAACCTCGGTGGTATGGCCAACCTGACGGTGCTAGGTGCTGCAGACGAGGGTGATATTCTGGGTTTTGACTGCGGGCCGGGCAACGTGTTGCTCGACGCGTGGTGCTCGCAGCACAAGGGCGAACCTTTTGATCGCGACGGCACTTGGGCCGCCAGCGGACACGTCGATACCGAGTTGCTTAAGCGCATGCTGGCCGAGCCGTTCTTTGCCCAAAGCCCGCCCAAGAGCACCGGGCGTGACCTGTTCAACCCGCCGTGGCTGGCTGCAGCGCTGGCACAGTCAGCCACAGTGTCAGCAGCTGATGTGCAGGCGACGCTGGCCGAGTTGACCGCATACAGCTGCGCCGATGCCGTGCGAACCTATGCGCCAGCAGGCAGCGAGTTACTGGTATGTGGTGGCGGCGCCTATAACCAGCACCTCATGCGTCGCCTGCAGGGGCTACTGCCGACACGCAATGTGAGCGACACCCTACTTAGAGGGCTACCGCCCTTACAGGTCGAGGCGGCTGCTTTCGCCTGGCTGGCGCGCCAGACTGTTCGTCGTGAACCTGGCAATCTGCAAAAAGTGACGGGCGCCCTAGGCGCCCGTGTACTGGGTGCGGTATACCCGGCCTAAGCCGGGCAGCACGCTATCAGGCCGAGAAGCTCGAGCCGCAACCGCAAGTGGTGGTTGCATTGGGATTCTTGATCACAAACTGCGCGCCTTGCAGGTCTTCTTTGTAATCAATCTCGGCGCCCACCAGGTATTGGTAACTCATGGCGTCAATCAGCAGGGAGACGCCATTCTTGGTCATTGTGGTGTCGTCTTCGTTGGTGATTTCATCAAAGGTGAAACCGTACTGAAAGCCAGAACAGCCCCCGCCCTGCACAAACACACGCAATTTAAGCTCAGGGTTCCCTTCTTCAGCGATCAGGTCAGCCACTTTGGCGGCTGCACTGTCGGTGAACAGAATAGGGGTGGGCATTTCGGTCTGAATACTCTCTGCAACTGCGCTCATGGCTAACTCCAATGGATTGACTGATGTGAATAGTACAGCAATTCGCTCAGGAATTCACTGCCTGATTATTTGCCGCCAATACCAGTGTGGGTTTGTCGGCACCGCCTAACAGCGGACGCAACTGACCGTCGATCAAGGCACCTTGGTGCATTTCGAGCGCGGCGTAATGCACATCGCCCTGGATACGGGCCTTGGGTTGCAACTCCAGCAAGGCGGAAGCGTAGATAGGGCCGTTGACATGGCCATTGATGATGATGTGATCAGCCCGGACTTCCCCGGTTATCACGGCGGTCTCGGAAATCACAAGCATTGAGGCGGCCTCCGGACTGGCACCGACATCACCATTCACGGTACCGTCCACACGCAGGCCTTCCTCAAAGTGCACATTCCCAACAATCTTCGTGCCTTGAGCGATCAAGCTTTTGATGGGCGGCTGTTTTTTTTTGTTAAACATGGATGCCTAGGTTTGGAAAAGGTTGGGAACCACCGAACTCGCTGGACTATAACTTGATGGTTTGCACGGCCTTGACCACTGTGCCATCCAGCACCTTGGCGGTGATACCCTTCACAACAGTCTGCGGGGGTAACTCCAGCGTGCCCGCCACTCGACCGTACTGGCGCAATTTAAGCGACTGTGGGCCGCCCGGCAAAGTCGCGGCCCAGGGTTTACCGTTTTGCAGGCCAGTAAAACCCAACTCAAGGCGGCCATTGAACTCTCCCGGATTTTTCAGTGGTTGGATTACCAGCACCTGCCATTTAAGTTCACGCCCATTGACGACATCGCCCTGAAGACCACGAATGGCCATGCTCTCACCACTTCCAGAGGGGATCAGTTTTTCAAAAAAACCAAGGTCGTCGCGCAGGGCCCGGTTGTCGGCTTCGAGTTGTTTGTTCTGCGCCAGGAGCCGTTCTTGCGCCACTTTTTCGGAGGTCAGCAAGGTGCTCGCCGTATTGGCAATGGACTGCGCCTTGTCGCGCGCCTCCTTGGTGGCCTCTAGCTCGGCACGCAGGGCCGCCATGTCAGCCCGGACCTGTTGCAGCCGCTCCCGACCCGAGGACTCCAGGCCCGCAATATTGCGCCCAAATTCGAACGCCCATAAGGCAATGGCTGCGCAAAAGCCCAGGGCAATCGCCAGCACGACCCAACGCAAAGGCCACGGCATGGCGCTGCGCACCGACATGCGTGGCGCACTGATGGTCAGGCGGCGAAGGAATAGGCGAGTTCGCATCATTCGGCGAGTCTAGCAGGCGCCCCCCTGGCCGATGCCTCACCACAATGACAACAGCCGCCAGGAACTGCTTCGAGGCGGCTGTTGAGGCGCCACGCGTTGACCGCGCGGCGTGTGGGCAGATTAACGCTTGCTGAACTGCTTGCGGCGACGTGCGCCGTGGAAGCCGACCTTCTTACGCTCAACCTCGCGGGCATCACGGGTTACGAAACCAGCTTTGCTCAACTCGGGCTTGAGGGTGGCGTCGTAATCGATCAGGGCACGGGTAATGCCATGACGCACAGCGCCCGCTTGACCAGACTCACCACCACCGGCCACATTGACCATGATGTCAAAGGTCTGGGCGTGGTTGGTCAGCATCAGGGGCTGCTAGCAAATCATGATGGAGGTTTGACGACCGAAGAATTTCTCGATGTCTTTGCCGTTCACCACAATCTGGCCGGAGCCTTTTTTCAGGAAAACGCGGGCGACGCTGGATTTGCGACGGCCGGTACCATTGTTCCAATCACCAATCATGTCAAGGCTCCTTAAATTTCCAACACTTTGGGTTGCTGGGCAGTGTGCGGGTGCTCTGCACCGCCGTACACCTTGAGCTTCTTGATCATGGCGTAGCCCAGGGGCCCCTTGGGCAGCATGCCCTTGACGGCTTTTTCCAAAGCGCGGCCGGGGTGCTTGGCTTGCATGTCACGGAAATTGGTGGCTGTGATGCCGCCCGGGTAGCCCGAGTGACGGTAGTACACCTTGTCAATCGGCTTGGCACCGGTGACACGCAGCTGGGCTGCGTTGATGATGACAATGAAGTCACCGGTATCGACGTGGGGCGTATAAATGGCCTTGTGTTTGCCGCGCAAACGGAGAGCAACTTCGCTGGCTACTCGTCCGAGGACCTTGTCGGTCGCGTCAAGCACAAACCACTCGTGCACCACATCAGCGGGTTTGGCGCTGAAAGTTTTGGTCATGAGTTTTCTCTTTGA
>CAMCZF010000096.1 GCA_945885775.1 Rhodoferax sp. OV413 | reverse complement strand
GGTAAGTGGGTTGGTAATGGCCCTGAGATTTGGCTGCGTATGCAGGGGCAATACGACCTCTTTCAGGCGAAGAAAAAGGGTGGTCTGAAGGTTAAGAAAGCGAAGCGGCCTACGGTTGTTTCTGCCACGCCTGCATGAAGGTTTGAAGGCTTAAGAATGCTGCACCTTCGGTGCTGTTTGGGAGACGATGATGATGGTCAACCCAGCGAGTTGTCGCCGCTCATATACACAAAAACTTCCTCAAACAGCGCGCCGCGCAGCCTAAAAAAATTGCAGTTGTGCTTGACCAGTTTCTCGCCAGCGTGGGTGATGTTCTCCACCCGGAACCGGCTGGCGATGCGGTTGGGCCCATGCACCACATGGTCGAAGTCGCCATGCCAGACCTGCGCGTAGCGGGCGTTGAGCCGCTCAAACATGGCGCGGATCTCGGTGTCGCGGCCCTGGTACAGGGTGTTGTAAGTGGCAATGGTGAAGCAGGCATCGGGTGTGAAGCAGGCCAGGGTGGCGGCCAGGTCCATCCGGTCCACTGCCGCAAAGTAGCGCTCGGCCAGTTGGCTCGGGCTTGAGGCCTCGGTGCTTGGTGTCATGGTGTGCTTTGCGTACTGGGTTTGAAGCCGGCGTCCTGAAGCGCCCTAAAGGCGGCCAGCGCCTGCTGGTGCTGCTGCCGGTCGGCTGGTGACAGGGCTTGTTGCAGTCGACGCTCCGGCACGAAGTGGCCAAGGTCGCGGCCCCGCACGCACAGCGCATGGGGTTGCACCGCGCCCGTTGGGCGAACCCGGGCCGGGATGTAGCTGATGGCTAGCCCGATGCGGCGGTCATCGGTGTCATTTGCGCCAGAGGCGTGCACCAGGTCGGTGTGGTGCAGCGACATCTCACCCGCGCGCAGCGGCATGGCGCAACCCGTCTCGGCATCAAAGCGCTGGCTGATGCCCTGTCCGCGCCGGATCATGTTCATCGGCTCGGGCTTGTCATCATGGGCAATGCTGCCCCAGCGGTGGCTGCCGGGCAGGGCCCGCATGCAGCCTGCTGCCTCGGACGCGTCTGACAAAGCCACCCAGGCGGTCACATGCAGGTGCGGTGCCAGATAAAAGTAGGTGCTGTCCTGGTGCCAACGCACAAAGGCGGCACTGTGCGCCTCTTTCAGGAACAGGGTGCTGTGGTAGACCAGAATGTTCGGCCCGATCAGGTCCTCAACAGCGTCCAGAATACGGGGGTGGTGCACCAGCTGGTCCGCCCAGTCGAACAGCAGGTAAGACTTGGATTTTTCGGGGAAGTCAATCGGCGCGCCCCGGGCCGCTTCCCAGGCCTCAAGCTCGGCCCGCGCGGCGTGCGCTTCAGCAGTGGACAGCACCGGCACCGGGCTCACAAAGCCGTCCCGCTCATAGGCGGCCACTTGTGCCGGGCTCAGGAGCTTGCTCATGGTTGGCCGACCACCTGCTGTTGCGCAGCCGCCATCATGGCCTCGAGCATGTCCAGCCGGGGGTGCATGGGTTTGGGGTAAGCCAGGCGGCTTTGGCGCAGGCCCAAGGCAAGTGCCGCCTCGGCCATCTTGTAGCTCAAAGGACCGGGGTTGATGACCGGCACCGGCAAGCGCGATTCCAGGTAGGCATGGGCCTGGTGCATGGTGGTGGAGCCCAGGATCAGCACCTCGGCGCCGTCGACCTCGATGGCTAGCCGGGCTGCTGCTTCGAGCAGCGGAAACACCGCGTCTTCCTTGCCCGACAAGAGGCCCTGGTTGTCGGGCGGCACCTCGATCGCCCGCACCGAGGCGCACTTGTGGTGCAGGCCCAACTCGTCGAGCGCTTTTTTATACAGCGGTTTCCAGCGGCTGGCCATGGTCAGGATGGAAAACCGGTCGCCCAACATCAGCGCCGTCAGCATGGACACCTTGCCGGGCCCGAACACCGGGATGTCCAGCACGCTGCGCAAAGCCGCCACGCCCGAGTCGCTCATGGTGTCGATGCACACAGCGGCGTAACCCTCGTCCTGCGCGCGGCAACCGGCCTCAAAGATGGACGCGTCAGCCAGCACAAAATCATGGTGGCTGGAGTAGTTGACCGGCCCGGCCTTGACGCAGCGGTACTCAAACACCAGTTCGGGGCCGAACTGCAGGCCGGCCAGTTGCTGCTGGCGCAGCAGCAGGTTGTCAGCCGACATGGCGAAGGGGACGATGACCAGTATTTTCTTCATCTCTTAGGGCGTTCGGTTGAGTGGCGGTCAGACCGCAGCCAACTGCTGCAGTGGCTTCATCTGACCCAGCTCATCGTGCAGTTTGGCCTCAGCGTGCCAGAGGTCAAACCGGGTTTGTATGTCCAACCAAAGTTGGGCACCATTCCCCAGTAGCGTGCCCAAGCGCAGCGCCATTTCTGCTGAGACGCCGCTGCGTTCGGCCAACACAGCGTGCAACGTTTGGCGCGAAACACCCAGGTTGCGGGCAAACGCGCTCACCGACATGCCAGGCAAGCTGGGCAGCACATCTTCTCGCAAGATGGCTCCTGGGTGGGTGGGACTACGTTGACGCATCTTTCGCTCCTAGGGGTAATTTTCCAAGTCGACCTTGATCGCGTTCTCACCTTGCCATTCAAAGGTAATGCACCAGGGGCCGTTGACATGCACGCTAAAACGCTTTAGCTTGCCCTGCAGCCCATGGAAGTCAAGACCAGGGACATTCAAAGCATCAGGTGTCTTGGCGGTATGAATGGCATCAAGGCGGCGAAGTGCCCTTTCTGCCAAGGCCTTTTGCACTTTTGCGCTAGTACCCTTCTCAAAAAGGGCCTGAAGCCCTTTGTGCCTGAAAGACTCGATCATGATGAAAGTGTAATGTAATTCTTTACACATTTCAAGCTGATGGCAGTGGTCTGATGGCAGTGGTCTTGCGCAGCATGCGTTCGCCGGGCAGGGGCTTGAGCTCGTTTGCATCAGTTGGCTGCAGCTCATTGCTAATCAGGTAAAACTTAAAAAATACGGTCCTAGCCAACGTTGATATTGCGCGAACAGCAATCCAATTTGATGGATCTGCCACGGAAACTCCAATCGACGGCACCGAGAGCGATGGACATTTTTAAGGTTGGTGGTTATCATTGGTAACTACCATTTTAGGAGAGCGCCATGGATACCGCACGCCTTTTCCAATCCGGCCGCAGCCAAGCCGTTCGGCTACCCAAAGAATACCGGTTTGTCGGCACCGAGGTGGGGGTAAAGCATTTCGGAAATGGCGTGCTGTTATTGCCGGTGGATGACCCTTGGCAAATGCTGGCGGCTGGTCTCGCCGCCTTTGAGCCTGGTTTTGTGCTGGTGCGAGAGCAACCTGACGATCAGGTTCGCGCCGAGATTGCACCATGATCCTGCTCGACACCAATATCTGTGTCTACATCATCAACGCTAAACCCCCTGCCGTGCTGGCGCGCTTTCAGCAGTACCGGCTGGGCGACATTGGGGTGTGCAGCGTGGTGGCCGCAGAGTTAGCTTTTGGGGTAGCCAAAGGTGGCTCGGCGCGCAACCGCCAAGCCTTGGAGATGTTTCTGGCCCCGTTGACGATTCTGCCTTTTGACACACCCGCCGTCTGGGCTTATGGCGACCTGCGCGCTGACCTGGAGCGCCGTGGCACCCCCATCGGTTCGCTTGACACCATGATTGCCGCGCACGCCCTCAGCCAACAGGCCCTGCTGATTACCAATAACATGCGTGAGTTTGCCAAGGTGCCCGGCTTGCAACTGGATAACTGGATCGCTGCGCCCTGAAATTTATACCGTGCCAAAGAACGTTGCGTTGAGACCGATCAGGCGCCAGCCTTGCCGGTCCATGCGCCAACGATCTGGGCCAATGGCATCGCGACAGAGCCGCAGCCGATCGTTATTGACTGGCTGTCGATTTCCTGACCTGCAGCGTCCATACCCAGATCACCGGTACGAGCGTACAGCGACGCTTCTTGCAAATTTCTTATTGATGGCCGGCAGTTCTGGGACGGTTAAATTGGCAAATTGCTTGATAAAACCGGGGTCATCAAATCGTCATGCCTAGTTCACGGTTGTTTCATCCGAAGCCGCGATAGTCGAGTTTTTGATTGATGGCGTGGTATCGCCAGCACGTTGATCGTGAGCGTCACATTGACTGATCACCACTTTTTCCTGTCGGCATGCTCGGCGATTGGCTGCGTGACCGACTGGACCCTACGTTGAACTGAATCCGTACCTCTCAACCCAAGAAAGAACCCTATGTCAAATCAGAAGAATGTCTTGCTTATTGTTGTTGACCAATGGCGTGGCGACACCTTGCCTATGCTGGGTCACCCGGTTGTCAAAACGCCGAACATCGAAGCGTTGGCAAAGGAGGGCGTCACCTTTGCTCGCCACTACACCCAGGCTGTGCCTTGCGGCCCTGGTCGTGCCAGCTTGCTGACAGGCCTTTACATGATGAATCATCGTGCGGTGCAGAACACCATCCCCCTTGATGCGCGTCACACCAACATAGCCCTCGAAGTGCGTAAGGCGGGCTACGAGCCTGCTTTGGTCGGTTACACCACGACCACGCCGGACCCGCGTTCGACCGCCTCCAAAGACCCGCGATTTACGGTTTTGGGCGCGGACATGGAGGGTTGGAACCCAGTGGGCTCTTGGGGCCTGAAGATGGAAACTTATTTTGGATGGCTTGAATCCCAAGGGCAGAAACTGCCCGACAACCCTTGGGATATTTGGTTACCGGAAGGCTTGGAGGAGAACCAAGTGGGGGCCACTTCCCTTCCCAGTCGCATACCGGCACATTTGTCCGACACGACCTGGTTCACCGACAAGGGATTGGACTACTTGCGCAGTGTTCAGCACAAACCGTGGTTTTTGCACTTAGGTTACTTCCGGCCTCATCCGCCTTTTGCGGCTCCCGCCCCTTATCACACTATGTACGATCCGGCCCAGTGCCCGCCACCCGTGCGTGCCGCTTCGGCTCAGCTTGAGGGGGAGCAGCATCCCCTGCTGCAGTTTTACTTAGACAACACCACGCGCAAAAGCTTCTTCCAAAACGGACAGGGTCTAGGTTGCCAAATGGACGAAGCCGAGGTGCGACAAATGCGTGCGACTTACTATGGCCTGATGAGTGAAGTTGACGATCAGCTTGGCCGTGTGTTCAAGTTTTTGAAAGAGACTGGGCAATGGGACAACACCTTGATTGTGCTGACCAGCGATCACGGCGAGCAATTAGGTGACCACCACCTGCTCGGAAAGATCGGCTATTTTGATGAGAGTTTTCACATTCCGATGATTGTTCGCGATCCTGGCGCACAGTCCAACGCCACACGTGGGCAGGTCGTTCAACAGTTCACCGAAACGGTAGACACGATGCCCACTCTACTGGATTGGTTGGACCAACCGATTCCACGTGCCTGTGACGGTGTTTCACTTCTGCCTTTCTTGCATAGCGGGCAAGCACCAAAGGGCTGGCGCACCGAGGTGCATTATGAATTTGATTACCGCAATATTTTTTACTCGCAGCCCGAAGACGTGCTGGGTACCGACATGGATGAAAGCAACTTGGCTGTGGTGCAAGACGAGCATTACAAGTACGTGCACTTTGCGGCTCAGCCCCCCTTGTTCTTTGATTTGCGCAAAGACCCAGCGCAAATGCACAATCGTGCCAAGGACCCTGACTATGCGCAGTTGGTGTTGACCTATGCACAGAAAATGTTGAACTGGCGGCTCAAGCACGCAGACAAAACGCTGACCGGCTACGCGGCTTCACCAGAGGGTTTGAAACAACGTGATTGAGGGCTGAAGCGGGTCTTTCAACTGCGGCAATTTGGTCTCAGGTGCTGTCATTCGAACTGGGCCGACTGTGTTGTAAAAAACGATTCTGATTTGACTCTAGTGACTGCCAAGGCGTTGTTGCTTGGATTACGTTACGCAGCGCCATCACGCCACCACAGGCTGCAGCTCCGCCAGCGCCTCGTCGCACGAGCGTACCCGGCCAAACAGGCGCTGGAAGTTGCGCATGGTCACCTGGTGCAGGTCTTCGTGTGTGGTGCCGCAGGCGTCTTCCACCAGGGTCACGCCATAGCCCCGGTCGGCGGCTTCGCGGGCGGTGGTTTCCACGCACATATTGGTGGATACCCCGGTCAGGTACAGCTGCTCGCAACCCAGGGCGCGCAGCAGGCTGTCGATGTTGGTGGAGGCAAAGGCGCCGATGGTGGTCTTGCGCAGCACGTGTTCGCCGGGCAGGGGCTTGAGCTCGTCCAGAATCTCGTGCTCGCGGCTGCCGACAAAGTTTTGGAACTCGTTGAACAAGCGGCGCATGTGCAGTGGTGCATCTAGCGCACCTGCATGGGCGGCGCCAATGGTTACATGCAGCACCGGCCGGCCCAGCTGGCTAAAGTGCGTGCGCAGGCGCAGGGTGTTGGGCAGCACCTGCTGCTCGATGCGGGCAAAGCGGTAGTCGCCCACCCGCGAGCCCTCGGCCTGCAGCTTGCGCGACAGCGCGCCCTGGCGGGAGCCGGTGGCGTACTGCATGTCGATCATCACCAGCGCCGCGCGCGACAGGTCGATGGGGCGCTCGGTCATGTAGGCGCGGATGTAGTCGGCGGGGGCGTTCATGGCTTGTCTTTCTGGCCGGCGTAGCCAGCGGCGTAGGTTTGTTGACGGTAACTGTCGATGATTTCGGAGCCGGTGGCGCACCAGACGCCGCTGTGCGACAGGACATACTCCAACGCCTTTGCCAGGTGCTCGATGCGGTGCGGCTGGCCCATGATAAAGGGGTGGACCGCGATGTTCATCACTTGGCCGCTCACCGCCCCTTCTGCATACAGAGTATCGAATTCGTCGCAGATCTTCTGGGCAAAGGCCGCGCCCTCCTGGCCGCGCCGCCAGGCGATGCTGTCGTTAATCTCCATGCTGTAGGGCAAAGAGTACAGCTCGCCCTGTCGCACCTGAATCGGCGTGGGCTGGTCGTCGTGGTACAGGTCGCACAGGTAGCCGATGCCGGCTTCGGCCACCAGGTCGGGGGTGTTCAAGGTGTTCGAGGCGGCGGGTGAGAACCAGCCTGGCAGATCGCGCCCAGTGAACTGCCGGTGGATGTGCTGGCATTCCTCGATGGCAGCGCGCTCATCGGCTTCGCTCAGGTTCCAGTGGTAACGCGTGTTGTACAGGCCGTGCGACATGAACTCCCAGCGGCGCTTGAGCATGGCCTCGGCAATCTCGGGGTACATCTGCAGCACCGCCATCGACAGCGACACCGTGCAGGGCACCTGATAGCGGTCAAACACCTCCATCAGCCGCCAGACGCCTACCCGGTTGCCGTAATCGCGCAGGCCGTAGCCCAGGATGTCGGGGTGCGGCAGCCGGGGCCAGGGGTCTCGCACGCGGATGAGTTCGGGCAAAAACTCGTAGTGCTCGATGTTGGGCGCCACCCACAGCGCCACCCGTGCGCCGCCGGGCCAATGCAGCGGCGGCCGCTCGGGCGCAGCCGAGTAGGCGATGCGCTCGGTCACAAGCTGATTTGCAGGCATGATCGGTGTTTTCATACCGACTCGGGGAGACCGACATGCCAGTGATTGCCATTACCTTGTTGCCAGGTTACGGCGCCGAGACCGAATCGCGCCTGGTGCAGCGCGTGGCGCTGGCCGCCCGCTCGGTGATTGCCGCGCCGGCTGCTGGCACCACTGTCATGGTTCACCACGCCAGCACCTACCAGCGCGATGGTCGGGTGGTCACTGCCGGTGGCGCTGCGCGGCCGGACGCCAGCGCGCTGGTGCGCCGCTTTCTGGACCACATGCAGGCGCGTGAGCTGACCCAGGCGCAGCAGTTTCTGGCGCCGGAGTTTGTGATGCGCTTCCCGGGCGGCGCCACCTTGCACCGGCTCGAAGACCTGGTGCAATGGGCAAAAGCCCGCTACCAGCGCGTGGCCAAGGTGTTTGATCAGTTTGACGAGTGCTGGACCGACCAGGGCGCCGTGGTCTACTGCGCCGGCACGTTGGAAGGGGTCTGGCCTGACGGCTCGGCCTTTGCGGGCGTGCGCTTCATTGACCGCTTTGTGCTGGTGGACGGGCTGATCCGCCAGCAGGACGTGTGGAACGACCTGGCTGAAGCCCGCCCCGCCGCGGCTTGACACGGCCGGCTCAGGCCTGGGCTGCGGTCCAGGCATCCAGAATCTCGCTGCCGGTAGCGGCCCACACACCCCGGTGCGCCATGATGTGCTTGAGCGCCTCTTCCAGCGCGCCGATGCGGTAGGGCTGACCGATCACCCAGGGGTGCAATGAGATGGCCATGACCCGGCCGCCCTGGGTGGCCGACTCGCGGTACAGCAGGTCAAACTGGTCGCACAGCTGGTCGCGGAAGTCGTCTTCCGTGTGGTGGTTTTGCACCAGGATGGTGTGGTCGTCGATGTCGATCGGGTGCGGCATAGCGTGCAGGGTTTTGGCCGGCGTGTGCATGGGGTAGGGCATGTCGTCGTTGACCCAATCACACACATAGTCCAGCCCCGCCTCACCGAGCAGCGCCAGCGTGTTGGCCGACTCCGATTTGGCCGGCGACAGCCAGCCGCGCACCGGCTGGCCCGAGGCCTGGCGCAGAATGGCCAGCGTGCTGCTGATCAGTTGGGCCTCATCGTCTGGTGCCAGAGCGGCGTGGTGCAGGTGATCCATGTCCAGGCCGTTGGCAATCACCTCCCAGCCTTGCTGGGTGCAGGCCTGGATCAGGCTGGGGTAGCGCAACGCCACCGCCGCGTTGACCGCCACCGAGGCGCGGATCTGGTGCTTTGCCAGCGCCTGCATGATGCGGAAAATACCCACCCGGTTGCCATAGTCGCGCAGGGTGTAGTGGCGCAGGTCGGGGTAGGCCGTCATCATGGCGCCGGGCGGTTTGAAGGGCACGCCCTTCATGTTCAGCGGGAACCACTCCAGCGCCGGCACCACCCACAGTGCCACGCGGGCGCCGCCCGGCCACTGCACCGACTTGCGCTTGGGCAGCATAGACCAGTCGTAGTGGCTGTGGTCCATGCCATAGCGGCGCAGCGGGTACTCCAGGTGGGCGTCAGGCAGGCCCGCCTTGGCGGTCTCGGGCGCGGCGCTCATGGGCTGTCTCCTGCTGGCTGCGCGGCGGCAGCGAAGGCGTCGAAATAATGGGTGTTGAAGTGTTGGGCGATCTCGCGCCCGGTCGCCAGCCAGACCTTGTCGTGGCTGGTGATGTAGGACAGCGCCTCTTCAAAAGCTGCCATGCGGTAGGGCTGACCCACCAGGTAGGGGTGCAGCGGAATACACATCACCGTGCCGGACTGCTCGCCTTCTTTGTACAGCCGGTCGAACTGGCGTTTGAGGATATCGGCATAGCGCCGCGGCTGCACCAGGTTGACGTTGTAAACGATGGTGTCGTTCATCTCCAGCGAATAGGGCACGCTGGTCAACCTACCCTGGCGCACCTTGACCGGGCCGGGCTGGTCGTCATGGAACAGATCGCAGACATAGGTCAGGCCCATATCGGCCACCAGGTCCAGCGTGCGCTCGGTGTAGGTGAGAGCAGGGGCCAACCAGCCGTCGAGCTTTTGGCCGGTGTACTGGCGCACCGTGTCAATCGAGTCCTGAATAACGGCGCGTTCCTGGGCTTCGGTCATGCCCATCAGGTAGCGGGTGTTGTAGGTACCGTGCGAGTAAAACTCCCAGCCGTTGTCGGCGCAAGCCTGGATCACCTCGGGGTGGTGCTGGCACATCGCCACATTGAGCGAGACGCTGCCGCGCATATTGCAGCGCTGCATGGCCTCCAACATGCGCCAGAAGCCGACCCGGTTGCCGTAGTCGCGGTACGAGTAGTTCAACACATCCGGCGCCGGCCGGGCCCAGGCGGCACGCGCCGGGTTTTTGGGCGGGTTGAGCTCATAGAACTCGACATTGGGCGCCACCCAGAACGCCACCCGGGCGCCGCCTGGCCATTCGATGCGCGGGCGGTTGTTGTAGGGCAGGTAGTCGTAAAAGCCGGGGTCGCGCTTCACCGGCCAGCCCCCACCGCCGGGGCTACCTGCCGCAGTTGGGCAAGCGTGTCGTCGATGGACAGGACGTCGGCGTATTTGACGACCATGTCGTACAGGTTGGCAAAGTGCGGGCCTTCGTGCTTGTCGGCAACACACTCCTCGGGCACGATGGTGCGGTAGCTGCGCGACAGGCTGTCGACCACAGTGGCCCGCACGCAGCCCGAGGTGGAGCCGCCGGTCACCACCACGGTGTCTACGCCATGGAAGTTGAACACCGAGCCCAGGTTGGTCTCAAAAAAGGCCGAGGCCATGCGCTTGTTGATGACGATGTCGCGCTGGTGGTCGATCACCAGACGGTCGTCAAACTCCGAGCGGCGGCTGCCGACCTTGATGTTCTGCAGCGAATCGGGGGTGTTGGTGCGGGTGCCCCAGACGCCACAGTCTTCGCCGGAGTCCATATAGGCCACATAGGTCCAGACCACCGGAAAGCCGCGGGCGCGAAACTCGGCCGCCAGCGTGTTCACGTGCTCCAGTTGGCGGGGATCGGTCTCGTAGGCGGTGGCGAACTCGCCGACGCAGGTGTAAGCTTTTTGCAGGTCGATGTTGATCAGCGCGGGCTTGCGGCCAAAGCCGAAGCGTTTGCGCGTGGGGTTGGCTTTGAACGCCTGGTAAAGCTGGCGGCTGGTCAGGTTGGATTGCTCCATGGCCGGTGTCTTTCTGAAGGGTTGAAGGGGTTCACGCCTGGCGCAGGGCACCTGGGGAGGTCTTGGAAATCATGATGCATCACCCATATTGTTCTGTCAATAGAACAATTCAGCGGAACAATTTAGCGGTAAGGCGGCATACCCAGGATGTCTCGGGTCTGGGCAAAAGTTGCGAGTGGCCGGCCCATGGCCGTGCACAGGGCCTTGGTTTCCTCGATCAGCTCCACATTGGTTGGCGTACGGTTTGGGTCGAAATGTTCTTCGATGCCGATATGCAGGTGCCCGCCAAGCTCTAGGGCCATGCGTGCGACCGGCGTCTGCAGCAGATCGCCGCCCCAGACCGATACTGACCAGGGAATATCTGTGCCCTCCAGCATTTCCACGTAGGCGGCCAACGCCTTTTCGGTAGGTGGCAGTCCGAAAGAGACGCCTTTGGCGCGGGCCCACAAACCCCACTCACCGCCAAAATAGAACTTGGCCATTGTTCCCTTGGGCAAGCGGCCGGCACGGTACCAGGCCAGTGTCGTCTGCAGAAACCCGGGCTCGAAGATGGCCAGCGACGGCAGAAAGCCAAGCTTCTCAGCCAGCCCAAAGGCATAGGTATGGTCCTCATAGCTGTTGACATAGCTGAAGCCTACCGGCAAACCGTCAGGACCTGGGTAGCCCAGGTTGGTCGAGCCGGGATCCACCACACCGAATGGCATGGGCACTTCAGCCGCAATGAAGGGGTAGTGTGAATAACGGTCCTGGATCGGCTCCAGGTTGGCGCCGTCGGCCTGATTGACCGACAGAGTCGGGTACCACAGGGCGTCGGGTTTTTTTGCGAGGATCACGCGCCAGGGTTGAAGGTAAGCCTCGGCCCCGGCTTGTCCATTGAGCCTGATGTCATGATTGTGCGCATGGATCACCGAGGCGCCAGCATCGAAGCAGCGCAGGCTGTCCTCGATGATGGCCTCGGTGCTCAGCGGCACATGTGGATTGCGATCTGGGGTAACACCGCCATTGATGGCGACCTCGAGAATGACCGGGTTCTTGTTCATGAATGCACTTCCTCTTTACGTGATGACCAACCGGC
>CAMCZF010000095.1 GCA_945885775.1 Rhodoferax sp. OV413 | reverse complement strand
AATCGACTACCATCTGCAAGAAGCGGCCAACCTGCTCGCCTTCGCGTTTGAGATCGGTGTTAAGCAGCGTTTCGTAGCCTTCACGACCGCCCCACAATACGTAATTGGTGCCTCCCAAAGCTTTTGTGGCGTTAATGGCTTCACGCACTTGAAGGGCTGCCATTGCAAAGGTTTCGGCATCGGGATTGGTCGCAGCACCGCTCATGAAGCGTCGGTGGCTGAACGCGTTGGCAGTGCCCCACAACAACTTGATACCGGTATCGGCTTGTTTGCGGCCCAATACATCGACCATGGCTTTGAGGTTGTCAACCGTTTCCCGCGGCGTCGCGCCTTCGGGTGCTACGTCACGGTCGTGGAAGGTGTAGAAGGGTACGCCCAGCTTGCTCACGAAGGAAAACGCGGCGTCGGCCTTGGCTTTGGCAGCGGCCATTGGGTCCTGAATCGTCCACCAGGGGCGCTCCAGCGTGCCCGTGTGACTGAAGGGGTCGAAACCATTCCAGCAGAAATTGTGCCAGTAGCAGACCGCAAAGCGGAGTTGCTCCTTCATGGACTTACCGAGCACGACTCGGTTTTCGTCATACCAGCGGTAAGCCAAAGGATTGGTGGTGTTGGGGCCCTCGTAACGGATGGGGGGTATTTCACTAAAGTAATCAGTCATAGGATGTCCAAGAAATTTTGGGGAAATAATTGGTAGCCGTTTGGTGTTGATCTAGCTGTGAGCCGCCTGTGCATACACTCCACGCAAGGCCTGATAGGAAGATCGGTAAATTGATTGACGTCGACGTGCCAGATGCACGCCTTTGTCGTCGGGTATGTAACGGCGCAAAACGATGGGTCGACTGCACACTCGGTTGATATCGGCCGTTACACAAGGGGTCTGTGACAATTGCGCCAAGCGAGCGGCCCCAATCGCTGCGCCCACACCACTGTCTTGTCCAACAGTGATTTCAAGCTCAAGAGAATCGGCCAATAATTGCGCCCACAGTGGACTACGAGACCCGCCCCCAACCAACTGCAGCGAAGTTACATGGCTTCCGGCACGACGAATCGCATCCAGTCCATCACGCATCCCGAGACTGACGCCGTCAATGACTGAGTAGGCCATATGCGCAGCGTTATGGCCGTGTCGCAAACCAACAAATGCGCCGCTGGCATTGGCGTCGTTATGGGGTGTTCGTTCACCAGACAAGTATGGTAGGAATATAGGCGCAGATGCCCGCTCCGACAGGTGTAGTTGATCCACCCGATTTAGGAGCGCAGTCTCATCGGCCTCACCCGCGATGCCTGTTACCCATTGCAGCGTGCTTGCAGCCGAGAGCATGACGGTCATTTGGTGCCAAACGCCAGGAAGGGCATGACAAAACGCATGGACGGTTTCTTGCACGTTTGGGCGATGTTGGTCTGTCACTGTAAAGAGAACGCCACTTGTGCCGAGAGAAATAAAACTGTCGCCTGGATGTACGGCGCCAAGCCCCACAGCACTTGCAGCGTTGTCGCCAGCACCACCGGCAACGGAAATGCCGACCGTCAGCCTCAATTCCCTAGCTGCTAGGGGGGCAAGCCCACCTGAACCGTCGGTACCTTCGACCAACCTTGGCATATGTTCGCGAGAAAGACCTGTCGCATTCAGCAAGGTATCTGACCACTCCCGACGTGCGACGTCCAACCAGAGTGTTCCCGCGGCATCCGACATTTCTGATACAAATGTGCCAGTCAACAGATAACGCAGATAATCCTTCGGTAATAGGACTTTTGCGATGCGCCGGAACAGTTCGGGTTCGTTATCACGTATCCATAGCAGTTTCGGCGCGGTAAACCCAGGCATCACCAAATTGCCACCAATGTCGTGAAATGCGGATGACTGCTTGGTCAGTTGCTGGCACTGTTCTGTACTTCGCGAATCATTCCAAAGAATGCATGGACGAAGTACATTGTGGTGCTTGTCCAGAACGGTTGCACCATGCATGTGACCCGACAAACCGATGGCCGCGACTTCAGCGTATGCCAGCGAATTCAGTTCTCGTATTTTCTTGCAGGCAGCAACAGTAGCGATCCACCACTCCTGCGGGTTTTGTTCCGCCCAGCCAGGATGTGGTTGACTCCACCTTAGCTTTGATCCGGTCTTCGCAAGCACGCTCCCATTGGCCGCCAAAAGTAGTACCTTCACCTCCGAGGTGCCGAGGTCAATACCCAAAGTATTCATATCTTTATGGATTCTCTCGAATGCTCTGAGGTTGGGAGCATTCGCATTGACTCTCCATGCGCCATAGCTTAGGCAACGTCTTTTTTTGACCCCCAATCACTACAAACTCTCCACGCAAGGCGATGTCAGCACTCGAAGAGCCCACCATAAGCTCGAACCAGCCCGGCTCCACCACGCGCTGGCCACTATGATCGGTCAGACATAGCATATCGACCGGTATTCGGAAGCAAAGAGTGCGTTGCATGCGTGCGGGCACGTCGATTCGCTGGAAGCCTTTGAGTTCTTTAACTGGTCGCACGACGGATGCATTGCGATCTCGCACGTATACCTGGACAACTTCGATACCGTCCATCTCGCCTTCGTTCAATATGTCGAGGTGAAAAGCTACCGCTCCATCCTCAATTGAGACTTGCTGCGTTTCGAGTACCAAGTTTCGATACCCGAAACGTGTATAGCTCAGACCATGACCAAAGGGGTACCGACTTCCAAAATGGAACGCTTTCGGGGCACCAGCACTTTTAAATTTGTGGTTGTAAAAAAAGGGCGTTGCACCTGCGCTCACGGGTACCGAAATGCTCATGCGCCCGGAAGGCTGACTGAGTCCCGAGATGACATTGGCCAATGCAGTTCCTGCGGCTTGTCCGCCGGCAAAGTTCATGACAAACGCAGAAACCTTATCCTCAAGACCCCCCAGGTTATAGGGGCGTCCACCCGACAGCACCACGATTGTTGGAGTGTTCGTCGCAATGACACTTTCAAGCAGTTGCTGTTGTACGCCTGGCAAAGCAAGTGAATCGGTGTCGGATCCCTCGCCCACGGTGCCAGTCTGAAACAAACCGGCTAGATCACCGACACATACGATGGCCACGTCGGCCTTGGCTGCAACGATTGTGGCGTCTTCGATCATGTCCGTTCGCATGGATACCGGTGACACAGCCTTCTTGCCAGCATAGTCTTCATCCCCCAGAAACACTGGCGGTAATGGGGCACGCTGCTCCAAGATGAAGCATCCTGTTGCATATGTCACTTTATCTTCGCCGTATAGCTTTTGGAGGCCTGCCAGCGGCGTTTCAATACGGTCCGCAAATTCTTGCCCGCCCTGTTCAATGACTTGTACTGGAAAACTGTATCCGCTCAGTTGTCCTAGCGGATCAGCGGCGGTCGGGCCAATTACTGCGATGCGTAGGTTCGGTCGCGGTTGTAGGGGCAAGATCCCCCGGTTTTCCAAAATGACAACCGATTCTGTGGCAACTTGAAGTGCAAGCCTTTGGCCTTCAGCGTTACGGAGTGACAGCGACGGTGGATCCTCAAATTTCGCCTCAAAAAGGCCCAGACGAAATTTCTCACGAAGGATACGCCCAACAACTTGATTAATTTGTTCTATAGGAATCAACTTTCGTTCGACCGCCCTCTCCAAATGTGCAACGCAGTCGTCACTCGGAAGCTCCACGTCAAGCCCGCAGTTGAAGGCCAATGCGGCGGCCTCTGCAGCATCGCAGGCTACGCCATGATGCTGGTAGAGAAGACTAATGCCCTCATAGTCGGCCACTACCAGTCCATCAAATCCCCATTGATTGCGCAGCACCTCTGTTAAGAGGTGGGGAGAAGCATGAGGTGGCTCTCCATCTATATCGTGATACCCCGGCATTACGGAGCCTGCGTTGGCCTGTTTTACGGCCATTTCGAATGGCAGCAGGAACGTATCATTGAGCTCACGCCAACCAAGGTTGACAGGGGCATGGTTGCGGGCACCTTCGCTGAACGAATGTCCGGCGTAATGCTTTAGTGTTGCCAATACATCACGTTTGGGGCCCTGCAATCCACGCACATAACGGGTTGCCATTACACCGACCAGGTAGGGATCCTCACCAAAGGTCTCCTCAGTGCGACCCCAACGTACATCACGTGATACATCCAGCACCGGTGCCAAACCTTGATGACAGCCTACTGCACGGCATTCATTGCCGATATGTTGCGCCACCTTTTCAATCAATTCTGGGTGCCAAGTGGCTCCGTAAGCCAGCGCGGAAGGAAATAGCGTGCCTTCACGAGTCATCAAGCCAGTGAGACATTCTTCGTGTGAAATGGCAGGTATGCCCAAGCGTGTTTCATTGACCAGGATGCGTTGGAGATGATTCAGCGCTCGCACACCACTCAATGCACTAACGCCTTTGGTGCCCGTGGCCCGTGTAATCTGGCCTAGCCCGTTTTTTAAACGTAGCCGCAGGGACTCCGTTGCTATTTTTTTATCGTTACTGTTGTCAGTCCTGAGACGGTGGTCCCCCGTTTCTGACAAAACCATCCAGTAGCCATGCATTTGTGCAAACTTCTCTGCCAGTGTCATGCGCGTCAACAAGTCCGCGACACGTTTTTCTATAGGTTCGCTTGGATCTTTGTAGGTTGCAACGGCGCACGGTTCGGTATGGTTAGTCTGCATCGAATCTGTTGGCACGACATCGGACGGCGTGTCCAGAAGAAAAATGGGCTGATGAGTTTCCATTGATTTAGAGAGCTGTTAAATTTCTGCTGTCACCTGATTGCGCAATGTGCCGAGCTTCTCGATTTCGACCTCGACAACGTCAGCCGGACGCAGCCACAGGGGTGGATTGCGTCGGGCGCCAATGCCACCTGGCGTGCCCGTCAAGATGACGTCGCCGGGCTCCAGCCGTGTGAACTGTGAGCAGTATTCGATTTGCCGGGGGATATCAAAAATCATCTGGTCGAAAAATGCCGACTGAACCACCTCGCCGTTCAAGCGTGTTGATATCGAAAGGCTCGACAGCTCCCCCAATTCGTCGGGCGTCATCATCCAGGGACCAAATGCGCCGGTGTTGGGAAAGTTTTTGCCCGGGGTGTACTGGTGCGTGTGCCTTTGGAAGTCTCGAATGCTGCCATCGTTGTAGCAAGCAAAGCCGGAAATGTGCGCCATCGCCTGTTCACGCGGTATGTAGCGTCCTGGCTTTCCAATGACAACTGCAAGCTCACCCTCATAATCAAATTCGACCGAGACCTTGGGACGGACCATGGGTGACAGATGGCCGGTCTGGCTGCTGGCAAAACGCGTGAAGATCGTTGGATGTTCAACCTCGGAGCGACCGGTTTCCTGGCGATGCATCTCGTAGTTCAGACCGACACACAGAATCTTTTCAGGGTTCGGGATGACCGGCAACCATTCGACTACATCCACGGGGTAGCGCTGCGCCCTCATCGTCGCCTCTTCGACACCCCGCAGCGATGCGGCAATAGCTGCTTTCAGACCGGAGTAGTGGTCAACCATGACCGCGCCAACATCCACAAAAGTATCGCCGCCGACAACGCCCCAAGTGGTGCGACCTTCAATCCTGACAGAGGACAGTTTCAACTTGTTCGCTCCTTGTATGTTTGCGTCAGGCGATTGCCGCCGTGGCTTCAATTTCGATAAGCAAGTCAGTGGATACAAGTGAGGTGACGCCCACCAAGGTGCTTGCTGGATAGGGTCCATTGCCCGTAAACCGATTACGTACGGTACGCACCAACGCGGCCTTGTCTGAAGTCAGATCCACTACATAGGTCACGACCTTGATGACATCAGCGAAGCTTGCTCCCGCCGCTTCGAGCGCGGCATGCAGGTTGGCATAGGTCTTCTCGGTCTGTGCCGCAAGGTCACCTACACCGATCACCCGGCCTGTTGCGTCCTTGGAGACTTGACCGGAGACATGGACAAGGCGCCCCGGACCGGCAACGGTCACGTGGGAAAAGCCCACAGGAGCAGCCAGGCCCGGAAGATTGAGATGGTCTATCTTCATATGCATGTTCTTTCTGTAAAACATTTAATAGGTACCGTCGATCAGGATGGATCGATCAACTGATGTGATACGGGTTTGGCCACAGTGGGCCATCGATACATCCAACTCCTTGTGCAGAATCTTCAAGGCCTTGCTGACCCCTGCTTCACCCATGGCACCCAGGCCATACACCATGGCGCGGCCAATCAAGGTGCCGCGCGCGCCGAGCGCCCACGCCTTGAGAATGTCCTGACCGGTACGGATGCCGCCATCCATCCATACTTCGGTGTTTCCCCGCACCGCCTCGGCGATCGGCGGCAATGCCCGGATGCTTGACTGCGCGTGGTCGAGCACCCGACCGCCATGGTTGCTGACAACGATAGCGTCGGCACCATGGGCGACGCAGCCAATCAATGTCCTGCCAGGACAAACGGGGATCAAACTGTTCGCTGGACCACGCAGACAGCGAGCTGATGTTGCTGACCGACTGCACATGCCCAACCAAATTCCCAAACGTGCGGCGGTACGTTCGTGCCATGCCCCAACACCAGCTCAGTTTGGATGTGAGATTGAGGATATTTCCCACAGTTGGCCTTGGTGGGACGGTCATGCCGTTCTTGAGATCTTTGTGGCGTTGCGCCGGCACTTGCAGATCCACGGTTACCATCAATGCCGAACATTTGGCGACCTTGCAGCGTGCGATCATTCGAACCATGGCCTCCCGATCCCGCATCATGTATAGCTGGAACCAAAATGGCGCTTTCGTATGCGATGCAATGTCCTCGATGGAGCAGATGCTCATCATTGACAAAGTAAAGGGAATTCCAAACTTCTCGGCTGCCCGGGCGGCATGAATTTCACCGTCGGCGCGCTGCATACCTGTCAATCCCACGGGCGCTATGGCGACTGGCATCGTGGCTGGCTGCCCCGCCATGGAAACGGCTGTGCTGCGATTTTCCAGATTGCCCATCACCCGCTGGCGAAAGAGAATGCTGGCGAAATCGGCTTCATTGGCGCGGTAGGTGCGCTCCGTCCAGGCGCCGCTGTCGGCGTAGTCGTAAAACATACGGGGCACACGGCGCCTGGCCAGCAAGCGCAGGTCTTCGATGCAGGTGATCACTGGCATTGCTCAAACTTCCATCGCTGCATCAGGTCAGCGCGACCATGCCGCGTCACGCAAGTTGCTCCACGGCATCGGCGATCAGGTCGGCCGTGCGGTCGATGACATCCGTGTCCATAACGGTACTGATGGCACACACCCCGTGTTTCGCCACCAGAACGCCCCGCTCGTACAAGGCCCACCAGAGGCGCTTCTGCAAGGCCAGGATTTCCGCGTTGTCTCGGGCAAAGGCCGGAAACAGACGACACAGTGAGCCCTGCCCGCGTGGCGCCCACCCATGGCGCCCAAGTGGCTCGACCAGCCGGTCACGAAACCTCTGTCCAAGATCCCCGATGTGGGTCAGGGCGGCCTCGTCCAGCAGATCCAAAGTGGCCATACCGGCAGCCATAGACAAGGGATTGGCTGAGAACGTGCCGCCGTGCTCCAGCACATCGGCATGCATAGGATTGAGGCCGGCCATCCAGTCCGGCTTGCCGACCAGCGCACCAATCGGCAGACCGCCACCGATCATTTTCCCAAGGCAGACCAGATCGGCGTCCACCTTGCGTGCCGTCGTTAGTCCCCCGTAACCCAGGCGGAAGCTGATGACCTCGTCCACCACCAGGGCGATGCCGTGCTGGCGGGACAGTTTCATCGCCTCCTCCAGGAAGGCATCACTGGGTGGCACCATGCCAATGCGATTGGGAAGAAGATCCAGCAAAATGGCAGCGAACTGCTTCGGATTTTCGCTCACCGTGTCTCGTAGTGCAGCGACATCGTTGAAGGCAACCACTTCGGTTTCGGCGAGCGTTCCGGCGGGGATGCCACGTTCGGCTTTGGCGCCCATGGTCGGCAACAGCGAATCCCCCCAACCGTGGTAAGAACCATTGATGACGATGACCCTGGACCTGCCCGTGCGTGCGCGCGCGAGTCGCACGGCCAGTTGCAAGGCCTCAGTTCCCGAGTTGGCAAAACGAACCTGGTCGAGACTCGCGATTCTTTGCACCAGGCGTCGGGCATGTTCAATTTCGTACGCATTGGGAAGGCCGAACGCCATGCCGTTGGCGGCAGCACGGGTGACCGCAGCAACGATAACGGGATGGGCGTTGCCATGAACATTGGAAGTGAAAGTGGCGTTCAGATCCACCAGCTCCCGACCCGTGTCATCCCATATCCGCCAACCTTCGCCGCGCACTGCCGTCGGAGACCAGGGGCCGACAGCCAACATGGTTTTGCCGAAGCCGCCCGGCAACAGGCTATGCCCTCGCGGACCGACGTTGACGCTCGCCAGCGCATCGTACGCAGAAACTTGCAGACTTTGGGACATGAACAATCTCCTGAATTCGACAGACCAAAACTTCTTGAACGGTGAAACAGCAATTGCGGCGCATGGATCGTGAACCCTACGCAGTGCACATCGACTCCGCCTGTATGGCTTACTAGCGCCAAATAATGCAGAAACGTTTCTTCTTAATCATGCAAGTTTCCCGAATCGTTGTCAAGTGTGGGCTTGCGCGGTATCGGCGATGTCTCGCAACGGAAACTGTGGAGGGCCGAGTCACCCGATTGCAGTCACCTGTGAAGAGATGGAATTCCTGCTTTGGGTGTCAGCGCTGTGCAACCGGCGACCACCGATCAGCGGACACTGTGCCCGCGTTCCAATTTCCATCCCATCGCACCACTGAACGACCGCTTGGTACAAGGACGAATGACGGCAATGGGCAATTATGTAGAGCTCTACATAATGCAGAGTGTCTTTAGCCTGGCGGGCGCGGCGCAATGCGCCGATCAACGCCAACGAGCTTGTTCCGCGGCCGGTGGGCTTAAGATCCCGTTGAACTGAACCGCCGCTGAAGCGCTGGCACGCTATGGGGATTGAATCAGCGCAGACTCACCGGAGTGCTGGGCGCGGCTACGAGCGTCCGGAGTGCGCTGTGGGCGGCATTGGACAGTCTTGAGTTTGCCTCGAAGAACCCGGGGCTGCGCAACGTGTATTGGCGGTGTCGAGTGCCCACAGGAAGATGGGCCCGCGGGCTTGCAAAGGCATATCCCTCGCGTCGCGAAACGCTTCGAGCAGCGCTGGAGGTGACGGTCAGCAAGGTGTTCATGAGGCAATGGCCGGCGGGCCACGAGGAAAGGATCCGGTGAATCTAATCGTAGTCCAATTACGATTGGACCGATCAAACAAAGCTTGCCAACATCTTGAAATGCTGCTACATATCGCAGCATGGCTACGACCGACAGAAACAAACTAAACAACCTGTATCGGCATTGGACCCCAGGCACGCCGCTGACCACCGACGATCTGGCAGCCCTGGGCATCTCGGCCGACTTGGCCGTCCACTACGTGCGCGCCGGCTGGATGACGCGGCTCGTGCGCGGGGTCTACAGCCGGCCCAACGAAACCTTGGCCCTGAATCCTTGTCTGGTCCTGTTGCAACGAAGTATCGAGGGCCTGCACGTGGGGGGCAAGTCGGCATTCGACTGGTATGGGGTTCGGCACTACGTGTCGCAGCAACCGGTGCTGCACCTGTATGGTTGGACGGCTGCCCGCCTGCCCGACTGGTTTACCGAGCGTTTTCCGGCCGAATACCACCGCAAGCGGCTTTTCGACGAGACACCGGACGATCCGCTGCACGCAGGCCCGTTCGAGAAGCGCGGCGGCGCGCCGCGCGTATCGGCCCCTGAACGCGCGTTGCTGGAGGTGCTCAGCGAGGTTGGCGTGCGCCAGCCTTTGCAAGAAGCGCGCGAGCTCATGGAGAGCACCTACAACCTGCGTGCCGACGTGCTGCGCGGATTGCTGCAGCGCTGTTCAAGCGTGAAGACGGTGCGGCTGTGCCTGCAGCTCGGACGCGAGCTCGCCCTGCCCTGGGCTGCCAAGCTGGACGCCACCCAACTGCCAACCGGCAGTGGCCGCGCCTGGGTGTCGCGCTCCGCCGATGGGCTGCTGGTGCTCAAACCATGAACCAGATCTACCTGGACACTGCGCGACTGCTGACGCAGATCGCGCCATTTGTATTCGTGGACGGCACTTTTGCGCTCAAGGGCGGGACGGCGATCAATCTGTTTGTTCGCGATATGCCGCGCCTGTCGGTCGACCTGGACCTGGTGTTCACCGACCACCGCCTGCCCCGCGATGCGGCGCTTGCGCGCATCAACGACGCCATCCGACAGTGCGCCGCACGTTTGACTGCGCGCGGTTTCCAGACCCATGCCATCGCCGCGCCAGAGGCCGGAGAGACCAAACTGCTGGTGCGGCGCGCCAGTATCGAGGTCAAGATCGAAGTCAACTTCGTGATGCGCGGCACCGTGCACCCGGTGCGCATGGCGGCCTTGACGCCCATCGCCCGCGAAACGCTGCTGGCGGACCTGGAAATCCCAGTCGTCTCGCTGGAGGACGTCTACGGCGGCAAACTCGTCGCGGCCATGGACCGGCAACACCCACGCGACCTCTTCGATGTGATGCAGTTGCTTGAGAACGAGGGCATCACGCCGGGCATTCGACGCGCCTTCGTCGTTTACCTGGCCTGCCACAACCGGCCCGTGCACGAGGTGTTGTTCCCTCCCATGCGCGACATACGGCACGAGTACGAGCGCAATTTCAAAGGAATGACGGCAGCGCCGGTGGAGCTCGGTGCGCTGCTGTCCGTGCGTGAGCGTATGGTGCAGGAAATCCAAGCCGGCCTGGATACGGGCGAGCGCCGATTTCTGCTGTCGCTCGTGGCGGGCCGACCAGATTGGTCCGGGCTGGGAATCGCGCATGCCGAGCAACTCCCCGGCATCCGCTGGAAGCTGCACAACCTGGAGCAGTTGGCTATCAAGAGCCCGGGGAAGTTCGCTGAACAGGCCGACATACTGGCAAAGCGACTGGGATAGCGAGACCACCATGGGGACCGCGTGCCATTGTCAGCACTGTTTGCAGCCCAAAGTGAAACGCCCGGCCATCGTCGTCCTTGGGTTGAAACGGAAGTTGGGGGATGGCTGGCGGGCAGGTGGTACTCATGGCGGCCGGCCTGTTGCCAGTTGCTGCTTCATGTCGTCGCGCAACAGGCTGAGTTTTTCTCGTTCAACACGGACCCTGGCCTGGTACTCGGGTGTGGCGCGCTCGATCTCCTGGCGCCGTTGCTCGGCCTCGCGCGCATGGCGCTGTTCAGCGGACTTCTGGGTCTGCTGGCGTTCGGATGCGATACGCAGGCCGAGTTCCGGCAGGAAGGTGCCGGCCTTGGCACGGGCGATCAGGCCGCGCAGGTAAGCCACAGGGCTGCTGCGCACGGCGTGGGACTGCAACCGGCCGGCCAGTTCGTCCAGTAGCGCCTGGGCCAGATCGCCACTGTCGCGCAGCAACCGGCGAGCTGCTGCGCGTTCCTGCGACAGCATCTCTGATGGAAAGATCAGATCACCACCACCACCATCAGGACCGTCGGCGACCGTGTTTGCCGAATGCACCTCGCATCGCGCGTGTTGTGGTTGTACTAATTCACTTGTACTCTTTGTATATATAGTGGGATGGCGGAAAGGGCCGATCTGTGAGATAAAGCAACTGTTTTTCTGTAAATTCCGCGAACTGGTTCTGAGGTGTTGCGCGCGCGCGGCGGTTCAGGGGTTCATAGTCAGGTAGATTTTTGCGGTCAACCACTCCTCATCTTGTTCAGCCAGGATGGCGCTGACCAGTCGCAAAC
>CAMCZF010000094.1 GCA_945885775.1 Rhodoferax sp. OV413 | reverse complement strand
CCCAGCCGCAGTCGCCAGTAGTCGCCGGTGCCAAGCTGCGCGTGGATGTCGCGCAGACCGTTGTGGCCTGCATGGCTGCCACCAAATTTGAGCTTGGCCTCGCCCGGGACCACGTCAAGCTCGTCATGGGCGACCAAAATATCAGCAGGGGCAATCTTGTAAAAGCGGGCCAGTCCACCAACGGCCCTGCCACTCAGGTTCATGAAGGCCTGCGGCTTGAGCAAGAACAGCGACCGGTCCCCAAGGGCCGTGCGCGCCACGAGCGCCTGGTAGTTCTTGTCAAAGGCCCAGGACGCCTTGAGCTGCAGAGCCAAAGCGTCAACAAACCAAAAGCCGGCATTGTGCCGGGTCTGTTCATAAGCCGGGCCGGGGTTGCCCAAGCCCACCATCAAGCTGATCATGAGGTGATTATCAGATGAACGCGGCGTATGGGTCTGCAGGTTTGAAGCCGATTACCTTCAGAAAACAACACAGCCCACGCTAGGTGGGCTGTGAGTCCTGGGCGCTGCCTTGGGTGGCCGCGCTAGCAGGCGTCCCTCTGGCTTACTTCTTGGCAGCCGTTTTGGCAGCGGGAGTTTTGGCGGCAGGTGTTTTGGCCGCAGGGGCCTTGGCAGCCGGTTTACCGGCAGCCTTAGCGGCGGGCGCCGCAGCTGCGTCGGCAGCGGGCACCTCAGCGCCGGCCACAGCCACCACCGAGACCAGCACCGGGTTGTTTTTGCCGCGTGTGACCGCCGTGACGCCCTTGGGCATCGTCACGTCGGCCAGGTGCAAAGATGAACCTTTCTTCAGGCCGCTCAGATCAACCGCGATGAATTCGGGCAGGTCGGCGGGCAGGCACAGCACCTCAATCTCGGTGATCACATGGTTGGCAATGCATCCGTCGGTCTTGATCGCCGGTGAATTCTCGTCACCGCTGAAGTGCAGTGGCACCTTCATGTGCAATTTGGTGTTGGCGTCCACGCGCTGGAAGTCAATGTGCAGCACCAACTGCTTGAACGGGTGCATTTGTACGTCGCGCAGCAGAACCTGGTGGTTGCTGCCGGCAATGTCCATCTCCAGCACCGACGAGTGGAACGCTTCCTTTTTCAGGGCGTGCCACAGGGCGTTGTGATCGAGCTCGATCATTTTGGGTTCGGCAGCACCACCATAAACGATGCCGGGCGTGCGACCCGTGATGCGGAGACGGCGGCTCGCACCCGTACCCTGCTTGGCGCGCTCAAAAGCGACTAATTTCATAATTTACTCCTGGGAGAGTCCACCGCGACCAGTGCGACTCCGGTTAATAAAAGCCCGCGGCAACTCAAGTGCGCCGCGAGCCCGCTTTGGTCTGGATCAGAATAGATTTTCCTGGTCCGAGAACAAACTCATGACGGATTCACCTTTCGCGATACGCTGGATGGTTTCCGCAAACAAGGGGGCGACGCTCAGTTGTCTGATCTTCCGACAGGCTGCCGCAGCTGCGGTAAGGGGAATGGTGTTGGTCACCACCACCTCGTCCAAGACGTCACCACTGTTAATACGCTCAATGGCCGGCCCGGAGAAAATCGGGTGCGTGCAATACGCGTAGACTTTTTTGGCGCCGCGCTCCTTGAGCACCTCGGCCGCCTTGACCAGGGTTCCTGCAGTGTCGATCATGTCGTCCATGATGACGCAGTTGCGCCCTTCCACCTCGCCAATCACGTGCATGACCTCGCTGACATTGGCCTTGGGCCGGCGTTTGTCAATGATGGCAAGGTCACAGTGCAACTGTTTGGCCAAGGCGCGCGCACGCACCACGCCGCCGACGTCTGGCGAGACGACGATGAGGTCGTCGTAGTTCTTCTGTCGTAAATCGCCCAGCAGCACCGGCGAAGCGTAGATGTTGTCTACTGGAATATCAAAAAAGCCCTGGATCTGGTCCGCATGCAGGTCCATGGTCAGCACGCGCGCGACGCCGACGGCCTGCAGCATGTTGGCGACCACCTTGGCCGTGATTGGCACCCGACCCGAGCGTGGTCGCCGGTCTTGCCGTGCATAGCCAAAATAGGGGATGACGGCGCTGATGCGTTCGGCCGAGGCGCGCTTCAGCGCGTCGACCATGATCAGCAACTCCATCAGGTTCTCGTTGGTCGGGGCGCAGGTCGACTGCACCACGAACACATCGCGGGCACGCACGTTTTGGTTGATCTCAACCGACACCTCGCCGTCGGAGAAGCGCCCGACCGTGGCTGCCCCCAGGGAGATGCTGAGGTGTTGCGCAATGTCGGCACCCATGCCTGGGTTGGCATTGCCGGTGAACACCATGAAATCAGGGGTGTGGCTTGCCTGCATGATTGGTTGGGACATCGGTTGAGGATCAGTTGAGGTCATTTTGGCGCTGCAGGCGCATCACTCTAAATAGCCAGGTTCAACACCACGGGGATGCAGGCTGACATTTTGGCAGGGGAGGAAGGATTCGAACCTTCGCATGCTGGAATCAAAATCCAGTGCCTTAACCAACTTGGCGACTCCCCTACACAGGTCGATGGCTATTCACCACCCACCGTCAATTTTTACTCTAGTGCCCAACCTGAGAGCGGGTGGCCCCCCAAATTGCTGCAAACTCGCGACTGTATCGATACTGGCGCGCTTGCCACCTTTAATGGTTGATCAAGGTGCGCAAACACCGCGCTGCCCGAGCCGGTCATCCGGCCGCTGAGCCCGAGCACTTCAAGCCAATCTAGGGCTTGTGTAACGCCTGGACAAAGCCTCTGCGCAACCCCCTGCAAGTCGTTTTGGCCAAAACCAAACGGGTTCGCAGAGAAGCCTGAAAGTATAGCAGTGTCGCTGTCTCTTTTGAGAGCTGCGTCCGAGAAAATCGCCTGGGTGGGCAGCCCTGCCGCCGGCTTAGCGACCAAAAAATTTGCGGGCGGAAGCGTGATTGGCGTCATGATGTCACCTATGCCTTCGACCCAGGCATTGTGTCCACCCAAGAAAAAAGGCACATCGGCTCCCAAGGCCAAGCCAATCGGTATGAGACGGGTCAGCGGCCAATCAAGTTGCCACAGGCGATTTAATGCCAGCAGCGTGGTCGCCGCGTCCGATGAACCGCCACCCATGCCGGCCTCGGCCGGAATGCGTTTTTCAATGCCTATGTGGGCGCCGAGGCTGCACCCGCTGGCAAGTTGCAAGGCGCGTGCGGCTCGCAGCACAAGGTCGTCTGCGGGCAGAGTGGCGCCCAGGTCCTCGCGGCTGATCAGACCGTCGCCTCGAAGGTCCATATGCAGCGTGTCGCACCAGTCGATCAGCATGAACACCGACTGCAGCAAGTGGTAGCCATCGGCACGCCGACCGGTGATGTGCAAAAACAGGTTTAATTTGGCGGGTGCGCTGAGGTCGTAGAGGCGCTGCATGGGTTTTGGTCGGGTCTTTGTGCCTTTATGGGTCCAGCACCACGCGCAATTCGGCCATTGGCAAGGGTGACTGGCGACGCACCGTGATGCGGCCGTTGGGGCGCTGTGATAAGTCGACCTGCCATCCTGCCGAAACTGCATTCTCGCCCGCCAGCCAGCCAAACAGGGCGGCGATGGGTAGTTCGGCGCCCAAGGTCTGCCGCATCAGCGCCCCGAGCGTGGCGAACTGCCGGACTTCCGCATGGCTGCGAAGGGTGCTGCCCTCGGGCGTCCAGTTCAAGGAGGCCGCTGTGGTGCCCAAGGGGGTGAACAGGGTTAGCGCCCCAGCAGGGGCGCTGCCACTGAGCTCAAAGGCGGCGGAGAAGACCTGCACCGGTTCTGATTCGACCCGAATGGCTAAGCGTCCGCGCCATGGCGAAAGTTCAGTCCCATTCATGGCGCCAGTCCGTGTCGGCACTGCACATGATGCTATAAAAAAAATAGCAAATAGAAGAAGCGCTGTCAACCTCAGTGAGCGCCTCACAGCTTCACACGCAGGCGCTTGAGGGTGTCGCGCAAGGTGTCGTTGTCGGGGCTCAGGGCCAAGCCCTCGCGCCAGACAGTCATAGCCTGTTCGCGTCGCCCCATGACCCACATCACTTCGCCAAGATGGGCAGCAATCTCGGCGTCTGGTCGGGCTTTGTAAGCGCCTTGCAGAATACGCAAGGCCTCGGGCAGGTTGCCGCTTTTAAACTCAACCCAACCCAAGCTGTCCGTGATGAACGGGTCGTCCGGGGCGAACTCTAGGGCCTTTTTGATCAACTGGCGCGCTTCGGGCAGACGGATGTTGCGCTCCGCCAGCGAGTACCCCAGTGCGTTGTAAGCGTGCTGATAGTCAGGTTTGCTGGCAATGACACTGCGCAGCAGACGCTCCATGTCGTCGAATTTACCGATTTTTTCAGCCATCATGGCCAGGTCGTAGGTGAGGTCGGGGTCGCCTTGAAAACGGTTCAGGCTGTCTGAGATCAGGTTGTAGGCAGCCTGGTACAGTTTCGCTTCGCGCAGTAACTGCACCTCAGCGTTAAGCTTGAGGCGTGCCTCGGCGACAGTCTTCTCAGGCTGGCTGCGAATCAGCTGGCGTGCCTCGTCAACTCTGCCTTGGCGTGCTAGCATGCCGGCGCGACGCACCTGGGCATTGAGCAGTTCCTCCGGGCTTTCAATGCGCGCCAACCAGGCTTCCGCCTGCGCTATATCCTTGCGCTTTTCTGAAATCTGAGCCAGCGAGAGATAGGCTTGCGCCAACCCGCGGTCGGCCGCGCGAGGCGCAGTGCCGGCAGGGCGGGCGGGTATCAGAGCCACGTAGCGCTTGAAGCAGGTTTCGGCCAGCTCATATTGGTTGTCGTCCAGCGCCAGTGCGCCACGCATGAGCCAGGCCTCGGCAAGCTCAGGCCGTTCGGTGGTGACCAGGTCGAGCTGGCTGGCGGCTTCCGCGTAGCGACGCCCATCAATCAAAGTGCGGGCGTAGTCCATGCGGACTTCAGGCCGTGGCTTGCCGTCAAGGTATTTTTTCACCAGGGATTCTGCCGCTGGTTGCTTGGCGGTCATCAACGCCAGCGCGAGCAAGGCGGGACCCTCCGCTTTGGCGTCAAGCGCTTGTCCCTTGCGCGCGGCGTCCATTGCAGCGTTGCCATCGCCGGCCTCCATACGTAGACGACCAATGGTGGTCCATGCGGCAACACCGATGGCGGCTGTGCTCAGGTACTCGGCCAGCGCTTGTTCCACCGCTTGGGCTGCACCTTTTTTATCGCTGACACGGGCAAAGTAGCGCGGAATGGCGATAACCGCGAGCGCCCGGTCTTTGGCCTCGGCATTCGCAATCTCGCGCTTGAGCGGCTCCACAGTCTCGGCCAGTCGGTTCATGCCGATCAGGATCTGAAGCGTATAACGGTTGGCATCGCGCGAGTTGGGCAGGGCCTGTCGCCAGGCGCGTGCTGCCTGTAACGCAGAGTCGCCGGAGCGGGCCTTGAGGGAGATCTCTACCGCGCGTTGGTACAGCCTTGGGTCGCCGGTCTTGCGGGCGGCGTCCAATATGAGGGAGAACGCGGCCCCCGGCTCGTCACCGTCGGCGTTGAGTTCACCCAGTAGCAATTGGTAAAACAGCGGGCCATCGAGCGCTGAGCTTTGTACCGGCGACGTGGCTGCCGCTGCCGGCACGCCAGGGGTCTGAGCTTTCGCGCCAAGCGCGGCCAGCAGCAGGGCCAACAGTGTGAAACGTGGGGCAATACGCATCAGACCATAATAATCTATGCCAGCCCTGATTGTTTGTAATGCCCGAATTACCCGAAGTTGAAGTGACCCGCCTGAGCTTTGCCGCACGTATTGCGGGTGCCCGGGTATTGGAGGCGCGCCTGGGTAAGCCCCTGCGCTGGCCGCTGGGCTGCCCGGTGGCGGCTTTGGCGGGCCGCACAGTGCGTGGTGTGCGCCGGCGCGGCAAGTACCTGTTGCTGGACTTGGACCAAGGTCTGTTGCTGCTGCACCTGGGCATGTCGGGCAGCCTGAACTTTGCCCCCGCCCTGCCGCCGGTCGGCGTCCATGATCATTTTGAGCTGGTCACCACCCAGGGTACGCTGCGCCTGCACGACCCGCGCCGTTTTGGGGCTGTGGTCTACGCCCCTGCAGAAGAAGACGTGGCGGCCCAAAAACTGCTTGGTCGGCTGGGCATGGAGCCACTGAGCGAAGGCCCCGGTGGCTTCGATCTAGCCGCTTTCCAAATGGGTCTCAAAGGCCGGCAGACTGTCATCAAGCAAGTTTTGCTAGCCGGTGATCTGGTGGTTGGAGTGGGTAATATTTATGCCTCCGAGGCGCTGTTCCTGGCCGGTATCCGCCCCACCGTGCGCGCCGCCAAGTTGAGCCGGCCGCGTGCCGCACGACTGCACACCGCCATTCGCGATGTGCTGGCGCGTGCTGTGGCCAAGGGCGGCAGCACGCTGCGCGACTTCTCAAGCGCAAGCGGTGAAACGGGTTATTTTCAGCTCGAGGCCATGGTCTACGGGCGCGCCAGTCAGCCCTGCCGTGTCTGCGGCACGCCCATCAAGCTGCTGCGCCAAGGTCAACGCGCCACTTTTTTCTGCCCGCAGTGCCAAAAACCATGAGCGCCGATTTGGCTGGGCGCGTGGTGCAGTGGCAGCAAGCCCATGGCCGGCATGACCTGCCTTGGCAAAACACGCGCGACCCCTACCGCGTCTGGCTCTCGGAAATCATGCTGCAGCAGACCCAGGTGGTGACGGTGCTGGATTACTTTGCCCGCTTCCTGGCCCGCTTTCCCGATGTGGCCGCACTGGCGGCGGCACCCCTCGATGATGTGCTGGGCCTGTGGAGTGGCCTTGGCTACTACAGCCGGGCCCGCAACCTTTACCGCTGCGCCCAGGTAGTGAAGACCCTGCATGATGGCGCCTTTCCGCGTACGGCCGAGCAACTGCAAACCCTACCGGGCATTGGCCGCTCCACCGCCGCCGCAGTGGCCTCGTTGTGTTTTGGCGAGCGGGTGGCTATTTTGGACGGCAACGTCAAGCGGGTACTCACCCGGGCGCTGGGCTTCGGGTCCGACCTGGCCAGCGCCACCCATGAGCGGGCACTGTGGGCCTTGGCCACAGACCTGCTCCCGCAGTCTGATTTGCAGCAGACCATGCCGCGCTACACCCAGGGCGTGATGGACCTGGGTGCCACCCTGTGCACCAGCCGTCAGCCCCAGTGCCAGCGCTGCCCGCTGGCCAGCATATGCGTTGCGAAGGCGCAGGGCCAGCCGCTGAGCTACCCCGTCAAAACTCGCAAGCTCAAGCGCAGCACCCAGTCGCTTTGGCTGCTCTGGGCCAGTAGCGCGGATGGTCAGGTCTGGCTGAGCCAGCGTCCAACGCCAGGCGTCTGGGCCGGGCTGTACTGCCTACCTTTGTTTGACAGCTTGGACGCACTGGAGCTGGTGTTGCCTGAGCCCCAGCGCGGCGCCCTGCAGGCCGGCCCGGTGCTGCGCCATGTGCTCACCCACAAGGACCTGCACCTGCACCCCATTGAACTGCGTTTGCCGCAGGCTGAGGTTCTTGGCCTAGAGGGCGGCTGGGTGGCGGCTGACAAGTGGCCGGCATTGGGCCTGCCAGCGCCCATTCGTAAGTGGCTTAGCCGAAACTGACCCCGTGCAGGGCCCGCCTGACCGGCACGCTCAGGCCGCGTCAAGTTCGCGGTGACGGGTCAGCGTGGCCCACTCAACTGCAAAAGCTCGCGCCAACTGCTCCACCAGAAATACCGATCGGTGCTGGCCACCGGTGCAGCCAATGGCAACCGTGACATAACTGCGGTGGTCCCGCGCCAGGCCGACCAGCCAGTGCGCCAGAAACCGCTGGATGTGGTCGAGCATCAGCATGGCCTCGGGTTGCTGTTGCAAAAACGCTGCCACCGCCGCATCGCGCCCGGTCTGGTGACGCAGCGCCGGTTCGTAGTGCGGGTTGGGCAGCATGCGCACGTCAAATACAAAGTCGGCGTCGGCCGGAATGCCGCGCTTATAGGAAAAAGATTCAAACACCAGCGTGAGCTGACCTCCCGGCGTGGTGATCAGTGATTTGACATAAGCCTGCAGCTGCGATGGCCGGATGATGCTGGTGTCTATGACATGCGCTTGATCGCGCAGCTTCGCCAGAAGCCCGCGTTCGAGCTCAATGGCCTCTACCAGCGCGGGGCGCTGGTCTGTTGCGGCGGGCACCGAGCCGGCCTGCGACAGGGGGTGTCGGCGCCGGGTCTCGGAGTAACGCCGCACCAGGGTGTCGGTGCTGGCGTCCAAAAACAGGGGTTGCACCACCACACCCTGAGCGCGCAGGGCTGTGAGCTGTTGAGGCAACAGCGGCAGCGAGGCCGCACTGCGTACGTCGACCGCGATCGCCAGGCGGTTGGCATGATGGCTTCTCTCCAGATCGACAAAAGGCAGCAACAGCTCCGGCGGCAGGTTGTCCACACAGTAGTACCCGGCGTCTTCCATCGCGTGCAGCGCCACGGATTTGCCAGAGCCTGACATGCCGGTGATCAGCACCATTTGCATGGCGGTGGGTGATTGGATCATCTCAGGCCCTGGTTTGCAGCATTTCGCGGGCATGGGCCAGCGTGGTGTCGGACAGGCGCTCGCCGCCCAGCATGCGGGCCACTTCGCCCACCCGCTGCTCACCCTGCACTGGGCTGACCGAACTCAGCGTGGTACCTGCCTGCAACTGCTTGGCCACCACCAAGTGGTGGTCGGCGCAGGCTGCCACCTGCGGCAGGTGAGTCACCGCCAGCACCTGCCGGTCTTGCCCCAGCTGCTGCATCAGGCGGCCCACGGTCTCAGCCACGGCGCCGCCCACGCCGGCGTCCACCTCGTCAAAAATCAGGGTCTGCGCGGTGCCGAGCTGGCTGGTGGTCACAGCAATAGCCAGCGCCATGCGAGATAGCTCGCCGCCCGAGGCCACCTTGTTGACCGGCCGCGGCGTGCTGCCGGCATGCCCGGCCACCAGAAAGCTCACGTCTTCCAGGCCGTGTTGCATGGCCTGTGCCGCTGCTGTTAGCGCCACCTCAAACTGGCCTCCCTGCATACCCAGGCCCTGCATGGCCTGGGTGATGGCACGGGCCAGTTGGGGTGCCGCCTTGGCCCGGGCCTGAGAAATGCGGCGTGCCTCCTGCTGGTAGGCCCGCTGCGCCTGATGCTCCGCAGCCTCCAGCGTGGCCAGATCGGCAGCGGCGTCGAGTTGCTTTAAATCTCGTTGCCACTGCGTCAGCAGGGCGGGCAGTTCTGACGGATCGCGCCGGTAGCGCCGCGCCAGCGACATCCATAGCGACAGCCGCTCGTCAAGCTCGGCCAGGCGCTGCGGGTCCAGCTCGGTGCGGCGCAGGTAGGCACGCAGGCTGTGCACAGTGTCTTCCACCTGGGCCAGGCTTGATGCCAAAACCTCTTTCAGCCCTTTAAATACGGGCTCTACCTGCTCTTGTTGTTGTAGCAACTGGCAGGCATGGTGCAGGGCCTGCACTGCGCTGTGTTCTTCTTCGTCCAGGCTTTGAACTGCGCCGCTTGCGGCGTCCAGCAGGGCCTGCGCGTTGGACAGGCGGCCGTGTTCGGTGTTGAGCTCGTCCCATTCGTCAGCGCCGGGCGCCAGCTTGTCCAGCTCACCGATTTGCCAGGCCAGGCGCTCACGCTCGGTCTGCAGCGTGGCTTGCGCGGTTTGGGCCTGGGTCAAGGCCGCTTGCGCTTGGCGCCAGCCCTGCCAAAGCCGGGTCAGGGTGGCCGTGTCCAGACCTGCGTAAGCGTCCAGCAGGCTGCGCACGGCTTCGGGCCGGGTCAGGCTTTGCCAGGCGTGCTGACCGTGGATGTCCAGCAATTGCTCGCCCAGCTCGCGCAGCTGTGTTGCGGTAGCGGCGCTACCGTTGATCCAGGCCCGGCTTTTGCCTTGGGTGTCCACGGTGCGGCGCAGCAGCAGGCCACCGTTGGCGTCAAAACCGGCTTCGTCCAGCCAGGCATCTATGGCGGTGCTGGTGTCAAACTCGGCGCTGACATCGGTGCGGCTGGCGCCTTCACGGATGGCGCCCACATCGGCGCGGCCGCCGGTGACCAGCTGCAGCGCGTCGATCAGGATCGACTTGCCGGCGCCGGTTTCACCGGTCAGCACACTGAAGCCGCTGGCCAACTCAAGCTCGAGCTCGCTCACAATCACAAAATCACGAAGGGCCAGGCGCTTGAGGCTCACGGTCAGACTGCTCCTTCATTCCAGTGCAGTTTTTGTCTCAGGGTGTCGAAGTACGACCACCCGCGTGGGTGCAGAAACCGTGCGTGGTGCTCGGATCGTGTCACCACAATGCGGTCGCCGTGCAGCAGTGAGGCCAGCGACTGCATGTCGAAATTGGCGCTGGCGTCTTTGCCAGAGACCAATTCGATCGCAATTTCCATGGTGTTGGCTAAAACCATAGGCCGGTTGGACAGCGTGTGCGGCGCAATGGGCACCAGCACCCAGGCTGGTACAGACGGGTGCAGCATGGGCCCACCTGCCGACAGCGCGTAGGCGGTGGAGCCGGTGGAGGTGGCGATGATCAGGCCGTCGGCGCGCTGGTTGGCCACAAAATGGCCATCCACCTCGACCCTCAGCTCGACCATGCCTGAGGTGGCGCCGCGATTCACCACCACGTCGTTCATGGCCAACGCATCGAACACGCAACGTCCGTCGCGCATCACGCGGGCCTGCATCAGGCTGCGGTGGTCTTCCTCGTACTCGCCCCTCAACATGGGCGCCAGCGTGGCCGCAAAATTGCCATAGGGAATGTCAGTCATGAAGCCCAGCCGGCCCTGGTTGATGCCAATTAGTGGCACGCCCAGGTGCGCCAGTTGGCGGCCGATGCCTAGCATAGTGCCGTCGCCGCCCACCACCAGCGCAAGGTCACATTGAGCGCCAATACCCGCCACATCCAGCATGGGATAACCGGTGATGCCCATGTTGTGAGCCGTGTCGTGCTCAAAAACCACATCGCAGCGCTGCGCATGTAAAAAATGCGCAATGTCCTCCATGGCCTGGCGCGATGAAGCGCCAGACGCGCCTGAGGCCACGGTCAAGTACTTGCCAATCAGCGCCACATGGCGGAATAGAGACTTCATACACAAATTACATCACTAAAATGAGACGATGCTGGATGAGCGGGCCAAGTTGTTGTTGAAAGCGCTGGTCGAGCGCTATATTGCCGACGGGCAACCCGTGGGCTCGCGCACGCTCTCCAAGGCATCCGGATTGGAGCTGTCGCCCGCCACCATCCGCAACGTCATGTCTGACTTGGAAGAGCTGGGCCTGATCGTCAGCCCCCATACCTCTGCTGGGCGAATCCCCACCGCGCGCGGCTACCGCCTGTTTGTGGACACCATGCTCACCGTGCAGCCCAGCCAGTTTGGCGCGCACAGTTTGGCGCCCGACCAACCGCAAAAGGTGATCTCCAACGCTGCCAACCTGCTTTCGAGCCTGTCGCACTTTGTGGGTGTGGTGATTGCGCCGCGCCGTTCCTCGGTGTTTCGCCACATCGAGTTTTTGCGCCTGTCTGAGCGTCGGTTGCTGGTGATCATCGTCTCGCCCGAGGGCGATGTACAAAACCGCGTCATCTTTACCGAGGTGGACTACTCACAGGCGCAACTGGTAGAGGCCGCCAATTTTCTGAACAGCCCCTATGTTGGGCTGGCGCTGGAGCAGGTGCGCGAGCGCCTGCAGCACGAGGTGGAAAGCCTGCGCTCCGAAATCGCCAGCCTGATGCAGGCCGCGGTGGCGGTTAGCTCCGAGGCCATCTCTGAAACCGAGGGCGATGTGGTGATCTCGGGCGAACGCAATCTGCTGGCGGTGTCGGACTTTTCACATGACATGGGCCACCTGCGCCGCGCTTTTGACCTGTTTGAGCAAAAAACCCAGCTCATGCGCCTGCTGGACGTGGCCGGCCGCGCTGAAGGCGTGCGCATCTACATCGGCGGCGAGAGCCAGGTGGTGCCGTTTGAAGAACTGTCGGTGGTAAGTGCCCCTTATGAGGTGGACGGCCAAGTGGTCGGCACCCTGGGCGTGATCGGCCCCACCCGCATGCCCTATGACCGCATGATCCAGATCGTGGACATCACCTCGCGCCTGGTCAGCAACGCCCTGAGCCACCACAAGTAGCCCCGTACAATCTGTAGCAGGTTGGGGCGTTAGCT